>JBKPPU010000380.1:0-20793 GCA_046733695.1 Acidobacteriota bacterium
CCTAATGCTCTGGATCCTTTTTGCTCTCGGCGCCGCGCTCTCCTGGGGACTATATGGTCCTGCTCTGCATCGCGGCCAGACAGAGCTCGGCAATCCTATGCGCGCCCTGCTCTGCGTGGGTGTCGCTTACTTTTTAATTGGTGTCCTCGTGCCGGTGATTAGTCTGTCGGCGCAGGGCGAGCTCAGCGGTTTCACCATGAAAGGCTCTGTCGGTGCGACCGTTGCCGGCGCACTTGGCGCAATCGGAGCTGTTTGTATCATCTTTGCTTTCAAGTCGGGTGGATTACCGACGTACGTGATGCCACTCGTCTTTGCCGGAGCGCCCCTCGTGAATGTTTTGTATTCGATGTGGCTGCATCCACCGAAGACTTCGCCGAATCCGTTGCTCTATCTTGGATTTGTTTTGGCCGCTTTGGGCGGCGGTTTGGTGCTTTACTATAAACCATCGTCTTAAGCGTATCTTCGTGTCTCCCCGTCCGAACGAGTTCTCTACACGAAGGAGTTCAGAATGAAGAACACACGGGTCTTGTTGCCGGCGATTTTGCTCTTGGCGTTGGCCCATCAGGCATTGGCACAGTCTGCCGCCGACTGGCCGCAATGGCGTGGACCGAATCGCGATGGCATTTCGAAGGAAACCGGACTGCTGAAGCAGTGGCCGGCGGAAGGTCCGCCACTCGTCTGGAAAGCATCGGGCGCTGGCGGTGGGTATTCTTCCTTCTCTGTCGCGAACGGTAAGTTGTACACGATGGGTTTGCGCGGTGAACGTGAGTACGTCATAGCGTTTGATATCGCGACCGGAAAAGAGGCGTGGTCGACACCACATGGCAGCGCCTTTCGCAACGATCGTGGTGATGGACCAAGAGGTACGCCGACCATCGATGGCGATCGAATTTACGCGCTGGGTGGCGCCGGCGATCTCTCGGCTCTGGACGCGCGCACCGGAAAGATTGTCTGGTCCAAGAACGTGCTGCGTGAGTTTGGCGGCTCAAACATCACCTGGGGCATCAGCGAGTCACCCCTCGTACTGGGCGACAAAGTGCTGGTGAACGCCGGTGGTCCCGGTGCTTCGATCGTCGCGCTCAACAAAGCTAACGGCTCACTGGTTTGGAAGAGTCAGAGCGATAAGGCAGGTTATTCGTCTGCAATTCCGGTGGAGTTAAACGGCACGACGCAGGTGGTGTTCTTTACGGGTCAACGAGCAGTCGGACTTGACGCGAAGGATGGTCGCCTGTTGTGGGAGTATGATAAACCCTCGAACCAAACCGCAAATGTGGCGACGCCGATAGCACGTGGGAATCGTGTGTTTTTGTCTTCGGGTTACGGGACTGGTGGCGGTGTGGTTGAGATTAAGGCGGACAACAAGGCTCAGGAAATCTGGTTTACGAGGGACATGCGCAATCACCACAGCAGTTCCGTGTTGATTGGTGACTACCTTTACGGGTTTTCGGAGTCTATTCTAACCGCCATGCGATTTGATACCGGCGAGATAGTGTGGCGCGATCGCAGCGTCGGGAAGGGATCGCTGGTCTTTGCTGATAACAATCTGTACTGCTTCAGTGAGACTGGCGTGGTCGGATTAGTGGAAGCGACGCCGACGGGTTACAAAGAGAAGGGACGCTTCCGGATCGCGCAGGGCAATCTGCCGACGTGGACTCATCCCGTCGTGGTCGGCGGGCGGTTGTATCTGCGAGATCAGGATACGATCTACGCCTATGATGTCCGAGCGAAGTAGGACGGATAAGCCGGATTTTAAAACCCGATCCGCGTCATCTGCGGCTTGTCTCGGCGGTTGCACGCTGTAAGCCCAGGAGTGAACGAGCGCGGTTTGGTTGACGCAGCAACGCGATCTTGAATTGCTCGGTTGCTTCGGCGGGCTTTCCTGCGCGCAGCAAGATCTCACCAAAAAGTTCGTGTGAGGGCTTAATCAGGCTGGGTGGGCCATAGGGTGCACTGTTTGCCTCTTCTAATGCAGTGGCCTTCTTCATCAACTCAATCGCCTTCTCATGATCCTTCTTCATCGAAGCACTCAAGGCCGCGATCTCGAGTTCAAAAATCTCCGAATTTGCAGGACGACTCGAGCGAACCGCTTGCAGGTCGCTAATGATCTGACTGACGTCAGAGCCGTTGACCGCGGCAGCCAGTCCCCGAATGAACAAGGGCAATGTGACACTGGCTGATGACGTGCGTACGGTTGCGTTTCCCGAGGCTGGAGCCATAGTGTGACTGCCATGACTCCCGCCCATCGAGGTCTGCTCAGAGGTTGCAGGAGCTTTGTTCTCAGGAAAGAGCTCGCTCGCCAGATTCCATCTTTCCGTTTCGACAATGAACGCCGCGGCCATATTGGCATAGTTATTTTCGTAATAGCCCGGTCGCAGCTTGTTGTCATAAGTCGATTCCGACATCACTTTCTTCATCAAAGTCAGCAGCTTCTCCGCGTCCTTGTAACGTCCCTGTTGCAGATAGGCGTAAAGCAGCCAGTGTAGACTGTGATAATCACGTACGCTGACTGGCAGATTCTTTCGCTTCATCCACGCATCCGACGCCTCCCACGCGGACTCATTCGATGCTGCAGCCTCGGGCCACATTCCGAGTTGCAGAAAAATATGCGAAGGCATGTGACGCGCGTGATGGGCTTCAGGAGCGATGCTGGCATAACGACGTGCAGCAGGAAGTGCGAGAATAGCGTGTTCAGGATCGTCAAAGGCGTGAATGATGTAGTGCGCCGCGCCCGGATGATTCGGATTCTTCTGATAGACCTCTAAGGCAATCGCGCCAGCCTTCATTTGCAGCCGGTAACCCTTCTCGCCGCCGGCGATACCAAGAAGTGATAGCGAATAGAATGCTGCCGCGTCCAGATCGTCGGGATACGCGCGATAGATCTTCTCCATCGCTGCGGAATAAGCTGCGTCACGCGCGCGTTTGTCGCCTTCACCGTAAAGGAGGCGAACAGCATTGAGGTACGCTCGCTCTCGTTCCGTTAGCTTTGGCGTATCTTTGAATTTGGCGACGACGGCACGGGCGGCAGTGAGATCCTGTTCACCCCAGAGCGGATGATTGTAGGTCATCGCTTCGCCCCAGTAGCCCATCGCGAAGTCAGGATTGATCTTAGTCGACTCCTGAAACGCATCGAACGCCTCTTCGTACCAGAAGGAATGTAGCGCCGCGAGCCCGCGCAGGAAATGGGCCTGCGCCTTCTCCGATCCCGACGTCGGAAACTCAACCTTCCCGAGCTGCGACTCCTGTGCTTTTAGGTTCAACACAAGTACAGCAGCGACGACAACGATACTTAGCAAGCGTTTCATAATCCGTTCTTTCCAAGCCGTAAAATCTGTGGCTCACTTCTTGCCGATAGCATACAGGTGCAGTGCCGTGCGAATGTAGATCCTGCCGTCCGAAATCGCAGGCGAGCTCAGCACGTAATCGTTCAGTGGATTCTCAGCTAACACTTCGAACTTTGGGCCAGCCGCAACCACAGTCGTCAGCCCGTCTTCATTGGTGATGTAGATCTTTCCATCCGCAAGTACCGGGGAGCCGCTGTATGTGCCCGGTTTGATGCGTTGCTGTGCGTAGAGCTCGGCGCCGGTTTTGGCATCAAGACACCACATGATCCCACGGTCGTTGATCATGTAGAAATATTTTCCATCGGTGACTGGTGTCGGCACGTCCGGTCCATTTGGAGTGGACCAGAGCACATGCGAGCTCGTAATGTCGCCGCGGCCGCCTGCTTTGAGTGCGAGCAACGGCTTGACGCGCGTGGGAGCGTAGATGATGTTGTCAAACACGATCGGCGACGCAACGATACGATAGGACGGATTGTTGTCGGGATTGAGACCGTTGGCGCGCCAGAGTTCTTTGCCGGTTGCCGGATCGTGTCCGGTGACGCAATCTCCTCCAGTGATCACGATCTCGGTGTTCTTGCCGTAACGAAGCAACGCGGGCGTCGTGTAAGAATCCGGAGACTCGCGAATCGCATTCGTCGGTCGATCCGCTTTCCACAACGTTTTCCCGCTCTTTTTATCGATACGCATTACATACGACGCAGCGTCGGTCTTCATTCCGTGAAGCACCTGAACATAGAGCGAGTCTTCATACAGTAATGGCGAAGAGGCGTAACCCCAGTTCAAACCAAACTCACCATAATCTTTCTGGATGTCTCTGGACCAGAGCTCTTTGCCGTTGAAGTCGAAACCCTTGAGGATGCCGGTTCCGGTCATTACGTAGACACTGCGTCCATCGGTGACCGGTGAGGGCGACGACATGTTTTGTTTCCGCATCTTTACGTTGCCCGCACCGAGCGGTTGCTTCCAGAGGACTTCACCTTTGTTTTTGTCGAGGCACCACAGGAACAAGTTGTCACCGTCGGCGACGTTGAGGAAGATTCGATCGCGCCAGATGATGGGTGTCGAGCCACTGAAACCGGGCATCGCCACTTTCCACGCCACGTTTTCTTCAGTGGTCCACTTAACCGGCAGATTCGTTTCGCTGCTCACACCGTTTAGCGCCGGCCCGCGCCACTGCGGCCAGTTCTGTGCATGAGCCACAAACGAGAACAGGAAAAAAGCCACGGCCGCAAAAATGACTTTCCGCATTGAGCCTCCTAAGAAAGATCTAGCCACAAAAAGGCACAAAAAGCACAAAAACAATTTTTGAGATGGACGCGCTCAGGATAAATTGAGATTCCAAAGCTTATCATTTATGTGCTTCTTGTGCCTTTTTGCGGCTAACTAAGATCAAGTGCCATGATCGTGTGGCGATCGCGCAAGTAAAGCTTTGTTCCCACGAGTGTCGGGGCGGTCCAGGCGAGGTTTTTCATAACACTCACCTTCGAGATCACTTTTAATTCAGTTGGTGTTGCAGTTGCGAGAGCCAGATTGCCGTCTTCGTCCAGAATTATCAACTTTCCTTCGGCCAGTAACAAGTTGCTTTTCGGGAAACTGCGGTCCTGATACGCAATCTCACCAGTTTTCACGTTCACCGCGGCGAGAAACGCTGGCCCAAAATCTCCACTCGATCCGTAAACGTAATCGCCGATACGAATCGCGGTCCCATGATGCAGTCGCATGCGCCGGTGAAACCAGAGCTCTTCGGCGGTCGTCTTGCCACCTTTTTGCGTTAACTTTATAACGCGACTACCACCACTGTACGCCGACGAGATAAACAGCAGGTTATCGTTACCCCAAATCGGTGTGCTGATGTTCAGTCCCCATTCGGTAACGTGCGGATGACTCCATAGCAGGTTGCCGTTGTTCGGATCGACGCCGGCGACGACTTTGCCGAGAAACGCGATCAGTTGCTCTTGTCCATCGACGTTAACGATGATCGGGGACGACGGCGACATGTCGAGGGTTTGATTCTTCCAGGCGACAGTTCCGTCTTTCTCATTGAAGGCGATCAGCGTTTGTCCGGTGCCGCCGAGCGTGAGGATGACCGTGTTTTTGTAAGCAATCGGGCTGCACGAATAACCGCGATCCATCTTCCGGCCCGCATATTCGCCCCAGAGATCGTGTTTCCACGCGACCTTACCGGTTTTTGTGTCGAGTGCGAAGAATTTGCCGGTGGCGCCAACGGTGTAGAGCAGCTCGCCAACCAGCAACGGCGTGGAGTGTGGTCCAACTCCGTATTCGTAATTCATTCCGGCCTGAGGCGCATCGTACTTGTACTCCCAGATCGTCTTGCCGCTGTCGGCTGCGAGCGCGATCACGACTTCCTGCTCGCCCTGGCTATACATCGTGTAGAGCGTGTTGCCGCTGGCGAGGATGGCAGAATGGCCGCCGCCAAGGGGGCGCGACCAGAGCCGTTTTGGTCCGGTTGCCGGCCATGATGCTGCGAGGCCTTTTGAGTTGGTCGTGAAGTTGCGACTTGGCCCACCCCACTGTAACCAGTCAGACTGTGCCTGAATATTGATAAGAGATCCGCACAAGAGAAGGGAAGCCATCAAGAGTTTCATCTTTGCTCCTTCTTGGTCCACAGATTACGCAGATTCGTTATCTGTGTAATCTGTGGACTACTCTGCTCGGAGTGCCGGCAACAGTGGCGAGCGCAACGCCGCGAGTGTGGCCACGAGAGATGCGATTGCGCCCGAGAGCAAAACGGCCAGCAACAAGAGACCGAGCGAGATGTTTGGAAGCCGTCCCCCGCGTTCGAAGAGCACGGGCGCTATTGCGAGCAATGCGCAAACAAATCCGACAGCCAGCCCGCAGCAAAGCATCAGAACGTTTTCGGTGATCACCATTGCCGCGAAATGTGAAGAGTTATACCCCACTGCACGCAGTAGGGCCAGTTCTCGCCGTCGTTCGAATACATTTCGTAACAAGACCGCGGCCATGCCGAGAGTGCCGAGCGCGAGCCCGAGACCGCCAAGCATCTGGAACGTCGAGAGATAAGTGTTCTCAACGCGATGAAAATTCGCGAGCCGTTCGTTAGTTGAGGAGACGTCAAAACCGAAGTCTGAGAGACGTTCTTCGAGGGTAGTCGAGACTGCCTGTGAGTTTGGAGCATCGATCAGAAACATCCGGTAGCCTGGTTCAGCCGGGAACAGCCGGAGAAAGTTTTTCTCAGACATCAGTAGCTCGCTTTGAAAGATACTGTCTGACAAGGCCGCAACCACGCGAAGTTTGAGCGGGCCATTGGCGTGGTCCACCACCAGCTCGTCGCCGACTCCGAGGTGGAGCACGTAGGTTAACGAGTTTGCATCGCCGATGACTGGAACGGCGCCGTCTTCAAACTGGTGGTCCAGCAGAAGCCAGGGATTGTTCTTTTCTTCCGTCGTGCCGGCCAGCGAGCTCTGAAATGTGAAACGGTTATCGTTGATGAAAGATTGCGGGGGCGCGACGATCTTCGGGTTGCGGGGCTGGTAGAGATTGAGACAGCTCGTATCATCTCCGGGTCGCACGCGGAGGTTCGTAAAGCGTACGTCTTTCAAGGTTGAGTCGTTGTTGCCGAGGTTTAGCGAGTCGCGGCCTTCGGGAGTGTTTGCATCGTGGACGATAGGCAAGAGTGATTCGGCAACAAACGGAAAACCGCCGGTTCCTGATTTGAGATCCGAGGCCGTGGTGCTTGAGCGGCGGAAGCCATCGACGGCGACGATGATGAATGCCGCAGAGGCGATGAGAGTGATGCAAAGGACAGTTCGACCGGGACGGTATGTCGCGTTGCGAAACCCGAGACGAGCGATGGTCCACCAGCCGGAGCCTTGAATCGCAGGTCTATTGCTGCGTTTGAGCCAGCTTGAAAGGAAGAAGACTCCCGCGATGAGGAGAATCACGCCGCCGCCGAAGAAGGCTGCGACTGGTGGAATTAACTGAAGTGCTCCGGCGATGAGCAGCACGATTCCGATTAGCGTGAAAACAGGGCCGAGGAACGCTCTTCGTTTCGCCTTTGTGTCTTTGCGTGAAGCATCTTCAACGAATCCCATTAACAAACTGCGTGTTGACAAGCGCCCGAGTCTCCTCAACGTGAAATAAATACAAACCAATGCTGCCGCAACACCACCAACCGCACCAATCACCAACGACAGCCAGGAGATGTGAAGCGTTAGCGCGGTGGTTCCAACTGCTCCCACCCACCACGTTCTCAGTCCGTACATCAACAAGGCCGCATAAGCGATTGCTCCAACGAGACCGAGCAAGCTCCCGATACCTGCGAGCAACGCTCCTTCTACGAGAAAGAGCCGGCGGATTCCGCCATCAGAGAACCCGATCGCCTGCAAGGTCCCAATCTCACGCGCGCGCTGCTCGATGCCGAGTTTGAAGAACAAGGTCGTCAACATCAGCGCCGCAACTACTAGAAAGAAACTGAAATACAAAAAATATTCGCCAAAGTCGGTGGCGCCGCGTGACGCGGCCCGTCCCTGATCACGAACCGCAACGACCTGAAACCCGATCAACGCAGGATCGAGCGACTTGCGTAGACTCTCGGCGTAGTTATTAAGCGTTTCCGGAGTTAATTGATTATTCGGAGACTCGACGCGAATTGAGGTCAGTTTTCCGAAACGTGTTCCCCAGAGACTCTGAGCCGTTGAAAGTGGGATGAATGCTTTCGGCGTCGCGCGATACTGGTGCCAGTAGTCTTCATCCTGCTTCCGCACTCGATCGAGATCGATGGGGAAAGGCGGATCCCACTGAGACATGTCTTCCGATTCAGTTATGCCCGGATACTCCGGAACAAGATCGCGGTCGGCAGCGAGGCCTGCGATCGGAACGACGGCTACCAGTTGGAATTCGGCTTTCTTCGTTTCGAGCCGCCCGTTTTCATGCCAGAGATAGTATTCGAGCGACACCGTGTCGCCGCTTTTTGCGTCCAGGTCGCGCGCGGTCCAGTCGTTGAGAATAATTGGCGGATGCGCCGGGATCGCTGTCTCAAACTTGTCGAGGTGCGTGAGAGTCTCATCGTCCAAGGCTGTGACCAGTGAGTATGGAGTCGAACGTTCCCCGGTGCTGATGCTGTTGGCGAGATAAGAGAGCACAGGGACTGTTCGCAGCGAGAGCGCTTTGGCGGCTTCGTTCGCGGCTGCGGTTACGTGTTCATTGATGATCTTGCTGTCACTCTCGAGCGAGATTGTTTGCTCGTTAACGGCTCTTAGTTTGAGCCCCAGATCGTCGAGTGTCGCTTTACTCTTCAGTAATGCTGGAATCGAGTGGGTACCGGCGGACTTCGCAACCAGGATCGTGTTGACGCGACCGTTCTTTTCAAGCTCCTGCTGCAAAAACCGCAATGAGACGAAGATAGCTCGCACTGTGCCTTGTTGCGGTTGCAATGAGAACTCACCGAGACTATCAGCTCCGAGGACACTCGCGACGTTCAGTCTGATCGTTCTGCCCGGATCTTCTTTTCGTCCATGCAACGACTCCACTGGAATCTCCGAAGGCTTCTCAATTCGCAACACCAGAGACTCGCCCGGATTACTTCCCAACTCACTCGCGAGACTTTTACTGACGTACGCATTTCGATTCTCGGGTGCTGCGACACTCGCGACGCCATTGAACTTCCAGAACCGTTCATCGACGCCGTAAACCTTCACACCGCCCGCTCGACGCTTGCTCGGTTCGTGAACGACGACGCCATCGAGCGCGATCATCGGACACGTGGCACCCACTGGCTCGAGATCGGCGGCGAGTTGTTCTCGAAAGAAATTTGCAGAAGAAATGAGATCGTCGGTCTTGCCGAGTCGCTGCGATGATAGATCGCGCAGACTCCCGCGTACTGACTCACCAATAAGCAACGCACCCGCCAGTACTGACACTGCGATCGCAACACCCAGCACGACGACCAGATCGGTTTGCCAGTAGTACGCGAGACTACGCTTTATGAGTTGAGCGGTTTGCATTAAAGCAGTTCGAGATGCTGGTTTCGTAATTCGAAGCGTTGGGGAAATCGAGCCGCGAGTTCTTTGCTGTGCGTGACGACGATCAAAATCGTTTCCGCGCCGTGATGAGTTTCGAGAAGTAAATCGGCGACCACTCCAGCGGATCGTTCGTCGAGATTTCCTGTCGGTTCATCGCACAAAAGCAGTTGCGGTTTCATGATCAGTGCGCGGGCAAGAGCGAGACGCTGCTTTTCTCCGCCGGAGAGTTGAGCCGGCCGATGGTCCAGCCGCTCCGCGAGACCGACTTGTTTTAGCAGTTCGGTAGCACGCGTCGTGGGCTCGCCATTTCCAGTTGAGACCATCGCCGGCGTCAGCACATTTTCAATGACCGAGCACTGCGGCAACAGGCAGTGGTCCTGAAACACAAAGCCGATCTCCTGGTTGCGAAACGCGGCGAGCTGTTTGGCATTCAGCAGGAATGGATTCTGATCTTTCAAGGTAACGGTGCCGCTCGACGGCGGCTCGAGCGCGCCCAGCATGTACAGCAGAGTGCTCTTGCCGCTGCCCGATGCTCCCATAATCGAAACCGCCGAACCGGGCGGCAGCGTTAAGGAAACATCCGAAACAATTCGGAGTGGTCCAGCGGGAGTGGGGTACTCCTTCGAAAGATTATCGACTTTAAGCATACTATTTGGGCATTGAGACAACACATATGTGTTAGACAGGATTTACAGATGTTTCAAGATTGACATGTAAATCCTGTAAAAAATCTTGTTAATCCTGTCCATGGCTTTATTGCCAAACGAAATCTGCGCCTCTAGAATCAGGCAATTCGCGATGAGCCAGTTCGATTCAGACAAAGACTACTACGGTGTTTTGGGCGTCGACAAGCATGCCTCTCAGGTCGAGATCGACCGGCAGTACAAACGCCAGGCATCAATGCATCATCCGGATCGCGGCGGCAGCGAGGAGCGGATGAAGTCGTTGAACGAAGCCTATGGTGTGCTCAAAGACCAGTCGTTACGGAGTTCTTATGATGCGAGCAGGCCCCGTTACCGTTCGGCCTATGCGGCTCAAAACTTTACTCGGGTCACCACGCCGACTGCGCGCGACGTCGGTGTTATGGGGCACTGCCTGAGCGCGCTACTTTGTTTGATTGCGGGCATATTTTTGTTATTGCTGGTGCGATTCCAGTGGATGTTTTTTCTATGGCCGCTGGCGATACTGGCGTTATTTGTACTCGGATTTGGAATTTTATTGGCGCGCAGTGCGATGGTCGCGGTGGATGCGTCGCTTCCGGTGACGAGTCGCTTCAAAGGCCACAACCGGATTCAGGAAGTCGCCTTTTGGACGGTGATTGTTAGCGGTGGTTACGGCCTGTACGTCGTGATGACTCTTTGAGGACGAGATGATAAGTGGTTTAGACCTGCTCTTTCTCGAGGTCAATAGTCTTGAAGAGTCGCTGGCGTTTTACGAGCGAGTGCTCGGGATGGAGGTCGAGTCAGTTAATATGAAGTCGGAGCCGCCGATGGCGAGACTGCGCGGCGGCGCGTTGCGGATCACGCTGGCGCAGAACCTCGAGACGATGTTGCGTCGTGGACGCGGAGTTCACTTTTTTGTAGGCGTCGAAGACGCCGATCAGTTTTACGAGGATCTGATTGCACGAGGCGCGGACGTTCAGCCGCCCTTGGATGAAGGTTGGGGCGGACGCTTCGTGACGATGGAAGATCCTGACAAGTATCGCTACTTCTTCGTGCAGTGGTTGCATGAGAGAAAGGGAATGACTGATGGCGGGACAACATATTGAGAATCTCTTTCGCCGCTTCAAAGGGGAAGTAGTTGACGTGAAGACCGTCTCGGGCGGCATTTATTCCGGACGCATCTCCGAGGTCACAAACGATTACGTTTGCCTGACGGAAACGAGGCCCGAACCCGGGCAGCAGGTGTATTTGTCTTTCGGCGCGATTGAGTCGATAGTAGTAGGGAACACGGATTCGAACGGATAATCTGCGGCTTCAGAATTATGAATCGAACTTGGACACAGTCAGTACCACCTCGCGGTAGCGGGTGGGTGCCGCGCAGCGTTTTTCGATTGTGGCCTACGGCATACCCACCCGCTACCGCCAGGTGGTACTGACTGTATCCAAGTCAGAGCCGTGGGAGCTAAGCGCAGTCACTGACTGTGTCCAAGTTGCTATTGAAGTTTTTTATGCAGTACATCGAGAACCCTCCGAATCCATGGCTGACTCACTCAGTGGAATGGATTGGTGAACCACCCGAAGCGAAGCTCGAAGTCTTTGAAGAGACCGCGACGCGCCACATTATTACTCACAACAATAGTCCTGACGTTGGTTTCGATTACACCGTCAACTGCTATCGTGGTTGTATTCATGGTTGCACTTATTGCTTCAGCCGGCCTACCCATGAGTATCTGGGCTACGGCGCCGGGACCGATTTCGATCGGAAGATCGTCGCGAAGGTGAATGCGCCCGAACTGTTGCGTAACGACTTGATGAGACCTTCGTGGAAAGGCGCCGAGATCGTTTTCTCCTTCACCTCCGATCCTTACATTCCGCTCGAAGCGAATTACAAACTGACGCGTCGCTGTTTGGAAGTCTGCGCAGAGTTTCGAAATCCCGTGGGCATCATCACGAAATCGGCGCTCGTGCGCAGAGACATCGACGTGCTTCAGGACCTTGCGCGTAATGCAAAGCTCGGCGTCTTCTTTACGATTCCGTTCACTGACGTCGAAACGGCACGCGCGGTTGAGCCGTTCGCGCCACTTCCGGAAGCTAGATTTCACGCGATGGAAGCACTTGCCGCGGCCGGGATCAGAGTCGGTATCGGAATCGCGCCCGTCATTCCGGGGCTATCGACCGATATCCCGGTGTTGTTGAAGCGAGCTAAAGAAGCAGGCGCGGAGTATGCGTTCATCAACATGCTGCGTTTGCCCGGCAACGTTGCGCCGTACTTCGAAGAGCGTTTGCGAGAGAAATTGCCGACGAAGGCGGACCGTGTACTCAACAGAATTCGCGAAGCGCGAGACGGCAAACTCAACTCGAGCGTCTTTGGCGAACGCATGCGCGGCAAAGGCCAATACTGGGAAGCGACTGAACGTCTCTTCAAAATTCACAGCGCCCGGCTCGGATTTAACAAGAAACGCACACACCAGCCCGCCGCAGGCTCAACTTTTCGCCGCCCAAGTGCTCAAGCGAGTTTGTTTTGATAAATAGAGACAGGCGTCGCCTCATTCTTTATAATACCCACCACCCCACAACAAAATCAGGAGGCGAAAGCGATGCTCATAAGGGATGTCATTCTCAACCGCGAGCCTTATTCGACAAGAGCTTCAGCCACTGTGCAGGAAGCGGCGGAGTTTATGGCCGAGCGAAACATTGGCGCAGTTTGCGTCCTTGATGAAGACGGCAGGTTGCTGGGCGTATTCTCCGAACGCGACGTCCTGAATCGCATTGTCGTACCCGAGCGCGACCCTCACATGGTCAGAGTTGGCGACGTGACGAGCGAGTTGCGCGCTGTGATCCAGTGTGATGAAACACCCCACCAGGCCCTCGAACGAATGGAGCAAATCGGCAGTCGACACCTTCCCGTGGTCGATGGCGATCGCTGGGTAGGAATGCTCTCGATGCGCGATCTGCTTCGTGTTGAAGTAGGTGAGCAAGGTGACGAGATCAAACTACTTCACGAGTACATTCAACACTAGGGTAAATACTGTAAATCATGAAAATGTATAGCGTGATCGCGCTGTTTATAGCGCTGGGGGTGGCTTGCAGCCAGCCGCCTGCAGGACGCGGTGCAGGTGAAACGGAAACGTCCGCACAGTCGGGTGTGCGCTTCAGAGTCGAAAAGGTCGTGGGCGGACTCGAAGTGCCGTGGTCCATCGTTTGGGCGCCTGATGGTCGCATGATCTTCACTGAGCGTCCCGGTCGCGTTCGAGTGTTTGAGAAAGGCGCGTTGAATCCGAAGCCGCTGTTTGTCGTTCCCGATATCGAGGAGAAGGGCGAAAGCGGTTTGATGAGCGTCGCGCTTCATCCACAGTTCAGCAGCAATCACTTTATCTATCTCTCTTATGCGTACACGAAGGGAGGTGTACTTGTTCGTGTTGTGCGTTACCGCGAATCTCCCGAAGGTTTTGTCGATCGCAACGTCATAATCGACGATCTGCCGGCAGCACAGTTTCACGCTGGTTGCCGCATACGCTTCGCACCGGATGGGAAACTCTACGTGACGACCGGCGATGCCACGAACCGCGAACTGGCACAGAAGCTCGACTCGCTTGCGGGCAAGACGCTGCGGTTGAACGACGACGGCACGGTGCCGCAAGACAATCCGTTTGTCGGACAGGCGAACGCGCGACCTGAGATCTGGTCGCTTGGTCATCGGAACGCGCAGGGAATGGACTGGCAACCAGGATCCAATCTGATGTTTCAGACTGAGCATGGCCCAAGTGGATTTGATGGTCCAGGTGGGGGCGACGAAGTGAATATCGTCGAGAAAGGAAAGAACTACGGTTGGCCCATCATTCATCACACGCAGACGAAGGAAGGCCTGGAGTCGCCTCTACTCGAGTACACACCGGCGTGTGCGCCTGCAAGCGGAACGTTTTATCGCGGCTCAGCTATTCCAAAGTTCAAGGGAAATTTCTTTTTCGGGTGTCTGCGTGGCGAGAGACTGATTCGCGTCGAGCTTGATGGACGAAAGGTTGTGAGCCAGGAAGATTTGGTGAAGGACTACGGCCGCATCCGCGACGTCGCCGAAGGACCGGACGGCTATCTCTACTTCTCAACCTCCAATAAAGACGGCCGTGGCAAACCAGCCACGGACGACGATCGCATCATGCGCCTCGTGCCGGCCCAGTAGAAGCAGGAGCAGAGAACAGGGGCAGGATCTCCAAGCTCGTGCCCGTTCGTGCCAAGTGTTCCTGCGCCTGATTTAGACTTTTTGTGCGAGGATCGCGGTCTTGCTCCAGCCGATCGCCTGCGGTGGCGGAAATCGATATTGATGAACGATGCGGAAGTGTCGCTCGGTTTGATCCTTCACTTCACGCGGCGGATGGCTTTTGAAGCGGAAGAGTATCTCGAGGACGACGCCAATCACGCTGGGATGTACGGGCAGGTGCAGCAAATGGCCGCCTGGCGCGATGACACGCGCGAGTTCGTTCAATCCGTCGGCCAGTGGCACGTATTCCAGCGCGCCGGCAGTAACCACCAAATCGAGCGACTCATCGGCGAACGGCAAGCACAGCAGATTTCCCTGCGTGAACGTAACGTCGCGTTTTCGGCCGGAACTGTAATACAAAGCCTTCCGCGCAGCAGCGACCGACGTGGACGACAAGTCGAGCGCCGTGATCGATACTGGAAAGCGTATCGAGCGCAGTAAGGCAAGGGTCAGAAGACCGGTACCGCATCCAGCGTCAAGAATCTTCGCTCCGCGCGAGACGGGCAGCGGATGACTCTCAAAGTATTGATCCAAAGAACGACCATAACCGTTGACCTTGAAGGTCAAGTCGTAAAAACGAGCAATGCGGTCGTAATATGAGCCGGCTTTCGCCTCGGTTTTGGTTGCAGTTAGGGCATACTCCATGCGCTTATTCTCAAGCCTCAGCTAGTGTGTTTGTTTACGACAGTTGTCGGTATTTCTTCCCGGAGTGGCGGGCAATTGTAGCTTCCCCACCGATTTTACTCAACTGAAAACCCTCCAAACCATCGACTTACGGCGATATCAACAGCAAAGGTCAGGCCACGGGAAGCCAGCTGCGCAAGAACTCCGAACCTGGGCGTTCCTTGTTTTTAGGAGGAACACCATGAATCGAATCCGCCTGATACTGAGCCTTTCGGCATTTCTAACAGCGATTTTGCTGGGGACCGGAACGGTCTTTCTGCTGCGACACGCAAACGCGGCCGCTGTCCCAACTCTACCGCAGGATCGCCTCACAAAATCTTACCCAAACTTTGAGCTCGATGTCCTCGTCAATGGGCGGCCATTACAAGAATATTACGCACGAGGCCGCACCTACGTCGAAGCGCTCCAGGGATCAGAATACGAGTTACGACTGAGAAATAACTCATCGGACCGCGTGGCTGTAGCGCTTTCAGTCGATGGACTCAACACGATTGACGCGCGTCACACCTCTGCATGGAACGCGAGCAAGTGGGTAATCGAGCCGTATCAGATGATAACGATTAGCGGCTGGCAGATGAGCTCCGAACGGGCACGAAGGTTCTATTTCACGAACGAACGAGATTCATACGGAGCGAAGCTCGGACAGACGGCAAATCTGGGAGTTATCTCGGCGGTATTTTTCAGGGAGCAGCGGCGGCTCGTGACTCCGCAATACCCGATTTCGAAAAACCGAGACAGATCGGAGCCGCAGGAATCGAACAAATCACAGGCAGGTGCGGCTGAGAGTCGCGCGACAGCGCCGCAGAAAGATGATGATTATGCGGCTACTGGCATCGGGCGGAATGTTCGAAATGATGTGTACTGGGTGAACATGGATCTGGATTCGCGGTCGGCAGGTGAGGTTACGATCAGATACGAGTATTACTCGGCGCTGTTGCGACTGGGAGTCGTACCGCGACAGCAATCACGTGAGCCGTTGCAGCGCAGGGAAGATTCGAGGGGGTTTAGTCCGGAACCGTAGTTTAGCCGCTGATCAAACGGATTATTTACGGATTAGATCTGCGGTGTAAAGACGTTTGTAGACGCGGTAGTTGGACATTACTTTCTGGACGTAGCCCTTCGTTTCGTCAAAGCCAACCTCCGCTGTGAATACTCCGGGATCCGGGCGCCCCGCGCGCTCCAGCCAACGGGCAACGTTGTCCTCACCACCGTTGTACGAAGCGGCGACCGGCTCCAGCATTTGTGGGAAGAGTTTTGTCAGGTGCTCGATGTACTCCGCACCAACCGTGATTGAAGTCTCCGGCTGATAGAGTTGATTCTCACGCAAGGCATTCAGCCCCGCGCCTGGCCCATACTTCTGTGCTGCATCCATCGTCAACTGCAACAAGCCACGAGCCCCGGCAGGCGACTTCGCGAGCGGCTTGAAGACACTTTCCTGACGAATCAGAGCGAGAATGAAACGTGGATCGAGCTTGCGAGACTTGGAGGCGCTAAGTATCGCCTGCCGGTATGGCGCCGGATAGAGTTCGGCAACGGAATCCATCGCGCTGTTAACGCGTTCCTCGCGTTGCGAAACGATCTGTGCGCGAGAGGAGCCGGCAAGGTCGTCCAAACGTTCCGTCGCGAGCCATCCGTAATACGACTCGATACTGTCGGGAACTGATAGGTAAGCATTGAACGCATCGTTTTTTCTGCCCGCCTTTTCGAGACTGAAGGCTTTGAGATAAGCAACCTCAGCCGCACTTGTCAGCACTGCTCTTGAAAACGATCGCTTCAATAATTGATCGGCGATATTCACCGCGTCCGACCAGCGATCTTCCGCGACATACAGACGCAGCTCCGCAAACATTGCATTCGTCTCGACTGCTGTCCCTGCAAAGTGCTGCCGTGTTCGAGTGACCCACTGAAGTGCCTCTGCAGGTTTGTTTGCTTCCCGCAAGGTGTCAATGACGTTGAGGTGAGCGGTGTCGATGCGTTCACCATTCGGATAACGATCGACGTATTCAGCATAACGGGCGGCCGATTCGGCGAATCTTCCCATACGCAAGAGGGATGCCGCACTGAAGTTCAAAGCCTCACGGCTTTCCTTCGTGCCGTTATAGTTTTGAACGATCTGATTGAAGATCGCATAGCCCGGCTGATAATCCTTACTCAGAAAATACGAGCGGCCGATACCGAGCATAGCTTCCGGCACCCGTGGATCCTGTGGATAGTTGTCTATGAGCGTTTGCCAGTGCGCGCGCGCTTCCGCAAAGGCACGCACGCTCAGGTAGACCGCCGCGCGGCGCATGTGCTCCGCTGGCGCGAGCTTTTTGAGGTTTCCCTTTGCGTCGCGATCTCCGGCGTCACTGCGTCGCACAGCGGCGAGTGTCGTTTCGCTGGCGGCCTGTTTTGCGATTACGGACGAGTTTCGATTCGCGGCGGTCGAGGGCAGTGCCCCCAATAGACAAATCAGAAAGGCGGCGAAGTTCTTTAACACCCTTAACTACTCCCGGGTTAAATCTTGCGACTCTTCGATGATCTCGAAGCTGGATTGGATATCTACAGTAGGCCGCAGCGTTGCCGCGACGCTACAGTACTTCGTTTCGGAGAGTTCAATTGCGTGTGCGACTGCTCTCGGTGAAATGGATCTACCAGTGAGGATGTGATGCACTTTCATCGATGTGTACTTACGCGGATGTTCGTCGCGCCGTTGTCCGCTGACTTCGACGACGTAGCTGCTCACGTGCTGGCGTTTTTTAGTAAGGATGCTGGCAACGTCTGTTGCGGTACACGAGCCGAGTGCGACGAGGAGTAGTTCAACCGGCGAAGGCGCCGTTGAGCGTTGACTATCGGTATCGAGTGCCAGCGCGTGACCTGAAGGAGTAATTCCGAGGAACAAGTCATCGCTAACGAACCGAACAATTGCTTTCACTCCAGGCGCCGACATCGGCAAAAGAATAACATACGATTTTCCGAGTCAGATCATGTTATGATTTTCGGCGAGCGGATAACCTCACAATCAGAGAAGAAAAATTAAAGGTGAAGTCTCGTACGCGCCCAGGAGACCGCCCTCGTTAGTGGTGTGCAGGGAGGACCCGACATGGCCGAAATCCTGGTCGTTGACGATGACGACGTGATCCGCGAAACGCTCTGCGAGTTGTTGGCCGCGGATTATTTGTGTCAAACCGCAGATACTGCCGAAGAAGCGCTCGCAAAACTCGAAGCGCAACGTTTTGATGTAGTGTTAACTGACATCTCGATGCCGGGCTTGAATGGAATGGACTTGCTGCAGCGAGTGGTTGAGAATTATCCCGGCACACCGGTGATTATTATTTCCGGTCACAGCGATCAGGAACAGGCGCAGCGGCTAATCGACCGTGGTGCGTTTGACTTTTTGTTGAAGCCTTTTCGGTTGGAGGTTGTTGAGGCTAGCGTGAAGCGCGCAATTGGAATGAATAAGTAGACAGGATTTCAGGATTTGCATGATTTACAAGAATCAGATCTTGTTAATTATGCAAATCCTGTGAAGCCTACCTCGAAACCACGGCGGCCACAGTTTGTCGCCTTCTGCCTAGCCGGCTAATGTCGCGCACCAGATCCGCAATACGATCTGCCGTGAACGGCTTTGCGACGACCCAATCCACTCCCGCCGCTTTCTGCTCGTGAGATCCAACCGCCTCGCCCCAACCCGTAATCACCGCGATCGGAACTTTCTTGTTTATCAGCCTGATCTCGCGCGCGAGTTCCCAGCCGCTCATTCCCGGCATGCCGACGTCAGTGAACACGCCGTCAAACTCGTGCTCCTGGAACAGCGATAACGCCGTGCTGCCACTCTCGGCCAGATGCACTTCACATTGTTCGCCCTCGAGAATCTCAGCGAGAAGATCTCTGACGAAGTCTTCATCATCAACTACGAGCAGCCTGGTAGGCGATCGTTTCTGAGGTTCTGCCTCTGCAATTCCCGGATCTGTATTCTCCAGCACCGCCGCGACTGCAACCGGATCGACGCTCTTCTCGGCGACCTTTGCCAGCGGTAACGTGATTCGAAACTCCGTCCCTTTTCCATATTGCGATTCGACGTCGATGTTGCCGCCGTGTCGTCTGATGATTCCGAAACTCACCGCCAGCCCGAGCCCGAGCCCCGCTTTGCCTTTCGTAGTGAAAAACGGATCGAAGATCTTTGAACGCACTTCGGGATACATCCCTACACCTGTATCCACCACTGCCACGATCACTTGCTCGCCGGCAGTGCGACTCGTGAGTGTGAGTGTTCCGCCTTCAGGCATTGCGTCGACTGCGTTGAAGACCATGTTGACCAGAACTTCGCGCAATTCCGAGTCATCCCCCATGACCATCGCGTTCGATCCGATGTTCAGGTCGAGAATGATGTGAATGTTTGATGCTTCAGCACAATTTTTCCAGCGTGGTCGTGTGATCTCGCTGGCGTCGAGAAGGATTTGATCGATCGAGACAAGCTCGAAGTTGTGATCGCGTCGCTGCCGTGCGAAGTCCTGAATGCGCTTGACTGTTTTCGCGCCGTCTTCAGCCGTCTTGATGATGATGTCCAGACCGCGCTTGAGCTTTTCCGGATCGTTGGTCCGTTGCAGCAACTGTGCGCGTCCGAGAATTCCAGCGAGCGTGTTGTTGAAGTCGTGCGCGACGCCTGAGGCAAGCTCGCCGAGTGCTGACAGTTTTTCCATTTGCGAAAACTGTTCGCGAATGCGTTCCTGCTCGGCGATGTAATGCGAGAGCTCTTTGACGTGGTTTTCAGCCTGCGCGGCCTGCGCTGCTGAAGTCTCGACGTTCCTCAGGTACGTACGATAGGTGAGGAAGGTGATTGCGGTGATCGGCAACGTGATAACAAATGCATAGACGCCGATGAAATAGACGAGGCCCGCAATGATTCCCGCCGCACACGCGCCGGTAAAGTAAGTAATCGAAGTCCAGAGATAATGCTTGCGCCATGTTTGCCAGATGGGCTGGTCCGCTTTCAACGCACCGCCAATAGCTACGATGCCGGAGTTCGAGACGTAATGCGTAAGAGCCATCGTGCAGATCGCTGCCACGAAGGTGTGAGTGATCGGTTTCGTTCGCAGGAGCTCGACATTGCCGAAGATCCACTCGAGCACACTGCTCGTGATCAGTATCGAGACTGCGGCAGAGGCCCAATTGAATAGCACGATCACTGGGCGGCGGCTAAAGCGCAACGACGAGATGAACGCCTCCATCGCGCCAACTACGACCGCGGCCGGTCCTCCGTAAAGAAGCAGAACAACGAATACGAACGTGTCAGATACTGAGATTTGCGAACTGAAACGGGGAATCGGGATCGTGATCCGTGAGGTCAGGAGTAAGGCCACGCCGATCAAAACAGAATAGCGTGGATCGAAATGAGCGATGTCGATCTGGGACGCGGAGGAGGCAAACGCAAAGATACCGCATGCAATTACGACCCAGAGGAATGGCCCGAAGAGTTTGTGTCCCATGGTGCCGGGGTTGACGCACTTATGGCGTCAAATTATGGGTGGGCCCACCTTGCTCCCAGCCGGACAATCGGGGGTGAAGAGTCCTGCTAGTTCTGTACTGGCTCGTTCCTCGGAAGGAAGATCGTTTCGTAAGTGGCTCTGAAATTGAAACCGCATTTACGATAAAAGCCCTGGGCCCACTCATTCGTTTCGTTTACCAGAAGGCAAACGGATTTGGTGTTTTCGAGCAAGCGTCGCATTAGTTCCGACATCAAACGCTTGCCGAGATTTTGATTACGGCAGTCTTCGCGCAGCCAGATGCCCTCGAGATAGACAACTTCGGGAGTTCTCGAGATCACGTCTGCTTTGAAGACCAGGAGGTTGTTTACGACTAATACCCAT
>JBKPPU010000381.1:0-30741 GCA_046733695.1 Acidobacteriota bacterium
TTCGGTATGACGTGCTGCGGCAGGCATATGAAGCCGCGGATGTAACAGATCCTTCGGTGACGGATGAGAGCGTGTTGGTGGAACAACTCGGTCACACCGTCAGCATTGTGGAAGGCAGCGCAAGGAATATTAAGATTACTAGGGCCGAGGACCTCGCCATTGCAGAGGCAATTTTAGATGATACGGATCGGAATTGGGACTGACACACATCGGCTCGTTGAGGGACGGGAACTGGTTCTGGGCGGTGTGCATATCGCGTCCGATCGCGGCGCCGATGGGCACTCAGACGCCGACGCGCTTACACATGCCATCGCAGATGCTATTCTCGGGGCACTCTGCGAAGGTGATATAGGAGTTCATTTTCCGGATAAGGATCCACAGTGGAGTGGCGCGAGTAGTCTTGAACTGCTTTCGCGTGTAATGTGGTTGGCACGTGAACGCAGTCTCCACGTGGTTAATGTTGACTCGACAATCTTGCTCGAAAAGCCAAAACTCAGAACGTACGTCGATGCCATGCGCGAGAATATTGCCGTCGTGTTGGGTGTTGACACTGCGTGTGTCAGCGTAAAGGCGAAGACGGGCGAGGGAGTCGATGCGGTGGGGCAGGGGTTAGCTGTGACCGCTCAAGCCGCTGTGCTGATGGAGAGCAACTGAGGAAGAAGCAGCTTGAGACCACAGGACGTCATAAGGAAAAAGCGCGACGGGATGAGTCTATCCCGTGAAGAGATCGATTTCTTTATCGCGGGCGTCACTAGCGGACGCATCGCCGACTACCAGGTCAGCGCGCTCCTCATGGCCATTTACCTCAACGGCATGAACGAGTCTGAGCAGCAGGCTTTGACGGAAGCGATGCTCAACTCCGGCAACATTCTCGACTTCACAGACATTCCCAAGCCAAAAGCAGACAAGCATTCGACCGGTGGCGTCGGCGATAAGACGTCGATCATCATCGCTCCGCTCGTCGCGGCGTGTGGTGTCTGTGTGCCGATGATCTCGGGTCGCGGCTTGGGTCATACCGGCGGCACGCTAGATAAGCTCGAGTCGATCCCCGGATATCGTGTTTCGCTGAGTGCGACTGAGTTCAAGCAGGTGCTGGACAAGGTGGGTTATGCGATGGCAGGACAAACGGCTGAACTGGCTCCTGCGGATAAGAAGATGTACGCGCTGCGCGATGCGACCGCCACCGTCGAAGCCATTCCGTTGATTGTTGCGTCAATCATCTCGAAGAAAGGCGCAGCTGGTCTCGACGCGATGATCATCGACGTGAAGGTAGGTAATGGTGCTTTCATGCGCGAGGAAGCGCGGGCACGTGACCTGGCCCACGCACTCGTGAGCACCGGAAACTCCTGTGGTATCAAAACGCGCGCGTTGTTGACGGACATGAACCAGCCGTTAGGTGGCGCCGTTGGAAACTCACTCGAGATTGAAGAATGCGTTCGTCTCCTGCGTGGTGAAGCCAACGAAGCCGCGCGACCCACACTCGATTTGTCGCTCGAGCTTTGCGCTCATATGCTGGTGTTGGCGAATGTCGACGCGACGATTGAAGCGGCTCACGCGCGTTTGGAAGGCGTGCTTCACTCGGGTAAAGCGCTCGAATGTTTGCGCAGCAACATCGAAGCGCAGGGTGGGGACCCGCGTGTATGCGACGCTCCGGGCGAGTTTCTGCCTTTGGTGAAAGAAACCGTTAAGGTAGAATCCCCGCGCTCCGGCTTCATCACGACGATCGATACTACGGAGATCGGGCACGCAATCGCGGCAATCGGCGGCGGGCGCGTGCGCATCGAAGACACAGTAGATCCCACGGTTGGTTTTACTTCCGAGTTGAAGTTGGGTGATCAGGTTGGCGCGGGTGAGGCGATCGGAATCGTCTACTGCGCTGACGCTGCGGCAGCAGCGGAGGCTGCGCGTCGCATACAGGCGTCGTATCACATCGGAGATCTAGCGATCGCGGAACCGCCAAAGCTGGTAAAGGAAATTATCAACGAATGAAATACGCATTCGGACTGGTGGCGCTCGTTTTATTAAGCAGCCTGTTGCTTTCCGGCTGTGGCGGAACTTCAGCGGCTGAAGATAAGTCGAAGATCAAAGTCGGAATCGTCTTCGATATCGGTGGCAAGGACGATCGATCGTTCAATGCCGCAGCCTGGGAAGGCGTGCAGCGCGCGGCGAAGGATCTGCCGATCGTTTTGCGCGATATCGAGCCCGGCACGCCGAACGCGATCGAACCAGCGATGCGTGCGTTTGCTGAACGCCATTTCGATCTGATCATCGGCGTCGGCTTCGCACAGGCGCCAATCATGGAGTCGGTTGCTAAGGATTATCCCAACATTCAGTTCGCGATCATCGACGGGGTGAGTCAACTGCCAAACGTCGCTTCGCTCGTCTTCAAGGAACATGAAGGTTCCTACCTCGTCGGCATTCTCGCTGCCAAAGCGTCGAAGACCGGCACGATCGGTTTTCTTGGCGGCATGGACATCGGTTTAATTCATCGTTTCGCGAAGGGCTACGAGGAAGGCGCGAAGTCGGTTAATCCGAACATCCGCGTGATTGAGAAGTACGTTGGTGTGACTGACAGCGCGTGGAACAATCCCGGCAAAGGCAAAGAACTTTCACTCGCACAGATCGGCAATGGTGCCGATGTGATCTTCACGGCCGCGGGCAACTCCGGTCTCGGCGCTTTCGACGCAGTTGAGCAACAGGGCAAGCAAAACGGTCGCGCCACGCATTTCGTCATCGGTGTGGATTCAAATCAGAACATGGTGAAGCCTGGCTTTGTTCTCACGAGCATGGTGAAGCGTGTTGACAACGCGGTCTACGACATCGTCAAGGACGTCGTCAATCATCGCTTCTCACCGGGACTTCACGTTTTTGGTTTGGACAAAGACGGCGTGGGCTACGCGATGGACGACTTCAACAAAGATCTTGTTTCTCCAGAAGCAATCCAGGAAGCCGAAGAAGCCAAGAAAAAGATCATTGCCGGCGAGATTAAGGTGACGGACGCGATGGGTTCCTAATTCGTTTGTGCTTTTTGTGCCTTTTTGTGGCTGATGCTTGAACTCCGACAGATAACAAAACGCTTTGGCGATGTTCTCGCAAACGATCACGTCGATATCGTCGTCAAACCGGGAACGATACATGCCATCGTAGGTGAGAATGGCGCCGGAAAGTCGACGGCGATGCGCATCGCCTACGGCTTTTACACTGCTGACAGCGGCGAGATCGTCGTCGATGGTCAGGTGCGCGACATCAAATCACCTCACGACGCGATCGCCCTCGGTATCGGCATGGTCCACCAGCACTTCATGCTGGTTGAGACGATGACTGTCGCTGAGAACATCGTCCTCGGCGCCGAACCCGGAAGTGGACTCGCTCTCGATCTGAAAAGCGCCGGCGCACAAATCAGACAGCTCTCCGAAGAATTCAAACTCGCCGTCAATCCGAACGAACCCATCGAACACTTGTCAGTCGGCCAACAGCAGCGCGTGGAGTTGCTGAAGGCTCTCTACCGCCACGCAAAGCTCTTGATCCTCGACGAGCCGACAGCCGTACTGACGCCGCTCGAAGTCGAAGAGTTTTTCGTGATCCTGCGTCGTATGAGGGAGCAGGGCAAGACTGTAATCATCATCACCCACAAGCTGTCAGAAGTGCTTGCGATTTCGGATGAAGTTACTGTGATGCGTGATGGTCGAGTGGTCGGGCGAGTGCAGACGAAAGACACGAACGCCGCCGAGCTGGCGCGACTGATGGTTGGTCGTGAGGTATTGCTGCGGGTTGAGAAGCCGGATCCGGAAGTTGGGCAAACTGAGCTCGAAGTCAAGAACCTGTCGGTGACGGATGCCGCCGGGACGAAGCGTATTAGTGACGTCTCGTTTGAAGTTCGTCGTGGCGAGATCGTCGGCATTGCGGGAGTTGAAGGCAATGGGCAGACGGAGTTGATCGAGACACTCGCAGGCCTGGTCGATCCCGCGCGCATCAGTGGCCATATCAACTTCGAAGGCAAAGATCTCAAAACTCTTGGCGCGCGCGTGCGGCGTGAACTCGGCATCGGTCACATCCCTGAAGATCGTCATCGACGCGGACTCTTGCTCGACTTCAGTCTCGCTGAAAATTCGATCCTCGGAGTTCACTACCGCCCGCCGATTGCAGCTTTGGCGGGTGGAATCTTTCTTGACGAGAACGCCGTGCAGCGACGTGCTACGGAGATCATTCAGGGCTTCGATGTTCGTCCACCAAACGCAGCATTACCGGCGCGTGCGCTTTCAGGTGGTAACCAGCAAAAGCTGATTATCGGCCGTGAGTATCACGTCGCGCCGAAGCTGCTGCTAGTGTCGCAACCTACGCGTGGTGTGGATATCGGTGCGATCGAGTTCATCCATCGTCAACTCGTCAGTTTGCGTGACAACGGCTGCGCGATTCTGTTGGTATCCGCCGAGCTCGAGGAAGTCACGAGCCTGTCCGATCGTCTGCTGGTTATTCACGACGGACGCATCGCGGGCGAGGTCGATCCCAAACAGGCAACACTCGAAGAAATCGGCTTATTAATGACCCGCGGACATTAGATCCGTTCAATCCGCGGCTAAATATTCCTGACATGCCAAAACTCGCCCGTGATCTACTGTTCCCACTAATCGCGGTGGTCGCCGCTTTTATCGTCGGCGGCATTCTCATTCTGCTTGTCGGCGACAATCCATTCCAGGCTTATGGCCTGTTACTCGGCAGCGCTTTGTCGTGGCCCGACGGAATTGGTTACACGCTTTTCCACGCGACTCCGCTCATCTTCACCGGTCTCGCCGTCCTCGTCGGCTTTCGTTGCGGACTCTTCAACATCGGCGCGGAAGGTCAGCTTTACATCGCTGCATTCGCGACTGCCTGGGTCGGGATCACTTTCGCAAACTTAACACCGTGGCTCCTGATCCCGTTCTGCTTCGCGGCTGCGATACTCAGCGGCGCGTTCTGGGCTGCGATTCCCGGTGTGTTGAAAGCACGGTTTGGTTCGCACGAAGTCATCAACACGATCATGTTGAACTTCATCGCCGTCGCGCTTGTCAGCTACTTCACGCAATATCACTACAAAGCGCCGGGCGATCCGATAATGCAGACCGTCCCGATCAGCGAAGGCGCACACATCGCGCGGCTGGGCAAGTTTGTACCGGGCTTTCCGGAGCGCATTCCATTGAATGTCGCGTTTTTAGTCGCACTGCTCTGCTGTCTGCTGGTCTATCTATTCTTATGGCGCACGAAATGGGGATACGAAATTCGCGCGACTGGCAGTAATCCTTTTGCCGCTGAATACGGCGGCATCTCCATTCGCAAACAAATTATTCTGGCGATGGCCGTGTCAGGCGCACTTGCAGGAATGGTCGGCATCAACGAGGTACTTGGCTATCGTTACCGTTACTACGACGGTTTTTCTGACAACTACGGCTTTACAGGAATTGCCGTAGCATTACTCGGTCGTAATCATCCCGTGGGTGTGATTCTCGCCGCATTGTTGTTTGCCGCACTACAACACGGCGGCATCTACGTCGACGGTTTTTCTGAGCACGTGACGAAGGATATCGTGCAAGTGCTCCAGGGCATCATCATTCTGTTCGTTGCTGCCGAAGGCTTCTTCAAATGGTTGTTGCGAAGAAGATCTCCGATGCAACGTCTGCGAGCGTAAACTCATGAAAGATATCTTCACTCTTTCGCTCATCGCTTCTACGATCCGGCTCGCTACTCCGCTCGTGCTCGCGGCGCTCGGCGGTCTGTTTTCCGAACGCTCGGGCGTGATCAATATCGCGCTTGAAGGAAAGATGCTCGCGGGTGCATTCACTGCCGCGGCTGTCACTCATGCTGCTGAGACGAGTTTGGGAATGGGTACGGCGAGCCCGTGGGTTGGACTGCTCGCAGGGATGATGGCTGGACTGCTCATCGCAGTGATCTATGCAGTCAGTTGTATCAAGTTCAAAGCGGACCAGGTGGTGAGTGGGGCCGCGATCAATATTCTGATGATCGGTATGCCGGGATTTTTAAGTGGGGCGTTCTTTCTCTCTTCGGGTTCGACTCCGCAGATTCCCAAGGACCATTTGTTACCACAATCGCCGGTGGTGGTCGCGATCACGATCCTTATACTCGTTGCTGTCATCTGGTACGTTATTTACAACACGCCGTTTGGTTTGCGACTCAGATCGGTTGGAGAGAATCCCGAGGCCGCAGACGCTGCGGGTGTGAGTGTGAGCAAGATCAGGTATTGGGGCGTGCTGCTCGCAGGTATGCTCGCAGGAATCGGCGGCGCGTATCTGTCGATCGGGCAATCGTCGTTGTTTACTCGAAACATGACTGCAGGTCGCGGCTTTATCGCACTTGCAGCATTGATCTTTGGGAAATGGAAGCCGGTGCCAACGCTTCTCGCGTGCCTGTTGTTTGGTTTCACAGAAGCGGTTTCGATTCAAATGCAGGGCGTTATTAAGTTGCCGTCGGGCGAAGATATTCCCGTCCAGTTTATTCAGATGGTTCCTTACGTCTTGACCATTGTGGTGCTCGCGGGCTTTATTGGATCGTCACGGCCACCGCGTGCCCTGGGAATCCCCTATCAGAAAGAGAAATAGTGAAGGGGTTGGAAAATGGTTGAGCGAATGGCAAGCACAGGTATTTACGAACGCGCCGAGCACGCTACGCGGATCATCAGAGCGCGAACAACCGTCGAGCCGCGCATTGCGATTGTGCTCGGGAGTGGTCTCGGTGGTTTCGCTGACGACTTTGAAGATGCTGTCGGTATTCCTTACGAGGACATACCGGGTTTTGTGCGCTCGACGGCGCAGGGTCACGCCGGGCGACTTGTAATCGGCAAGATCGACGGCATCCCGGTGCTCGCGATGCAGGGCCGCGTGCACTACTACGAAGGTTATTCACTCGAAGAAGTCACCTTCCCGATCCGCACGTTTGGCTTGCTCGGTATCAAGACCCTGGCGCTGACGAATGCTGCGGGCGGGATTAATGTGCAGTTGACGCAGGGGGCGTTGATGGTGATCAGCGACCACGTCAACCTGATGGGCGTCAATCCGCTTCGTGGACCAAACGATGAACGCTTTGGACCGCGTTTTCCCGATATGTCTGCGGTTTATGCGGCCGAACTGCAGGAACTGGTTATTGACGAAGCGAAGGCGATCGGTGTTGAAGTGCGACGTGGAATATACGGCGCGCTGTCTGGTCCGAGTTACGAAACGCCCGCTGAGATTCACCTGCTGCGAAATCTCGGCGCTGATGCGGTCGGGATGAGTACCGTGCCCGAGGCGATCGTTGCGCGTCACATGGGTCTCGAAGTCGTCGGCATCTCGTGCATCACCAACATGGCCGCGGGAATTAGCGACGAGCCGATCAATCATGAAGAAGTGATGGCGACGGGCGACGCGGTGCGGGAGACGTTTACTGAGTTGCTGCGAAGAGTGATCGTCGCGATCAATAGCAGAGTTTAGTCTCACAGGATTACAGGATTTGCAGGATTAACAAGATGATCTTGTAAATTCTGAAATCTTTTTAATCCTGTCTAAGGTTTAATTGAGCATGATAATTGGTATTTCGGGTGGAACAGGATCAGGAAAGACTACCGTTGCAAATCGCATCCTTGAATCGGTCAGCGCCAGCGAAGTAGTTTTCATCCAGCAAGATTCATACTACCGCAACCTCACTGATATGCCGCTCGATTTCCGTGGCGTAGCAAACTTCGATCATCCGGACGCGCTCGACAACGAATTGCTCGTCAACCACGTGCGACGCCTGAAGGCCGGCGAAGCGATCGAGTTGCCTCTTTACGACTTCAAGACTAACTCGCGTTTGAACGAAACGCGTTCGGTCGAATCGAAACCGATCGTCATTGTTGAAGGCATTCTGATCTTTGTCGATGCACGATTGCTCGAGCAGATGGATATCAAGGTTTTTGTCGACACTCCCGACGACATTCGCTTCATTCGCCGCTTGCGACGCGACGTCGCCGAGCGCGGCCGCACCGTAGAAGCCGTTATCGAACAGTACCTGGAGACTGTTCGGCCCATGCACATGCAGTTTGTCGAGCCGTCGAAACGGCATGCAGACGTAATCATTCCTGAAGGTGGTCATAATCTCGTAAGTATCGACTTGTTGAGTGGAAAAATTCGCGAGAGGCTGGCCAGTGTTTTATCACCAGTTGGAGGTCAACTTTGAACGAAGATTTAGAGCCGTTGATTGAGGCGGCGAAAAGTGCGCGACTGCAGTCTCATGCGCCATTTTCCAATTTTCTTGTCGGAGCTGCGGTTAGAACCGAAAGTGGAAAAGTCTATACCGGGTGTAACGTCGAGAGCGCGAGTTATGGTTTGACTGTTTGCGCCGAGCGAGTCGCAATCTGGAAAGCGTTGTCGGAAGGTGAACGAAACTTTACGGCGCTTGCCGTCGTGGCTGACACGGAGACACTGACGCCGCCGTGCGGAACCTGTCGTCAAATCATCTGGGAGTTTGCGAGAGGCGCGACGATTGTATTCGCGAATCTCGATGGCAAGAGCGAGGAGTTTCACATTGCCGATCTGCTGCCTCGTGCCTTTGACGCCCGTTTCTTAAAAAATAAATGAATCCGCATCTATCCGCGTTTATCTGCGTTTCACTAATCGTGATGACCACGCTCTCAAATACCACCCAGGCTCAAACTCGGAGGGAGCCGGTCGATCTGCTGGTGCTCGGCGGTACGATCGTTACGATGGACCAAACGCGCCGTGTTATCGAAGACGGTGGGATTGCTGTTTCTAAGGGTCGCATCGTCGCGATCGGTCCACGCGCCGATATCGAAGGTCGGTACAGCTCGCGGCAGCGAGTCACCGCGGCGGGCAAGGTCATCACGCCAGGGCTGATTAACGGTCACACCCACATTCCGATGGTCCTGTTTCGCGGTCTCGCAGACGATCTCGACCTGCAGGATTGGTTAACGAAGTACATCTTTCCGGCTGAGGCTAAGAACGTTACAGAAGAGTTTGTCCGCGTCGGCACTCGATTGGGTCTTGCAGAAATGATTCGCGGTGGGACCACGACCTACTGCGACATGTATTACTTCGAAGACGCGATCGCGGACGAGACTGCAAGAGCCGGCGTCCGTGGCGTGCTCGGAGAAACCATCATTGACTTTCCCGTCGCCGACAATAAGACGAACGCCGAGGGCATGGCTTACGTCGAGAAGTTTGTTGCTCGTTGGAAAGGGCACGAACTGATCGTTCCGGCGATTGCGCCGCACGCGCCTTACACAGTCAATGAAGAACATCTCAAAGCCGTTCGCGCTTTTTCCGATCGCACGGGTGCGCCGATTGTGACGCACATTTCGGAGACGAAGCGTGAAGTTGACGACAGTGTTAAAGCGAAGGGTGCAAGCCCTGTCGCCTATCTCGATCGGATTGGTTTTCTGAACGAGCGTGTGATTGCTGCGCACATGGTTTGGCCGCAGGGAAGTGACATCGCGATTTTGAAGCGTCGTGGAGTCGGTGTCGTTCACAATCCGCAATCGAACATGAAGCTCGCTTCGGGTGTCGCACCCGTTCCAAAGATGTTGACGGAGAAGCTATTGATTGGTTTGGGAACGGACGGAGCCGCATCAAACAACGACCTGAACATGTGGGAAGAAATGGACACGGTGGCGAAGTTGCACAAAGTGTTCAGCGGCGATCCGAAAGTGATCTCAGCGCAGGAGGCATTTGAGCTCGCCACGATTCGCGGCGCAGAGGCATTGCACCTCCAGAAGGAAATCGGCTCACTGGAGACGGGAAAGCGTGCCGATCTACTGGTAATCGATCGCGACACGCTCAACCAAATCCCGCTTTACAACGTCTATTCGGATCTCGTCTACGCGACGAAAGCCGCGGACGTCGAGAGCGTCATCATCAACGGCCGCATCGTCATGCGCAATCGTCGTCTCCTAACCCTCGATGAAGCCACCATCAAAACCGCCGCCCGCGCCTACCGCGACAAAATCATCAAGAGCCTCGGCGCGACGGGTGCGCAATGAGTGGTCTATCCACAGATTACACAGATTCTCTTGAACAATCTGCGTAATCTGTGGATACGCTTGCCTCGGTGGGCCGGATGCGTACATAATGGGTCTCGTCAAATTGATACCAACTCTAAAGCGAGCATTAGGCTCGCTTTTCTATTTTCAGGGAGAGTCAGCAATTTGAGATCTTTTTCTTTTTTACGCCCCTACATACATGGAATAATCCCGACAGTTCTAGTTCTAATTACAGCCGTTTTGGCGGTGGGCCAGTCGACCGGCTCCAGCGAAGATGCGATGGATCCGCTCGCTCGCCGCCTTGAACGCGCTCGTGCGCTCGCGGCTGTGCACCAGCTTCAAGCCGCAGCTACTGAATTGGAAAACATTCGTGCCGCTGGAAACGACGTAACACTGCGTAACGTCGCCACGCTCATGCTGCTCGGGATTTACCTCGAGGAAGGGAACTACGGGCGCTCACAGTCGTTGCTGGACGACTCGTTTCAAACGCGCGCGGCCCAAAAAGACGAATCGATTCGCACCTACTTTGCCGCCGCGGGCCAGACTGTCAACGGCATCAGAGCGCATCTTGCTCGTTACCGTAGCTACGGTATCAATCCGAGCGAGTCCGATCTTCCGGCTGAAGCCAACACGGATCTCGAACGAGTTCGTGGTTTGGTCGAACGCATAATCGCGCAGGCGGAGGAGATTTCAAAGGAACAGGGTCGAGCTTACGAATCCTTCGCCCTCCTCGAAGATGTGCTTGGTATTCGATTGTCGCTGGCAAAAAACGATGAGGATCGCTCGAGGTGGCAGACCGAGTATCTCGCTGCAAGGGAAAAGATGGCCTCCTCACAGGCGACTGCGTCTCTCGGCAGATCGAAAGCGCTCGATGCGGTCACTAACAGAATTCCCAATCCCTTTGCGACCAAGCCAGCGGAATCTCAACCGACTCCGGAAGCAGCCGCACCAGTCGCGATGCCTCCTTCCCCCGCTACCGCCGCTGAGCCCGAACTCGTCAGTGCCGGCTCGTTGAGTGGGCGCGAAACAAAGCGCGTCACGCCTTCCTATCCGGTGGCAGCCAAAAGTCACAACGTGACCGGAACGGTTCGCGTTTTCGCGATTGTCGATGAAAACGGAAAAATCTGGGTGACCAACTCCGAAGGCCCGACGATGCTCCGCCAAGCCGCTGAAACCGCTGCTAAAAACTGGACATTCCCACCATCGACCTTCAACGGCAGACCTGTCCGAATAGCCGGGTACCTCGATTTCGAGTTCAAACTCTAACGCGGATTTTCGCGGATAAACGCAGATCAGCGTTCATCCGCGAAGATCCGCGGCTAATCTTGACTAAAAAGTAAGGTATAGCTTAAGATGCCTGAGATTAATAATTTAGACGTGCAATGAAGATCTCAGCTCAAGAAGAATATGGCCTGCGTTGTCTGTTGCAGCTCGCCCGCGCCGAAACCATTGGCGAGTCGCTGACGCTCTCGCAGCTCGCCCGTCTCGAGGGAATCTCAACTGCGAACGCCGGCAAACTGCTATGGATTTTGAGCAAAGCCGGACTGGTGCAATCGACTCGCGGCACCAAAGGCGGTTACGCGCTGGCGCGGCCTGCCTCCGATATCCGTTTGAACCAGGTCATTCGCGTTCTCGAAGGCGAACCGGCTGAGTCTCATTGCAAGAGCTACGCAGGTGTTTTGGACGCCTGCGTCCATACCGGTGACTGCGGCATTCGCCCGGTGATCGTCGAGTTGCACCAGATTGTTGACAACGCGCTCGCAGATATCACGCTCTCGCAGTTGTTGGGAACCGAAGCGAATGTCGACGCGGTCTTACACCACATTCAAGGTGTCAGTCGGAAGGATAATCGGGTCTAGAAAGACTAATGAGTACAGCAGAACTTTTAAGCAAACAGGAATACAAATACGGCTTCGTAACCGATATCGAGTCGGATGTAATTCCGCGCGGCTTGAGCGAAGACACTATTCGTCTGATCGTCGAGAAGAAGAACGAGCCCGAGTGGATGCTGGAGTTTCGTCTGAAGGCTTATCGACACTGGCTGACGATGAAAGAGCCGAAGCACTGGCCCAACCTCAAGTATCCAAATGTCGATTACCAGGACATGATCTATTACAGCGCGCCGAAACAGAAGGCCACGAAGGCGAGTCTCGACGAAGTCGATCCGGAACTGCTGCGTACGTTCGAGAAGCTCGGCATTCCTTTGACGGAACAGAAACAACTCGCGGGCGTTGCCGTCGACGCGGTTTTCGACTCAGTCTCGGTGGCCACGACTTACAAAGAGAAGCTGAAGAAGCACGGCGTGATCTTTTGTTCGTTCACGGAAGCGATTCGAGATTACCCGGAACTCGTGAAGAAGTATCTAGGGTCGGTCGTTCCGACAAACGACAACTTCTTTGCGGCGTTGAATAGCGCGGTCTTTTCGGATGGAAGTTTCTGTTTTATTCCGAAGGGCGTTCGGTGTCCGATGGAGTTGTCGACGTACTTCCGCATCAACAACGCGGAGTCGGGACAGTTTGAACGCACATTGATCGTTGCTGAAGAAGGTTCGTACGTTTCGTATCTCGAAGGATGTACGGCGCCGAAGTTTGATAAGAACCAGCTTCATGCCGCGGTTGTTGAGCTTGTCGCACTTGACGACGCGCAGATCAAATATTCCACCGTCCAAAACTGGTATGCCGGTGACGAGGAAGGGCGCGGCGGCATCTACAACTTCGTGACGAAGCGCGGTAAGTGCGCGGGTAAGAATTCGAAGATCTCATGGACACAGGTTGAGACCGGTTCTGCGATTACGTGGAAGTATCCGTCGTGCATTCTTCAAGGTGACAACTCGATCGGAGAGTTTTATTCGGTAGCGCTGACAAATCACGCGCAGCAGGCCGACACTGGGACGAAGATGATTCACCTCGGCAAAAACACGCGCTCGACGATCATTTCAAAAGGAATAGCGGCGGGGAAGTCGAACAACAGTTATCGCGGTCTCGTAAAAGTGATGCCAAAGGCCGAAGGCGCCCGCAACTACACGCAGTGCGATTCGATGCTGATTGGTTCAAGTTGTGGTGCGAACACTTTCCCGTACATCGAGGTGATGAACAACACTTCGAGTGTCGAGCACGAGGCCTCGACTTCGAAGATTAGTGAGGAGCAGCTTTTCTACCTGCAACAACGCGGCATATCGCAGGAAGACGCGGTATCGCTAATTATCAATGGTTTCTGCAAAGACGTGTTTCTGCAGTTGCCGATGGAGTTTGCGGTGGAAGCGCAAAGACTACTTGGTCTGAAGCTAGAGGGAAGTGTTGGTTAGACAGGATTTCAGGATTTCAAGATTGACAGGACTCATTGATGTTAGAGATCAAAAATTTATACGCAGGGATTGATGGCAAGACAATTCTCAAGGGCATCAACCTGAACGTAAAAAAAGGCGAGATTCACGCCATCATGGGACCAAACGGTTCCGGTAAATCAACACTCGCGAAAGTCCTCGCCGGACATCCACAATACGAAGTCACAAGCGGAGAGATTTTTTACGAAGGCCGCAATCTGCTCGAGATGTCGCCGGACGAGCGGGCGCGTGAAGGCGTCTTCATGGCGTTTCAGTACCCGATCGAAGTACCTGGCGTTTCGAACGCGCAGTTTCTGCGTTTGGCCTACAACGAGAAACGAAAACATCTCGGTGAAGAGGAACTCGATCCACTCGAGTTCAAGGATCTCCTGAAAGAGCGCGCGAAAGTCGTCGAGATGGAGGCGAGCTTCATGACTCGTTCTGTCAACGAAGGCTTCTCGGGCGGCGAAAAGAAGCGCAACGAGATTCTGCAGATGGCGGTGCTCGAGCCAAAGCTCTCCGTGCTGGACGAAACAGATTCGGGTTTGGACATCGATGCGCTGCGCGTGGTTGCGAATGGCGTTAATCAACTACACACGCCGAATGATGCCATCATCGTTGTCACTCACTATCAAAGACTTTTGAACTACATCGTACCTGATTTCGTGCATGTGCTGGCGAACGGCGTGATCGCTCGCGAAGGCGGCAAAGAGCTGGCGCTGGAGCTCGAATCGAAGGGGTACGACTGGATCACGAAGGCAGATCAGAACGGAAAAGGAGCGGGTGCGCCGGCGAATTAAGAATGGTTACGGAACTCGTCAAGTCAGAAAACAGTTACCAGTCGGCGTTTCGCACTGTCCAGGAGTTGTCTCCAACGGTTGCGTGGCTGGAGCTCGTGCGCAGCAGCGCGATGGATCGTTTCGAACAGTTAGGCTTTCCTCCAGTAACAGACGAAGAGTGGAAATACACGAATCTCATTTCGTTGGCGAAGGAGAGTTTTGCTCCGGCTATTAGCGGTGGTGAAGCTACGGTCACTGACGTCACGCGGTTTGCGTATCCGGAAACTGCGGGTGCGCATCTCGTCGTTGTAAATGGATTCCTGCGCGAAGAACTGTCGGTGAAGACCGGGCTCGAAGATGTTGTCGCGATCGATTTGTTCAGCGCGGCTGCTGACGCCCGGTACAACAAGATCGTTCGCAAGTATCTCGCGCGCAACGCCGGCTATCACAACAACGGATTGACCGCTTTGAACACGGCGTTCCTGCAATCAGGTGTCTTTGTCTGGATTCCGAAGAACGTCAAGCTTGAGCGACCTTTGCAGGTAACGTTTCTGGCTGACGCCGAAAACAGTGCGAGTTTTCCAAGGCTGTTGGTGGTTGCCGAGGAGAACAGTTCCGCGACGTTGATTGAGAGTTATTCGTCTGCGGCTGACGGAAAATACTTTACGAATGCAATCGCTGAGATTGTGCTGAAGGACGGCGCGCAACTCGATCATTATCGTCTGCAGCGGGAAAGTAATGACGCTTTTCACGTCTCGACGACTTCGGCCGAGCTTGGCCGCTCGAGCCGTTACGATACGACGTCGATAAATCTCGGCGCGCGCCTCGCGCGTCACGATATTTCGGTGGTGATGGATCACGAAGGTGCGGAGACTTCGGTCGATGGGCTTTATATGGTCGGTGCGAATCAACATACCGACACGCATTCAGTCATCGATCACAAGCAGCCGCATTGCAGCAGTCATCAGTTGTACAAAGGAATCCTCGACGACAACGGCCGGGCGGTTTTCAACGGCAAGATCTTTGTTCGTGAAGGCGCACAGAAGACTGATGCGATTCAGACGAACAAGAATCTGCTGCTGTCGGACAAAGCGCGTGTCGATACGAAACCGCAGCTCGAGATTTATGCGGACGATGTGAAGTGTGCGCACGGCGCGGCTGTGGGCCAGATCGATCCGGAAGAGCTCTTTTACCTGGAGACGCGCGGCATCGGTCCGGAGCTCGGACGCAATCTGTTGACCTACGGATTTGCCGAAGAAGTAATCGCGAAGATAAAAATTCATTCGATCAGATCGCAACTCGACGAGACAGTACTGCGCCAGTTGCACACGAACCTGGAGGCTTAAGCCTCTCCTTGGAGTGCGGTAACTTGTTACCGCTTTGGTACCAAAGCGCCACCAAGGTGGCGCACTCCAAAGTGGTGCGAGGAGTTAAGAACTGTGAGTGGAACATTATCGACGTTGGAACCGGTCGTGACAGACCTTTGGGATGTGGAACGCATTCGCGCTGACTTCCCGGTCCTGCAACAGACCGTGAACGGCAAGCCGCTGATTTATCTAGACAACTCGGCCTCGTCTCAAGTACCGCAAGTCGTCATCGATCGTGGCAGTATCTACCTCGAGCAGGAACACTCAAACATTCATCGTGGCGTTCACTACCTGAGCCAGAAAGCTACGACCGCCTACGAAGGCGCGCGCGAAAAGGTGAAACGATTCATCAATGCGCGCGACGTTCGCGAGTGCATCTTCGTGCGTGGCGCCACCGAAGGCATCAATCTCGTCATGCACGGTTACGGACGCAAGTTCATCGGCGCGGGCGACGAGATCATCATCTCCGCGATGGAACATCACGCCAACATCGTTCCTTGGCAGATGCTCTGCGAAGAAAAAGGTGCGCGACTCCGCGTGATCCCAATGAACGACTCGGGTGAGTTGCTGCTCGATGATTACGATGGGCTTTTGAATGAGCGGACGAAGCTGGTGGCGGTGATGCACGTCTCGAATGCGCTCGGCACCATCAACCCGATCAAGGAGATGATTGCGCAGGCGCACAAGTATGGCGTGCCCGTGCTGATCGATGGTGCTCAGGCTGCTCCGCACATGCCCGTTGACGTGCAGGACCTCGATTGCGATTTCTACGTCTTCTCGGGTCACAAGATGTACGCGCCGACAGGAAGCGGAGTTGTTTACGGCAAACTCGAGATACTCGAAACGATGAATCCGTTTCAGGGCGGTGGCGACATGATTAAGACCGTTACCTTCGAGAAGACGACTTACGCCGACCCGCCGAACCGTTTTGAAGCGGGCACGCCTGCCATCGCATCGCAAATCGGTCTCGGCGCTGCAATTGATTATCTGAACAGCATCGGACGCGATCGTGCCGCTGCTTACGAAGCCGAGTTGCTGCGCTACGCGACTGAGCGTGTCTCCGCGATCGAAGGTCTGCGCATCATCGGCACCGCGAAGAACAAGGCGAGTGTGTTGTCGTTTGTGATAGACGACATTCACCCGCATGATATCGGCACGATTCTGGACCAGGAGGGCATCGCCGTTCGCGCCGGTCATCACTGTGCGCAACCTGTGATGCAGCGTTTCAATGTACCTGCGACTGCACGCGCATCGTTTTCCTTCTACAACACGAAGGAAGAGATCGATGTACTCGCCCGCACGATCGAACGTGTAATTGAGATTTTTAGTTGAGCGTATGTCTGAACTAAGCGAACTGTACCAGCAGGTAATTCTCGACCATAACAAGAAGCCGCGTAACTTTCGCAAGCTCGAAAACGCGAACCACACGGCTGATGGTTATAACCCGCTCTGCGGCGATCAACTGACAATATATCTCGACCTCGAAGATGGCTTCGTGAAAGAAGTCGGATTTGAGGGCTCGGGCTGTGCGATCTCAAAAGCATCCGCGAGCATGATGACGCAGGCCGTCAAAGGCAAGAGCAAGGAACAGGCCGAGAATTTGTTTCAGGAATTTCACTCGATGGTGACGGGCGAGCTCAACGAGGAAACAGAAGAGAACAGTCTCGGCAACCTGAAGATCTTCGCAGGCGTCCGCGAGTTTCCCGTACGCGTCAAATGCGCCACCCTACCCTGGCACACACTCCACGCTGCACTCAATCGAGACAGTCAAGTTTCCACAGAATAATCCGCGTTTATCCGCGGCTAAATATTAGTTGGGGCAAGTCAGGACCGAGTATTTTACGCAGATTCAATCGAGCCGAATGGTTGAACCTGTCGCACACCCAGTCCTGACCTAGTGGGGTCCGCACGGGGACGTCAAGATTGCAAATTTGAGAGGGATACCGGTCGCGCAAACGTCACCGGCCAGGGCATGATTCAATGCTTTTACCAGAGGTTCTGAGGCGGGTCAACAAGCAAAAATGCAATCTGGTCAAGGTGACTGGCACTCGGTCACATAGGCAGACGGCTCGGTCTTTTTGCTGGAACTTTTGAGCTGATTCGGTGGTCTAAATCAGACTAAACGAGGAGCCAAAATGATGACTAACCAGCCACCGGCGCCGTGGTCTGCTTTTGTCCTTTCGTTGTTCCTTATCGTTAACCCTGCAACGCTCGCGCAGCGTCCGACTCCCAAGCCAACTCCAGTCCCAGACGACCAATTACCAGCGTTCGCCACATCGCTCGTGATTTCGATTGCAACCGAGGCACGCAGCTTTCCCGATCTGGCACTGCGACCTCGCGTCATGGCCCGTGCTGCAGACGTGTTGTGGGAGGTCGACAATGTTACGGCGCGATCACTGCTCAAGCGCGCGTGGGACGAAGCGGAAAAAGGTGACAAGGAAGAAGTCACCATCAATACAAAAGACAAGCCGCCGGCGATGGTCACTGCGATGCGACGAATGAGTGGCCGCGATCTTCGTTTCGAAGTGCTGAATATGATGGCGAAGCACGATCTGGCTCTCGCCGAGGAGTACTTCGCGAAACTGAAAAGCCAGCAGGAGTCAGAAAAGGAAAGTTCGAAAAATGCGTCTGCACCGAAGGACGATTGGTTAGTGCCGGAAGCGGTTGCTAAGCGACTGCAAGTTGCTTCGACGCTTCTCAGGAACGGTCAGACGGACAAGGCATACGAGTTTGCTGCGCCTGTACTCAACGAGGTTAACTCGCACACGATCAACTTCGTGTCTGAACTGCGTACTAAGAATGCCGAGGTTGCGGATCGAACTTTTGCGACGCTGCTCAGGCGTGCGGAAGTTGATGTTGAGTCGGATGCAAATACAGTTTTGGGTTTGTCTTCGTATGTATTCACGCCTGGAGTCTATGTAACTTATGAACCGGGTGGTGGTGCGCGTTGGAGTCAGGGTGATGAAAGGCCAAAGCCGCCGACTAATTTTCCACCGGCACTCCGCGACAAGTTCTTCCAGGTCGGCGCTAGTATTCTCTTGCGGCCATTGCCGCAATCAGATACGGAAGCACGCAACATCAAGTCGAGCGCGATCAGAAGAATGCTGCCGCTGTTCGATCAATACGCGCCGGATACGGCGGTAGCGCTGCGGTCACAACTGGCTGAGTCGTCGTCTGGTTCATCGAGGGATGGCATGGGCCAGCGACGTTTCAGTGTCGCGGAAGAGACACGTCCGGCGCCGAGTGTTGAAGAGGCACTCGAGCAGATGCAGAACCAAATCGATCGCGCCAAAACCCCGCGCGAACGCGACTGGATCTATACTGCGACGGCTGTCGCACTGCTTGAAAATGGCGATGAACGTGCTCGTGATGTTGCCGAGAAGATCGAGAACCCGGAACGACGGATTTCTATACTTCAGCACATTGACTTTGAATTTGTTCAAACCTACATACGAAAAAAGGCTGCGGCAAAAGCGATTCGCGTTATTCAAAACGGAAGGCTGTCAAATACGCAACGGGCGGCTGCTTACATCGACGTGGCTCGCGTGCTGCGGGATACGGACCGGCAGCGATCGTTGGAGCTGTTGGAAGATGCGGTGCGTGAAGTTAATCGAGTCGAGGGGGAAAAACCTGATCGTGCTGTGTTGCTGGTAGGAATCGCGAATCAGTTAATCGGAGCTGATCGTGTACGAGCGTGGGAGATCATTGGTGAAGTGGTGAAAGAGGCGAATCGCCTTGACGGCTATACCGGCGAGAACACGCTTACCTTTCCGCTCATGACTGGGAATTCAATTACTACGATCAGTATTGGTGGTGAGAACTTCAGCATCGCGAAAGTTTTTCGTGCCCTCGCGAAGGATGATCTTTATCGAGCAGTCGACATAGCGAAGAGTTTCAAGTATGACGCCGCACGCTCCGCCGCCACCCTCGCCATCGCAACCGCGATCCTTGACAAGAAGTAGAACCGTTGAGCGAACTGTAGGGGCGGCCCTCCGTGGCCGCCCGGCGTCAAATTGATCTCTTTGTGAAATGCCCGATCGATTAGAGGGAGGCCCCTACAGTACGTTCCGAGTTGTCTTAATCTACTTGAGCGAGATGTTTACGGCTCGTATGACACCGTCGCCCATGTCGATCTGCAACTGGTAAGTCCCGGCCGCCATTCCCGATGTGTTGAGATTGAAAACGTACGAACCATTTTCAAAGCGGAACAGGTTGCCAGTCGTGGCCGAAGACGTTGACTCAACATCTACCGGGTCTCCAACCACGTTGTTGTTTAACTGGAACACGTTCAGGGTGATCACCGCGTCAGTGATTACGGCGCTCGCGCCCGTCAGTTGGAACTTGATCGGGATCGTTCGCCCAGCCTTGTACGTTCCACCAGCTTGTACCGGTGCGAGCAGGCCCGTCCATGTCCAGGCCACACGAACGTTGAACGACTGTTCGGCCCACAGATTCGGATCGCCGTTATCCGTCACTCGTACTGTCAGAGTGTAGATGTGCCCGCCCTGTGCTGCTGTAGGCGTCCAACTGAAAGCACCAGTCGATGGATTGATCGATGCTCCGCCTGGAACGGAACCAGTCAAACTGTAGGTCAGCGTCTGCGGCGGCAGATCGAGATCTGAACCGACCGCGGTAAAGCTCAACGTATTGCCCACATAGACTGTTTGATTCGGAATTGCATTCAGTGTTGGCGCATCGTTCACGCTATTGACGGTAACGTTCACCGTCGCGGTGGCGCACTTCGAATCAGGCGCGCCATTGGTGGTCCCGTTATCGCAGACCTCGTAAGTGAAACTCGCCGGACCGTTGTAATTCGCAGCCGGTGAGTAAGTGATGGTTCCGCTCGACAGCGAAACGGTTCCGTGTGTGTCCGCAGTTGCCGACACGCTGGTGACCGTAAGCACTTGCACATTCTCGTTCGCCGGACCGGCACTGTCGTTACCAGTTAACTCCGACGCCGAGAACTCGAGATTCGTGTCCTCATCCGCGTTCTTCGCATCGTCGGTGGCCGATGGCGAATCGTTCACCTCCGTGGTGTTGATGGTGATCGTCGACGTATTCGAGTCCCGCGCTCCATCGTTCGCCTTGAACGTGAAGCTATCGCTGCCGTTAAAGTCGGGATTCGGTTGATACGTGCGATTGGCCCCGGATCCGAGCAACTGGCCGTGCGCCGGCGGAGTGACAATCGTGAACGTAAACGACGGACTCGCAAGCGGACTCACGGCAGTCAGTGTGATCGACTTCGAAGTGTCTTCCGCAGTTGTCAGCGATTGGCCTTCCGTTCCCGGCGGATTGTCGCCGTTGATCCCGGCTTCGATAGAGTTTTCGATCGCGTCGGGCAAGTTAGCAAAGAAGTCGTAACCCGTCATTGCTTCAACTGCATCGACCGTGGTCAAGTAAGTCTCCCACGGAGTGTTTCGAATGCCTTGAATGTTGGGCATGTTAACTGCGATGGTTCGCGTGCCGGCAGTTACACGCGAGATGTCGTTGTCACCCTTCGGAATCACTAGCACGACTTTCCACGTCGACGATGGAACGGTGACGTGACCGTTGGCAATCGTCGTCGAAACACCGCCATTGCTGCCAGTGCCACCGACACCCGCTGGACCAGAAACGATGTAAAGCTCGTTTGCAGGTGTCAGGGTCCGGAGGAAGTTTTCTAAAGCGGCCCATGGTCCCTGATTGTTGTCGGGTGACTGCGCCACCATGTTCGACATCAGGAACGTCGCCTGATTGATCGGAACGGAGGTTTCCTTGTCGCGATCGGCATTCGGTGTCATGTGACCGCGATCGAAACCACTGTTGCTGAAGTCGGTTGCCTGCACGCGATACCACGTCGGCAGCACAGCCGGATCCGGTCTGAAGGTGTCGACACGTGCGAGAGTGCCGATCCATTCATCGGAAAGGTGCCAGCTCACCCAGTTTGGACGGCCCATATCCCTGTTGTAAGAGAGCGTAAACTCAGGCTTCTCCATCAGGTAGTTGTTCGGCTGGTTGATGTCGGCCGTCGCGCCATTCGGATTACCGAAGGTCAGGTGAACACTCGGCGGATATGGCGGCGCCGTTCCGTTTGCGACTGTGAACGTTGCCACGAAATTTGCGAGTAGCGTGTCGTCATTAGGCCCAACATCGTCCGTATCCACATCGTGAACCTGGTCTTTGAAGATCGTGAATGTACACTGCTCGCCGGCCAGGAAGTTCACATTGGGTGTGATGACCCAGACCTTGTCTGCGCCTGCAACCGTAGCGTCGTTGTGGAGCCCCGTCGTGGCGCAATTGATATTGAACCACTGGCCCTCTACGGTAACCGGCTCAGTGAAGTTAAGTGTGATACTCGCATCGCGCGGCGCGTTGACACCATTCTTCCGAGGATCGCTACGAAATACCGCTGGACCAATCTCCACGATCGGTGCAGTGCGCCGAGGATTTGGAGTGGCCGTAGCGAAGTCGGTCTGATTGTTATCGTTATCGGTGGCCCCGCCGTTATTTCTGAAGATCGCAATGGTGTTACTCGGCGCCGGTGCGTTTGCCGTTTCCGCGCAATTAGCACCTGTACCGTAACCCACAAAATCTACAATGCTGGGATTACCCAACGGGCAAGCACCTTCGAGCGGATCAAAGTTATTCACGAGCGCGACCTTGCCTGTCGTGGCGCTCATGTTGATATCGCCGTTGATGTTTGCGGCCGGTAGTGGCGCGCCGGTGGCGCCTCCCGCCAGCGCGATCAAATAGTATTGACCGGGGTCGATAAACCCGCCGATAGGCTGCGAGGTGAAGTCCCAACTGTCGCCCGTTGCAGAGGTGTACTGCAACGACCAGCCTGTTAAATCGACTGTGTGGTCAGTGGGGTTAAAGAGCTCGACGAAGTCATTCGTGAACGTGGCCCCGGCATTTCCGCCGCCACCATATAGTTGACTGATGGTGACGTGTGGTTCTTGCACGGTGAGAAAGATCGTCGTGCTGGCGCTACGAGCCTGTGCATCCGCAATACTCACTGGCAGAGACTTTGGTCCCGGCGGGTTGTTGGCAGGAACCGCCGCCACGAACGTGAACGTGTTACCCACACCAGAGAAGGACTGTGCCGCCGATCCGCCGATTGAAGACAGATCAGCCGTAACAGTTATTCCCGTACTGGATGGATTTTGTGCCGGAGAAACAGTCACAGTCAGAGTCGTGCTGTTTCCCGTTACCACAGAACTTGGTTGAGCTGATCCAATTGCGAAGAGTCCTGTGCAACTGTTTGTGGGAGATGAACTGTTGCGTGGATTGGGTGCTCCGACAGCAAAGTCAATAGAGTTGTTGTCGGAATCGAAGCAGCCGTTATTCTTTCGCAGGTTAGCGGTCGTGTTGGTAAGTATCGAGGCCGATGAGCCCTCCGCACAGTTCTCTACGCCGTAACCGACAAAATCAATAATTCCGCCGCCAACAGGGCACGCGGTAGTCAACGTAGTTTGATTACTGACGAGAGCGACCTTCCCGGATGTTGAACTCACCAGGCCGCCACCTATCGCATCAGGTGTTGGAAGATTGTCAGTGCCTCCTGCGCCCTGGGACTGCTGGACCAGGTAATACTGTCCTGGTTGCAGTACAAAATTGGTAAGGTTCGTTCGTGTCCAACTTGCCGAGTTCGCGGTAGAGATTTGCACGGACCAACCGCTCAGATCAATTGGGTTTGCGGTGTGATTGATTAGTTCTACAAAGTCGTTCTTCAACGTTGCGCCCGCGTTGCCACCGCCACCGTACACCTGGCTGATCACCACTGATCCCGGAATCGGTGTTGGACTCGGAGTTGGTGTCGGCGTTGGCGTCGGAGTAGGTGTAGGTGTTGGAGTTGGTGTCGGAGTGGGCGTTGGTGTTGGCGTGGGAGTCGGCGACGGTGGGATACCATTCGCTGTGATTGAAAAGTCGTCGACCGCCAGGCCGTCGTCAGAACCGGGGGCGGCGTCTACGTCAGTCCATCTAATCCAAAAACTAGCACCTGCGGGAATACTCAGCCCAGTGATATTGGAGCTGAGAAGAACACGATTGGTATTGCCGTCAAGAGCGCCAACGGTGCCAGTTGTAACTGGTGGGGTGAAATCAAGCGCATTAACATCCGTCCAGGTACCGGTGGTCAGGCTGGTCGCGTCCGTACTGTACTGGAAATCCATGCGCTCGCCAGTCGTGCGGCCAGTCGCGCCGAATCGCCATTGCTCGCCAGCGTAGGCAATGTTGAGTGAATTAATCGTTCCACCGGTGTTATTGCTGAACGTAGCGCCGAGGATCGAGATGAGGGTTCCGCTGCGCAATTGCCCAAGTGCGCGATCAGTAGAGGCAGATGAACCAAAACTATATGTATCACCGGCGGTGCCTGAACCCGTTCCCGCGGTATACGTGGTGTTTGCATTCGTACCGGATTCTGAAAATCCCCAACCCGGAGGAGTGTTCCCGGGTAAGGTGCCTGTGCCTGTTGAAACCAGAGCATCAAAGTTTTGTGTGACCGGGGTGCCAAAAGTGGAAATACTTACCGGCGTCGTTGTATCTGCCGACGCTGGCCGCGAAAACTTTAATAAGGTGAGCGAGCCCAACAAACCCGCAATCGCAATTAAGAGAAAAAGATTCCGTCGGGATCGTCCGAACCGAGTGCGTTCTGAACGATGGTTTTGCAATATGTTTCGTGACGCAACGAACACACGGGCAGCCCGTGTGGGGTGAAGGGGGCTCTTTATACGCATACAGTATCCTCACTCAAAATGAAACTACATACCATTAATCACACGATTTGCGAGGAATACCGGAGGTACGCTTGAGGCCGGCAGGTAAATGTGTGTGCCTTTTACCAGTTCTGTATTGATGGGTCAAGCCGATGAGAGGTTGCTGGCCGTGTGAAGGAATTTCCTGAGTTGTTAATACGTGGTATAGACGTGGATTCTATTGTGGCAAGGCGGAGAAACGTGCCCGTATCGCTCACCGCATAGAAGAGGTTGTCCTTGATCTTGGTTATGATCAAACCTCTCGCGTTGTCAGTTCTTTCTGGTAGGTTCGCACCGTAAATCTTTATAGCTCGTTCCAGGCCGATAATGATAGCCAGCTAAATAGTTGTTACCAACCTCGATTTGGAAACTATCATCCGCATTCAAGTAGACGTAGCGGTCCAGTAAGTCGCCGCCCACTTCGATCTTTCTGTACTTGCTCAGATCGATACCTGTGTCTGCAACTAGTGGCCCAGGCCTTATAATGACGTCTATCGCAGTGAGTGTGTCAGACGTCACGTCCCAGGAAGTATAAGGCAGTTGCTGTTGACACTTCGGATTGCTGGTAAAGTCGAAATGCACCTCCATATCGGGGAAGCGATAAGTCAGCCGTTCGTTATCCATCTTGTGGTCGGGAGGACCAAGCGTTCGTTCCACATCTATGCGAGTCGATTTTAACGGGGCCAACCCTCGCCAATCCGTTGTTGAAGGAACTTGCGCGGGTCCAACGAGAATCAAGCAAATGATGATAAAACTCAAGCGAATCATTTTTACACCCGCGTTCTACCAATAGTAGTCAATAGGTTTGGTGCAACCAATCCGAGCATAGGAGTTAAAGACCTCTCCATTGTACCAGTCGTCCGGATCCTGTTCATAGTCTGCTGGTTTGGGTTTCTTGAGGCCGGGGTGTCTATTTATATACTTGGCGAAAGCCGGGTCAGCTAAAGCTGCATTGTACACCGCCGTCGCCATCTCATCATGATTATAACTGGTCCCGGAACCTGCTGCCGCATGAAAGAGCTCATGGATCAGCAAGTAGGGATCGGATGCATAGTGGTCTTCGTCGAGATAGATTTTGAACGCGGGATTGGTGACACTGTTAAATGTTCCGCCATACCGTTTTTTCAATTCTCCGGCTGACAAGTGCCTTGTATAGAGATGGCCCTTGGCTGCTTTAAGGATTTCATTGAGGTCTTTACTGTACGGATCTTTTAATTGAGCCAGGACACTATTGAGAAACTTAAGACAGTCGTCAGTCAGCATTTTTTCCGTCTGAGTGGTGTCCATTGGCTTCTCTGCCGGGTTCTGCCGATCCTGCAGAGCGAGAGCGGAGAAGAGTCCTTGAGCGCCCGGCATATGTGCTCCTTTCCGCCAGAAAAGTTCGTCGTCTGCTCCTCCTCGCCAGATCATGAAATTAACAAAGTACTGCCCGCCATAAAAGCTGCTGAACACTGACTTCGCCCACTGCGAGTTGACTCCATACGTGCCATCCGGAGAGCCGTCCCAGCCATCGGGTGCAAAGAAGGTGGAGGTGTCAACGACGTGGCCACGCGAGCGGGCTGTAACAGTAACCGTTCGCACGCCGCAGTCGTTGTTGGGGCATTGAACCGCCGCGCCGCTAACGTTCTTGCAGAGGATATCGAGACCGTCCAGGTTACAAATTGCCCCACCACCATCGATTGGGATCAGAGAAGCAACACTGTTGCCAACATTTCTATCGAGGAGGCCGTCTGGGTCGCCGCTGCCATCCGCCGGGAACGGATCCGAAGTGCCGACATCAACGCCACCGGGATCCATCGTGGTGTGACCCAGCCCGGTCCCATTAGGAAGAAGCCTCACGCTATCGCCCGTAAGAGGATCGGGTGTGTCTAAAATGCTCTGCGCGGAACCAGTTTCTGCTGTAGTTTGTTCACCCAGGCGCTCACCGCCGGCATAAACGTGCGTCTTGGACCATGTGCCGTTGGCTTTGTATTCTGAAATTACGCTACCACCAAGCACGGTTGAACGCAGCAGATAAGCTGCAGCAGTCGTCACACTACCAGGAGGGAATTGCGGGTTGCTGTAGCTGACGTTGCGCACGAGGGAGTAATGGGTCATCTGATTATCGCCGTCGAAAGTCTCGCTGTTAACAAATCCCGAGGTCTCTTTCCCAATTTCGATCATGTACGTGCGTGTTTGTGTACTCCCGACCTGGCGTCCGGCTGCGTCGTAGGTATACCTGGCGGCGATGAAAGGTGAGATAGTCGTAGGTGTCTCGTTGTGGGAAACCACGTTGCCTTCCGCGTCGTAACTCCATGTTGGAATCCGGTTGTTAGCATCGTAGTTATCGGAGGTGGTGACGGTACGACTCCAAAAGCGACCAGAATCCGCGGTCGGGTTGCCCCACGGATCGTACGCGTATTGATGGTCATATGGACCATCAGGAGTACCTCCCGTTGTGCTATTGACGAAGTTGCGTGCTTCCACACCCGAGTACGCATGTTGGAGCCGGCCTGCGGCGTCGTAGGAGTAGCTGCGATCTTTGAACTCGGCTACACCCGTTTGATCGTCTGCAAACTTCAGGGAGGCGTCATTGTGATATTCGTAAGACACCTGACCGCCGCCGTACGAATAACTCTTTGGTAGTAGCCTTTGGTTATACGTGAGGCTCAGCGTAGTGCTCGCCTGCGTCCTTGACTTCAGCGCGCCCCAGGCACGGTACTGCGCTTGTGAAACAAATTGCGTTTGCGCGCCACCGAGACCGACGCCATCAACCGATGTTACGCGTCCAAGCTTGTCGAGTGTTTCTGTGAAACTCGTTCCCGAACGCTGATCGGTAACTTTCTTAAGGATACCGCTCAGATTGTATTCGTAATCCAGGCGGAAGAACCCGGCGTTTGGCAATCCAGCGAAGCTTCGCTCCTCCCAATCAATCTGCGAGAGTTGATTGTAATGGTAATTGACCGTACCTGAGCCGTCTGACATTGAAGTGCGATTACCACGCGCATCATAGGCGAAAGCTATGTCGGGAGTGGAAGCGACATTGTTACTTGCTGGAACGTTACTGACATCGAAACTGATAAGAGTCGGTAGACGTCGAGCGTTATAGGTGAAACTTGTAATGACGCCACGCGCATCCACAAAGCTTTGAATAGTGTCATCATCGTTGTAATTCCACGTTGTGTGGTCTGTGGAAGCATTGTTGTTCACGTCAACCTGTTGCTCGGGAACATGTTGGATTTTCAATCGTCCAAAACCGTCATAGGTAGAGGTTGCATCCTGGAACGTAGTGCTCGATGTCGGTCCAGAAAATCGGCGTACGAGCGTGACCTGATCACGAGCGTTGTAAGTGAAGGTCGTAGCGGAATACACGGTGCCTCCGGTGCCATTCGGTCCGGTGCCATCCCAATTCAACATCTCAGTCTTAACTGTGCGAAAGAGGACGTCTGCATATATCTTCTGCTGTCGTTTCTTGAGGCTGCCGTCCGCCTGAATCGTGCCCTCATCAGTGACGGTGACAACCTGCCCGCCTGCGCAGCCACAACCGCTATAACTGAACTGTTTGGTCGTTGTCGCGGACGGATTAGCAGTCATGCTCGGATTTGTGGTCACGAGAGGACGGCCCTTCCAGTCGTACGTTTGCTCGGTATAAATCCAACCGCTCCCAGCATCATCGCCCGTAGTAGCCCATTGGAAGGGAACACCGCTTGCACTTGTCTCGCTCGGATTGGATGTTTTGATAACTCGGCCCATCACGTCGTAGACCACCTTCTGTCCACTGAATGAATTCGCATTGTGGTCGGTTGCAGTGGCGATCACGCGGCCGGCGCCGTCAGTAAATTTGAAGGAATGAGCTTCACCCAGACCTTCCTGAATGGTGGCGTAACTATCGACTCGTATTCCGTTGTTGGAGTATTCAAAACGCGTGTACGCGTTGTTGCCGAGATTGGTGACGAGATTGGTGACCTGCTGCAGGCGACCAATGGAATCGAACGTCGACGATTGTTCCGGGCCGGCAAGATTCCCAGTCGTGTTTGGCTGCGGCGTTTGAGTGCGGGTAACAGCGCCGAAGTCAAAACTGTATTTCGATGTGGAGGAATAACCGTCGGGATCGGTCACCATCGTCGGATAAGCTAACGTATTGCGCGCAGTGCCGTCCGCGAAGGCATCGATATAACTGATCGCGACGGTGTGATTCGCTGGATCGGTCGATGCGACAACGGATCCGGCTGTGTTGTACTTACTGCTCGTCGTAGTGAAGACGGTCGTGTTCGTAACGTCATAACGGTTGACCCTCGAGAGATTGGCGCGCCCTTCGACGAAGCTTGGACCGAAGTTCGCATCGTCGTGCTGTACTGGCGCGTCGGCGCCGGAAATCGAGCCGCTTTGATCGTAGAAGAAAGCGAGCTTTGACATGAGCGTCCCCCCATTGTCGACGTCGCCCTCATATAGAGACTTAACACTTATCAGTCCCAGAACATGAAGATTGGTATAGGTGGAGTTCATGCTGTAAGTGGTTCGTGTGCTGCGCAACACGGTAGTGGCATTGGCCGCATACTCAATAACATCTCTCGGTAAGTCGCAACTTGTTCCGTTCGCGAGATCGTGATGCTGGTAGACGATCCGCGTGCGCACGCGATTACCTGATGGGTCATAAATATTGGTTTCCGTGACACGTGGATTCAAAGGATAGAACACTAACGTATTGTCCTGAGTCCAGGTAGTCATCACCTTCCGTTGCCACGCGCCACCACTTTCCGTCACCACGAGGGCGGGCAGACTACGGCGCCATGCTGACGAGTTGCCCGGAGTGCCTACAAAGTAGATCTTATTCACCGTCCCATCAGGCGAGGTTACCTCCACACGCTGGCCGCTCGCTGCTGTTTCGTCAGGCATGGTCCAGGAATCACTTACTGGACCGGCGAAGCTGGTGACCGCATCTTCAGTCGATGGTGTGGCATCCGGATCGCCATTGGTGTCGCCGTTCCAGTACTTTGCCCAGTCACGCCGCTCTGTGAAGCGCGGGCAATCGTCCTGTGACCCCGTCGCCAATAGAGGCGAGCCCGGCAGTTTGTAGGCGTGATAGTTAAGCAAATCGTTGTTTGGAGCAAAGTTGCTTACGTTCCACACCTGACCCCAACTCGTATAGCTGAAGTCCATATGCGAGCCATCAGCCAGTGTTACCTTCGAAAGTGTTTTGATGCTCGAGTTGTTTGCTGGACCGTATACAGTCAAACCCGTGAAATTAGTTTGAATGAACGTCTCGCCATAAGTGAACACAGCCCAGTTGTGCGTCACTTCTTCTGGTGAGCCCTGATTCCAGATCTGCGTGATCGAAGTGAGCAGGCCATTGGTGTAATTGAACTTGATACTGCGCGCCAGAGTATCGAGAACAGTATCGATTCTGCCCAACGACGTATAGTTAATAGTGATGTAATTCCCGTTGCGATCCTTGATTTGCGTGCAGGTGTATTCACTAATCATCCAAGCGTAGCTCAACTGCGTTCCGTTGCTGGTCAGCACTGTCATCGTGGTCGTGTCCAGCAGTAGATGTGAAGAGTCGGCCGCTTCATACAGTGCGGACGTGCCGACTTGCCGCAGTTCAGTGCGGCTACCATCCGGACCGATAAACAGGAATGCGTATTTGCCGACTTCCGAGTTGAAATAAAGCGGCTGGATCACAGGAAAACCAAGACGAAATCCAGGGCCTGGAAAACCACGATCCTCATCGAAGGACATATAGCTGCTATTCTTGGTCCATACCAGCGAGTTGTATGACAGCATCAACCGGAGATCCATCCCCGCCCGGCCCGGCAGACTCACCAACGGCAAGCTCCAATTGAAATTCTGTGAAAGAGTATTCTCGCCGCCCCCGCCAGTTTGGTTCCTGGGATCCAGACGCGCTTGGTTTGAGCCATTGATAGTCACGGCGGTGGTCGCGCTTGAACGCAGCCCTGTGTTGTCAGTTACCGTCAGCGTCGCGTTAAAGGAGCCCGAGGTTTGATAAGAGTGAGAGGGATTCTGAGTGTTGGTGGAAGTGCCATCACCGAAGTTCCAGTGATAACTGCTGATAGTGCCATCTGGATCAAACGAGCCGCCGCTGCTGAAATTAATACTTTGCCCTAACTGGCCCGCGTACGGCCCACCGGCCACAGGCACCGGACGCTGCGAACCGCTCATTGACGGAACATCAGTCGCGTAGCTCGCATTTTGCAACGTGCCATGATTCCCGTTGCCGGAAGTATCGTTCGTTGTCTGCCCATCAAACCGCCAGAGCGCGCGCGTATTAGATGCGGGACCCAACCCAGGACTGAAGTTGCTCGAGTAAAGCGCTGCCGCTGAAAGCCGCACTTCATCGATCAAGCCGCCAAAGTAATACGTGGTATAGGTACTCTTTCCGATATTGAGTGGACTCGTGCCTGAGGCCGGACCACTCGTGGTCGACAGACTTCCATCCAGCACGCCATCGAGATAAACGCGCATCTGATTCCCATCGAATACGCCGGCGACGTGATGCCATGTGCTGGTCGTCACTGTCGTAGCGCCGATTGCCGTCGTGTAC
>JBKPPU010000382.1:0-22951 GCA_046733695.1 Acidobacteriota bacterium
TTCACAACATGCCACAACTCGAGGCACCGTGCTTGGACAGGGTCAGAACCACCTCGCGGTAGCGGGTGGGTGCCGCGCAGCGTTTTTAATCCCAGCGCGTCTACGACGTACCCACCCGCTACCGCGAGGTGGTTCTGACTGTATCCAAGAATGATTTTGGACTTGTGAGGCAGGCTGTAGAGAGAACGGAGACGCACAGAAATGATCCTCGAGTTCAGTGACAAAACGCGCGACCTGCACGACCGGCTGACTGCGTTCATGGACCAGCACATCTATCCCAATGAGCAGAAGTTCCACGAACAGGTTGCGGCCTCACGCTGGACACCCACGGCCATCGTCGAGGAGTTGAAGACAAAAGCTCGCGCTGAAAAACTCTGGAATCTTTTTCTGCCCGAATCTGACAACGGCGCAGGGTTGACGAACCTGGAGTACGCGCCGCTCTGCGAAATCATGGGACGCAGTGTGATGGCGCCCGAAGTTTTCAACTGCTCCGCGCCTGACACCGGCAACATGGAAGTGCTCGCGCGATATGGAACTCCCGACCAACAGGCACGTTGGCTCAAGCCACTACTTGCCGGAGAGATTCGTTCATGTTTTGCGATGACCGAGCCGGCTGTCGCTTCTTCTGACGCGACAAACATCGAGTCGAGCATCGTTCGCGACGGCGATGAGTACGTCATCAACGGTCATAAATGGTGGTCGTCGGGCGCTGGTGATCCGCGTTGCAAAATTGCGATCTTCATGGGGAAGACTGATTTTACTGCGCCGCTGCACAAACAACAGTCGATGGTACTGGTGCCGATGGATGCTCCGGGTGTGAAAGTGATTCGACTGCTGACAGTGTTTGGTTACGATCATGCTCCGCACGGACACGCCGAAGTTTCGTTTACGGATGTGCGCATTTCAGCATCCAACTTGTTGCTCGGCGAAGGACGCGGTTTCGAAATTGCGCAGGGAAGACTCGGACCGGGCCGCATTCATCACTGCATGCGTTGTATAGGCGTTGCGGAGCGCGCGTTGGAAACGATGTGCAAGCGCGTGCAAAATCGCGTCGCGTTTGGCAAACCGCTCTCCACACAGGGCACGATACGCGCTGACATTGCCGCCTCGCGCATGGAGATCGAGCAAGCACGGCTGCTGGTTTTGAAGGCTGCTCACATGATGGATACGGTGGGCAACAAAGTGGCACGTGCAGAGATCGCGATGATCAAAGTGGTCGTTCCGAGTATGACATTGCGTGTTCTCGATCGTGCGATTCAGGCACACGGCGGCGCGGGAGTTTCGCAGGACACCTTCCTTGCCAGTGCGTGGGCTCAAGTCCGCACCTTACGTCTTGCCGACGGCCCCGATGAAGTACACCGTGAGGCAATCGCGAAGCTGGAGCTTGCAAAGCACTGAAGCAGTGTTCAGAGATTCAATAACGCTTACTGTATTCGCTCTCGCGGTAACGATCTGCATTTCGCAAACGACAGCAGCACAGCAAGGCAAAGCCCCCAGTCTCAATCAGAAGCTTTCACAGAAGACGCAATTCAAACCAAAAGCCGGCGCTCCATTGGATCAGCTGATCGAGGTTGCAAAGACTTTCGATATTCCGATGGGCATTGAGTGGTACGAGTCCGCAAAGTGCAACGCATCGCCTTCCAATGTTCAAAGTGAAGAAACGGTCAGGGAGCTTTTGACGTCCATCGTCCGGTCTTGTCGCGGCCAAACACTCGCGGTCGATCAGGGCGTTGTTCATGTGCGTTCCCGTTTTGCGCGGCATCATCACAACATTCTGAATCTCCGGCTGTGGCGTTTTCGGATCAAGGATGGCAACGTGTTCGATGCCAAATTCGAACTGCGGCAGGGAATTGACATGGAGCTCCACCCGGAGAAATACCCTTGCGGATGGAATGGTGGATACGGCTTCCCCCCGGATGACGTGCTTAGTATTCAAAACATAAGCTTCTCTGCGAGAAACATCGCGGTCAGAGATGTTCTTGATCGAATCGTGAAGGCAAACGGAAACTCGATCTGGGTCGTCCGCTTAAATGCCGCCGCGCTAAATCCGCGCGTGCCATTCAGTAAGACTTACAAGGACGACGACGCAATCGTGCGGATCTGGCAGATCCTACCGCTGCAGGAAATACACTAGCGATGGTCCTGAATCCCGCCCGCTGTATTGTGGAGCGGGATTCAGGATTATTGTGCAAAGCCTGCGCCTCGGTTAGTGGCATTCATACCGCAATCAACCACTGGGTCCAAGCTTGGCAGCGAAGACTCCGGTGTTATAACCACGCTCGGGAAACCAAACGGACGAATAAAATGAGTTCTCCACAGTTGATGGAAAAGGTACGTCTCGTTTGGCGACCTTTACGCGATTTGCATAAAAGCTGACACCCGTGACCTTTGCTGGCGGAGCTATGGTTGCTCTGGCTATGATCGGCACCGAATTGCCTACGGTGAACGTCGAGCCATTCGCAGGACTGAGGATTTGGACTCTGAGGGGCACATTAGGAATCGGAGGCACCGGACTGTTTATAAAACGAAGAAGCAAGCCATTGCCGAACAAAAGAGTAATCAAACTAATCGATAATGAGGCGAGCGCGATTTTGGATCGCTTCCACCAATTACCCTCTCTTGCAGCAGGCGGTAAGTTAATGTTTAGTTGTTCAATCACGACACGCTTTCGAGTCGGCCTGTTTGCTTTTCTTGATTTTGGTCGTCTTTTTCCCATATCAATAGTTCCAAAGTTTTAGTCGGTCGATTATATAGAGCCTTCACCCACCACTTTCCGGAAAAGTCCAGAGATCAACTTACTCCGCGGCGGAGCGACAAGCGCACCTTTTGCAATTTGCAGTGACAATTGCGACTTAGTTCTGTCGCGCGCAGTGACGCTATCGATCGTAGTCGAAAGGGATATAGCAGTTTCATGTCTCACCTGTTCGGCGAACATCGCTATTAATTCGCGCGCCTGCTCTTGCTTCTTCAGACACTGCCAAAAAAGCACAGCGCCCGAAATGATGGGGAAGGGTGCAGAGCAGAGGATCACTGTTAGTAAAATGGCTGCTCCTGGATTTACGAAACAGCATACAGCGGCCGCGACGAAAACGGCTAAGGTTGCCATTACACAGATAACAGCAAGACAGCCCAAGGTACTACTTTGTGAAAGCAAATGGTTGTGTTGATTAATGATCATAGTCTCTAGAACAGTATGTAATTGGTCCATTGATCTGCCTCACTTCGGTAATCGGACGATCTCTCCATGCAATAGGAGAGACTCCTGACTTTGCGGACCCGCATCGCTGCGGGGGTGCCATTTATCGGTGATTGCTGGAAGTAAAAGGCGCGCTAGGAAGGGAAGGAGATGAAGACATGACTACACACGATCTTCGATCGCCTTCGGCAGCCAGACTGTCTCAGGAGGGAGACTCACGGCTTTGCGTCCCTGTCTCACAACAGGTTTGCCTTTATCGTGTGCAATCAATCAAATACAAAAGATCAGAACCACTTCCCATAGGTAATGGTCTAAACGCATTTAACCCCGTTAATACCAATTTGTCAACTCTGGGCTACAGGTTAATTCAAAGTCTCAACTGTAACGCTCAAATGTCTTAGATTTACTGACCTTGGGTGACGAGCAAAACACGTCTGTTCACCTCAACGTTCAATAGTAGGTGAGTGTGCGATAGGCGACCGAGAGAGGTCGTGTGCCTTGTGAGTCTGTCTGCCATCGCGTGAGTTTTGTCCAGTTGCCGTACGCGTCGAGGCGATCTGGAGCATTTGACTCTTTTCTTCTCGATCCGTCCTGGTTGAGCACGACCTCATCTAAGAGCCGGTCCGGGACTGAAATGGTTGCGGTTTTTTGGAGTGAGCCGTCGGGGCCATATTGTTCGAGCTGTTGACCAGTGCGGATGGTCTTATTGGCGACTGATCCATCGGGTTGATAACTAATTGTTTCGTTGCGTCTCTTTGCAGCCTCGGAGAAGCTCGTTGAAGCGAGGGATCCGTCGTCACGGTAGACTTTTCGCTCCGTTGTTAGCAGGAGCGGACCGTCGAAAGTGTTTTTGAACTGATCCAGCAAAACTCCCTGGGCGTTGTACTCATTGGTCTCCGTCGCATGTCCCAGCTCATCTCGAGTGAAGGTCTTCTTCGAACGTAGCGAGCCGTCGCCGTTGTACGTCAGTTCTTCTTTGAGCAGCTTCTGGTCGTCGTAAACATTCACGCTGCGAAGCCACATGTTGCCGGCGCCGTCGTAGTTGATGGCCTCCGTTATCCTTCGACCGTCAAACTTCATCACGATTCGGCGACTGAGCACGCCCTTGTCATTATAGATACGTAGATCGGTTCGATTGCCGTCCTCATTGAACGACGCTTCCATTTGCGGCACTCTCGGTCCTTCGACGTAGTTGCGGTCTTTCAAAACAACCGTTGCGACTTCCACCTTAAAGGTGCGGACCGGCCCTTTGAGAGCGTACGTCGCATCCGCGTCCGATCTTTCCTGCGCGTGCCCCATCACGAACACGAGAGCAATCAGCACTATGGCCTGCAGAGGTTTCATATTGTTTTCACCTGGCTCTGCCTCAAGAGTTCCAAATTTGCTGGGCCAGAAAAACTATTGCGGTTCCTACGATTGTTTGGTTATCGATTTCATGGGCGTGGCTTGTCTTCGGCTATTGTAATCTCGCAGAGACAGCGAATCCATCTGAAATTGCGACAAAACCTATCCACACCATGTATGCCATCTCTCCTTTCGCTGGACATCTTAACAGAGCCCAACGGTTCGTAAATTCTAAAATTTTGGATTGCGTTCGAAGCGACAGCTCGATGGAGCGGTGGCCCATGCAACCCATGACTCCGGTTTCACATCCGTTTAGACCAACGCAGATTTTCTTATCCCGGATTGGGAGTGACCCCAATGAGAACATCAAACAGCTTCTTCCTTCCGACGCTAATCCTAACAAGCCTGATCGTGATCTCTGCGCTTCCGGGACGCTGCTCATTTGCGTCAAAGACTCAACCAGGAGCGCGATCCACTACTTTGGCCCTTGATTCTCTTGAAGGTCTGGACATCCGAGGCTTATCCAATCACGGCTCGGATCCGGTAAAGGTCACGTCCGATGTTGCGACGTACCGTGGCCGGCGTGCCGTACACATGATTAATGACGATAGAGGCATCGTGAAGGGCAACCGTTCCGGAGGAGAATCACTGGCAATCGTCAAGGGCTCGATGTTTAAAGACGGCACGATCGAAGTGGACCTTGTTGGCGTTCCTCGTCCAGGATCACCGCCCGATACGCGCGGGTTCATTGGCATCGCTTTTCGGGTTCAGGAAAATGGAGCGCGCTTTGAAGCGTTTTATTTACGCTTCACGAATGGTCGATCGGATGATCAGCTCCGGAGGAATCACACTACTCAATACATCTCAGAGCCGGAGTTTCCCTGGTTCCGTTTGCGGGAGGAGAATCCGGGAAAGTACGAGTCTTATGTCGACGTTGAAGAGAAGGCCTGGACAAAACTCAAAATCGTCGTGAAGGGGGCGAAGGCTTTTCTGTACGTCAACGGTTCTCAGCAGCCATGTCTCGTCGTTAACGATCTGAAACTGGGTGAGAGTCAAGGGCAGGTTGCACTGTGGAATGGATCAGATACGGAAGCCTATTTCTCACGTTTGAAGATCTCCCGGTAGAGTTTGAATAGTCGATCAATTTTAGATTACGCCGGAGGCGTACTCAATACTTACCTCGGCGGATTCAAAACTACCTCGGCGGATTTCAAAAAAATTGAACTGACCAATACCATGCTCCGCAAGAAATCGAGTGACGGTGCGTTCCATGGCTATCGACCCGAGCCATTCGAGGAGGTCCAAAGCAATGACGAAATTCACCGTTCGCATCCTAACCGCCGTAATCACTTTTACAATCGGAGTAGCAATAGCTACTGCCTTGGTTTTCAATCGCACCGAAGAACCCCGAATCGCACCCGTCGATCTCGGCCCAAGTGGATCGACCATGGAGATGGTCTTCGTTTTGGACACTACCGGCTCAATGGGTGGACTGCTCTCCGGGGCGAAACAACGGATTTGGGGAATTGTTAATGGAGTAATGCAAGCCTCCTCGCTTTCATCAGTGAAAGTCGGTTTAGTTGCTTACCGCGACCGCGGCGATTCTTACGTGACACAGGTACTGCCGCTAACCGAGGATCTGGACAAAGTTTACTCGACACTGATGGAATACCAGGCTGAGGGCGGAGGCGACGAGGCAGAAAACGTAAGACGCGCATTGGCGCAGGGAGTGGCTAACGCCGGCTGGTCGCAACCTTCTGCAAATCACGCCCAAATACTGTTCCTCGTTGGCGACGCTCCGCCTCACGATTACGCTGATGAACAAGATCCTCTCACTACTGCCGACCTGGCAGTGAAGCAGGGAATAATCGTGAACACGATTCAATGTGGCACTTCTGCTACGACCAAAGATGTGTGGGAAGCGATTGCCCGGCGAGGTCAGGGCCAGTATTTTCTGATTCCTCAGGACGGCGGCGTGGAAAGAATCTCTACTCCCTACGACGAACCGTTAAGTCAGCTTGGTACTCGACTTGGCGGAACATTCCTGGCCTACGGTGGCGGTGAAGGTGCAGAAGGAGAGAACTATCGAGCCGCACGAAAGGAAGTATCGGAGAGAGTTGAGGCCTCTGTTGCCACGCTTGCTGCACCGGAGGCAAAGGCAGAGAGAACAGTGAATAAGGCACTGAACTCGAAAGCATATGTCGGTGACCTGTTGCAGGATATTGAAAACGGGTCGACGAAGCTCGCAGCAGTTAAGGATGCTGATCTACCATCCGAACTTCAAAGGCTCTCACCTGAAGAACGAGCGAAGGAAATTGAAAAACGACTCGCCGAGCGCAGTGAGATTCGCAAACAAATCCTGGCCCTATCGAAGCAACGCACCGACTACATCGCGACGCAAGAAAAGAAAGTCAAAGGCGGAGCGCAAAACGGTTTTGATGCCGCAGTGTCGGCGGCCCTGCGTCAACAACTCGCGAAAAAGGGAATCAAATAGTAGACGCTGGCTTGGATACAGTCAGAACCACCACGCGGTGCGGGTGGGTACGTCGTAGACATCGTCGATCGCTGCGCGGCACCCACTCGCTGCCGCGAGGTGGTCTGACTGTGCAACAGACAGAAGTTGCTGAATCTCACCTCATATTACTAACCGTCACTAAAAAATATCTAAAGGCCTTTTCGCCCCTTCTTTGACGCGTTATCCAGTCAAGAATTTACAGGTGGAGGCTTTGATGGAGCGCACTTATTCGTGGACCGGATTCGTTCTTTCACTGCTACTGCTCGCCGCCGGCTCGGTTCATCAAGCCAATGCCCAGGATGACGGCACTGTCCTGACGCTGGACCAGGCGATCGCCATCGCATTAAAGAACAATCGCGAAGCGAAAAACGCGCGGCTCGAAATCGAAAAGGCGGATGACAAACTCCATGCCTTCCGCACCCGACGCCTGCCATCTTTCAAAATCAGTTCACTGGTTTCGCAGCCTTTCAACAGCTTCGACACGACGTTCGAAAGAGGCGTTTTCGGCATCTATCCCGGCAATGTTCCGGTGCCGCTGCAAGATACGGTTATTAAGTCGTCGACGAATACGACACTACTTCTCACCGGACAAGTGACTCAGCCTATCACCCAACTGCGCCGTATCAATTTGCAGATTAAGCAGCAGCAGCTCGATGTAGCGATCTCCGAGACGAAATTGCACGCTACCGAACAATCCTTGGCTAACGAGGTGAAACGTGCCTATTACGCGATTCTGCAAACCGAGGGCGCTGTTCGGGCCGCTGAAGAGTCAGTAAAGCTGTACCACGAACTGGATCGTGTGACGGGTGAGTATGTGGTCCAGCAAGTCGCACTCAAGACCGATCTGATGGACGTGCAAACAAAAGTTGCCAAAGCCGAGTACGAAGTATTGACTCTGAAAAACTCGCTGAGCGCGCAAAAAGAACAATTGAACCACCTTCTGGGACGCGACGTGAGAACCGAATTCAGTGTCACAGATGGCCTCCAAACCGCCCAGGCAGCGATGCCCGAAACGAATTTAATCGACGCCCGGAAACGTGCCCTCGAACAACGTCCCGAAATTCGAGAAGCGCGCTTGCGTCTACAACAAGCGAACCTCGATAAGCGAGTAAAAAAATCAGAACGCATCCCTGATGTTAGTCTGACGGTTAATACTGTCACCACGGCGAACTATTCGAACTTCGTGCCGCGCAACGTAAACGGCGTCGGTATCCAGGTTGATTGGGAAGTGTTTGATTGGGGTCGCAAAAAACATGAAATCGCAGCGAAAGATCGCGTCATCGCGCAAGCTGACAACACAGTTCTCGAAACTGAGAGCCTCGTGTTGTTGGAAGTAAACGGGAGGTTTCGCACGTTGCAGGAAACCTGCCAGCTCATTCGTATTGCGCAGCTTGCACAAACAACTGCGCGAGCAAATGTACAAATGGCGGCTTACAAGTATCGACTAGAGGCCGTGCTGCTGAAGGATGTGTTGACGGCGCAAACGTCGCTGGCAAATGCGAACTACGAGTATCAACAAGCACTGCTCACTTTTTGGACCGCCAAGGCTGATTTTGAAAAAGCTTTAGGGGAAGACAAATGACTGGCAAACAAATTCTTACTGCCGCTGTGTTGATGATGATCGGTTTGCTGCCGGGCTGTTCGAAAGAGACGACGAAACAGAAGGCGGCAAAACCGGTGAAGGTTAAAGCAGTCGAAACACACTCTTCGCTAAGTAACGTGCGTTACTCAGCGAGTATCAAGCCCGCGGCGCAGGTTGAGGTCGCTTTCAAAGTCAGCGGTTACATCGACGACATCGCACGCGAGAAAGATGCAGCGGGTCAGTGGCGTTACATCCAGGCCGGCGACATGGTGCACAAGGGCGCAACACTCGCACGCGTGCGCCAGAGTGATTATGCAGCGCGGGTAAACGAGGCGAAGTCGCAGGTTGGTGAAGCACGGTCAGTGCTCGATGCGAACAGTTCTCAGCTTCAGGAAGTGATCGCGGCGGTAGATACGGCTCGCGCGCAGGTAACGGATGCGAAGGCCTACTTTGAAAGGGCGAAACTGGATTACGACCGTGCGCGTCTGCTGTTTGAAACACAAAGCATAACCAAGCCGGAGTACGACGCCGCCCGGGCACAGTACGAAATATCCGGCGCGAAACTGGAAGCAGCTCAAGCCCAGTTGAAAGCTTCGGAAGCGAGAGTAGCCACGGCGCGCGCGCAGATCTCAGCCGCAGAGTCGAGGATCAAAACTGCGGAAGCAACGACAGTTTCGGCCGGCATTCCGCTTCAGGACACACAACTGAAAGCGCCGATGAGTGCGGTGGTGATCGAGCGCAGGATTGAGGTCGGCACCCTCGTCGGACAAGGTACTGGCGCGTTTGTCCTCGCTGACTTGACGTTTGTCAAAGCGGCGTTCGGTGTGCCTGACACGTCGCTCAGGAGTCTGAAGCTTGGCGATACCTTGACGATCACAAGCGATGCAACACCGGGAACTGAATTCACGGGACAGATCTCGCGCATCTCTCCGTCGGCGGACCAGAACAGCCGCGCTTTTGAAGTCGAAGTCACGATTCCCAACGAACAGGGACTATTGAAACCGGGAATGATTGCTTCCCTCAACACGAATGAACGAACTGGAGCGGAAGGACCATCGCTGATCGTACCGCTCACCGCCATCACGCATGCGCCCGAGAACCCGGAAAGCTACGCGGTAATGGTTATGGAGCAGCGCGACGGAAAGACATTCGCTCAACTGCGCCCCGTGACGCTCGGAGAATCAGTAGGCAATGCAATCATCATCACGAGCGGCGTAACCACGGGGGAACTTGTTGTTACAACCGGCGTCAGCCAGGTCGTCGATGGCGAGCAGGTGTTAGTGGTCCAGTAGGAAGGATAGGAACAGGAAGCAGTTTGCAGGAGCAGGAGAACTACTGCGCCTGCACGCTGTGCCTGCCTCCGGAGTTGGAGATACAGCTATGTCTCGTCGCAAAACAGAACAGAAGATGATTGATGGCAAACGCAACACCGCGCGGTTCTTCGTCAAGAAGCGTCACGTCAGTTGGGTATTGCTCATCGCGACATGCCTCTGGGGCGTCTACGGCTACCTGTATATGCCGCACCGCAAGGATCCCGAGTTCCAGGTGCGCACGGCTGTGTCACTGGTCCCGTGGCCTGGCGCGAGTGCGGAGAAGGTCGAGCAACTTGTCACCAAAAAGGTAGAAGAAAAGATCGCGGCGAACGTGAAGGTGACCAAGATCGAATCCATCTCTCGTACCGGTCTAGCCGTGATCTACTTCGAACTGGATGAGAGCCTCAAGGAAACAGGTAAAGAATTCGATGACATCAAGTTGAAACTCGATGCGATCACCGACCTGCCTAACGGCGCCGGTCCCATAAACTTCATTAAAGACTTTCGCGACACCCCGGCACTGATGCTAACGGTGGCCAGCCCCAAGACAGATGAAGAAGAGATTGCGCTGCGCGCGAAAGCAATCCAATCCGCGATCGAATCAGAACGCGCAACGACGACAAACGCTAACGACCCGTCGAGGTTCACTCTCGTCCTTACGATTACGGATGCTGTCGACCGCGGTTTAATGCGCGCTCCCACGGAAATGTTTTTGGGGTTTGCCAAAGAGAATGGCTTTGCCAGTGATCTGCACGTCATCAATGGCGATGGCTTTATTGCCTTCGACGGTGTCTCAAACAAGACCGAACCGGAGATTCTGGCTTATGTCGAACAGTTCGTAACTGAACGACTGCAGTCGTCGGAATTCCATCCGGATGCCTGGCCGCCATTCCTGGTCCACAATCCAAACGAGACCATGACGAAGTTGAGCGCCGTTGCCGGCGATAAATATACCTATCGCCAGATGGATGATTTCACCGATCTGATCGAAAAGACACTCAAAACAGTGCCGCAGGTGTCGAAAGTCGCGCGCTCAGGAAATCTTGATGAAACGGTTTATCTCGTCTACTCGCAGGAGCGACTTGCCTCGTACGGCGTGCAGCCGAGCAATCTCGCGAACGTACTCAAAGGCCGCAACATCACCACGCCCGGCGGACAGGTTAACGTCCAGGGAAAAAACGTAAATCTCGATCCCTCAGGCGAGTTCAAGAGTGAACGAGAGATTGGCGACGTGCTGGTTCCCGCTGTTAACGGATCGACTGTCTATCTAAGAGATCTCGCACACATCGTTAGAGGTTACGAAACTCCGGCGCGTTATTTGAACTACTTCAACACGCGCGACGCCCAGGGGAATTGGCGGCGCAGCCGTGCGATTACACTGTCCGTGCACATGCGCTCCGGAGAACAGATCGACGAATTCGGCAAACAAATCGACGTCGCAATCGCAGGCCTGAAACAACAGCTCCCCGTAGACCTGATCTACGCCCGCACTTCAGATCAGCCATTGCAGGTAGAGGAGGTTATCGATCTCTTCACGAAAAGCCTGTTCGAGGCGATCATCCTGGTTGTGTTGATTGCGCTGATCGGGTTCTGGGAATGGCGTTCCGCGCTACTGATGGCGTTGTCGATTCCGATCACGCTGGCAATGACACTCGGAATGATGTACGTGCTGGGCATTGATCTTCAGCAAGTGTCCATTGGGACGTTGATCATCGCGCTCGGCTTGCTGGTGGACGATCCCGTAGTGGCCGGTGATGCGATCAAGCGCGACCTGGCTCTGGGACACAAACGTTCTGTCGCTGCCTGGCTTGGACCAACCAAACTCGCGACCGCGATCCTTTTTGCAACGATCACAAATATCGGCGCTTATCTTCCTTTCCTGATGCTCAGGGGAGCGGTGGGTGAGTTTCTCTACTCGCTTCCGGTAGTGCTCGTTTGTTCGCTGATCGCCTCGCGAGTAGTGTCCATGACGTTCATTCCCTTGCTCGGCTATTACCTGCTGCGGCCGAAGATTGAAAGGAGTATCGAAGAGCGCCGCCAAAAAGGTTTCGCCGCTCAGTACTACCGCGTTGGCACATGGGCCATCAATCATCGTTGGAAAGTCATGGCCGGCGCGATGGGAGTTCTGCTGCTCGGCGGCGTACTGATGAGTCAGCTCAAAACGCAGTTTTTTCCGAAGGATTTGTCCTACTTGTCCTACGTCGATATCTGGTTGCCGAACGATGCGCCACTGTCAGCGACCAACGACGCCGCAGCCCACTCGGAAGCCATCATTCGCGAAGTTATTGGAGAATATGACAAGCATCATCCCGATGAACACGGCAAACCACGACAGGTCCTGCAATCGCTGACGACATTTGTCGGCGGTAGTGGACCATCGTTCTGGTTTTCAGTTGTACCTGAACTACAGCAGTCGAACTTCGCGCAAATCATTCTTCAGGTCAAAGACAAACATGACACGGAGGAGTTGATCCAACCGCTACAGGAGGCTTTGTCGGCGAGGGTCCCGGGGGCGCGAATCGACGTGCGGCAGCTCGAGTCGGGGAAGGCGGTCGGGTTGCCGGTTGCGATCCGTGTGAGCGGCCAGGACGTGCAGATGTTGCGTTCGTATGCGAGCCGCGTCAAAGCGATTCTCGAAGGGACCGAGATCGCGGATCGAGTGCGCGACGACTGGGGCGATCAGAGTTTCGCTGTTCATCTGAAAACGGATCCGGATCGCGCCAATATCGCGGGACTGACAAACCACGACGTCGCAATGGCGTCGCTGTCTGCAACCTACGGTAAACAGGTCACGACGTTGCGTGAGGGTGATAAGCAGATTCCGGTAGTTGCAAGGTTGAGGATGGAGGAGCGGGCACAGTTGGGCGCTCTGAAGAATTTGTACGTGTACGGCGACCAGAGCAGGCAAAAGGTATTGCTCAGACAGGTAGCGTCGACTGAGTACGGCATGCAGATCGAAAAGATGAGATCCCGCAACCAGTTTCGCACAATCACAATCGCGGCGATGCCGGCACAGGGAAAACTAACGTCGGAGGTTATGACCGCTGCGAGGCCCAAACTGAACGAACTGCAACAGACGCTTCCGGCTGGTTATCGCATCGAGGTCGGGGGTGAAGAAGAAGAACAGGTAAAGGGCTTTTTCGATTTGACCATCGTGCTGCTGATTTCGGTGGCGGCGATCTTCCTGGCACTCGTGTGCCAGTTCAAGAATGCGATCAAACCGTTCATCGTTTTTGCGGCTGTGCCGTTTGGCATGGTGGGCGCACTGGCGGCGCTATCGATCATGGGTGCGCCGTTCGGGTTCATGGCATTTGGAGGGATCGTAAGTCTTGTCGGTGTGATCGTCAGTCACATCATCGTGCTCTTTGACTTTATTGAAGAGAAACATGCCGAGGGCAAGCCACTGATCGAAGCGTTGTTAGACGCAGGCATCATGCGATTGCGTCCGGTGCTGATAACAGTGGGTGCAACGGTGATCGCGCTGTTCCCGCTGGCATCGCACGGTGGACCATTGTGGGAACCGTTGTGTTACGCGCAGATCGGAGGGTTGAGTGTAGCCACGTTTGTCACGTTGCTGCTGGTGCCGGTGATCTATTCGATCTTCGTTCTCGATTTGAAATTGGTTAAGTGGGAGAGAGTCGAGACACCGCAGACGGCCGGCGATGTCGTTTTGCCGGTTGTGTCTCAGGCTAGTGCCATACGAACGAAGATATCCGACATTGAACGACGCCTCGCCGGAGCGCAGTGAGATGCCGGAAACAAACAGTCTTAAATCCCGCCCACGGCAGTGGGCGGATTCGTTCAAGTCCTTTCTATAAGGCCCATCTCAAAAACGATTTTAATCCCGCTCCACGGCAGTGGGCGGATACTTCAGGTCCTTACTATTTATCGTATTCCATGAATAGTGTGGACTTGAACGATCCGCCAACTTCCGTTGGCGGGATTCAAAACTTACACGAAGACTTTTATATAGATAGGACTTGAATGAATCCGCCCACTGCCGTGGGCGGGATAGGACGTGTGCAACGCCTTCGTGTGATCGCCTGATAGTTTTTCCTGCGTGTTTTCGCCTTAAGTAGGGAGCGCGATAAGCCCTCGGGGCATCGCTGCAAAATTTGATTATTAGCGGCAACGGCCGCGAAAGGAAAAATTATGCGCGTACTTATACAGAATGGAAAAACTCGTCTAGTTACGATGCTATCAATCAGCGTCTTTTTGATTGTCCTGTCTTCAACGATGTCACACGCCGCCACAGTTCTGGTTGCGACCGGGGCAGGTCCAGGTCATGCGCCGATAGTGAGAGTTACGGTTAGCGGTGCAAACGGAAACGACACGATTAGCTTCATGGCTTATCAAAAGAATTTTCTTGGCGGCGTCCGCGTCGCTGTTGGCGACGTCAACGGCGACGGCGTTGCCGACGTGATTACCGGTGCGGGCGCTGGAGCGATGGGGCACGTTAAGGTATTTGACGGCCGGCGTTTAGGACGAACAAACGCACTCTTGATGAGCTTCGATGCTTATCCAGGCCAGTTTCGTGGCGGCCTCTTTGTCGCGGCGGGAGATGTCACTGGCGATGAAAAAGCTGAAATCATCGTGGCCCCGGATGCCGGTGCGTCGCCGCTTGTGCGCGTTTTTGATGGAAATAGCGGCGCCCTACTCGCATCCTTTCTTGCGTTCCCTCCGACTTATACAGGTGGCGTGAATGTCGGAGCTGGAGACGTCAATGGAGACGGCTTTGACGATATTATCGTCGGCGCTGCAATCAACGGGCACGTTAAAGTGTTTGATGGAGTAACTGGCGCAGAGATACGCAGTTTCTTAGCCTTTGAGGGTTTTACCGGCGGCGTCTTCGTGGCAACCGGCGACCTTAACAGTGATACCCATGCAGACTTGATTATCGGAGCTGGACCAGGTGCTCCCGGTGGACACGTGAAAGTTTTTGATGGTCGCACAGGTCAGGAGCTTTTAAGTTTCTTTGCGTTCGAACCTAATTTTCTTGGCGGTGTGCGAGTAGCAGCAGGCGACGTGGATAAGGATAAGATCCCGGAGATCATCACGGGTGCCGGCATCGGCGCGGCGCCACATGTGAAAGTCTTCCGGGGCATTGATCTATTAGTTCTTCATGATTTCCTTGCGTACGAGCCAGATTTCCTCGGCGGAGTTTTTGTTGCCGGTGCTCCGGCTCCAGCAGGAAGGTAATACGGAGAACGCTGCCGCGCAGCGCTGTCCAAATTCAATGTAGTGGTTTTGAGTCTTTGCATATAATATGCGCCCATTCCGATCCGACGAGGATGAAGATGAAAGACTTTATGACAGTGGCAAGAGTTTGTTTCATACTGGCGAGCTTGCTTGCCTCGATAGCTTTCGCTGCAAACCAGGAGCAAACAGTACAAGTGAAACCGGACGGAGATTGGAAAGGCACTCTTGAAGCGGCTGGCACAAAGCTCGATCTGGTCCTGCACATCAACACAAAGGACGGCGCGTTGGCTGCAATGCTCGACAGTCCCGATCAAGGTGCGACTGGACTGCCGATCGACTCGATCAATGTGACCGGCAAGTCATTGAAATTCGAAATGAAATCGTTGGGCGCGAATTACGAAGGTGTATTCAGCGCGGATGGCTCACAGATCGAAGGTCAATTCTCACAGCAAGGACTACGTCTGCCGCTCACATTCAAACGCATCGCCAAGGACGACTCATCCGAAAGTATTTTGAAACTGCAGAAGGTCGACATCGGTGGTCACGCTCTGCAGCTTCTGGTCGGCGGACAAGGATCTCCCGCCGTAATATTCGAAGGTGGATTTGGAGCAGGTATCGCTTCGTGGTCACGAGTGCAGAAGGACGTCGCTGCTTTTGCTCAAACGGTCTCATACGATCGTGCTGGTCTGGGCCAATCTGATCCGGGACCGAAGCCTCGTTCCGCAAAACAGATCGCAACTGAGTTGCATGTAGCGCTGCAGAAGTCAGGGATCAAACCGCCTTACGTGATGGTCGGGCACTCTTTTGGTGGCATCTACGTTCGCGTGTTCGCCGATATGTATCCGAATGAAGTAGCTGGCCTCGTGCTAATCGATCCTTCTCAGGAAAGTTTTAATGACTGGCTTATCAAGAACCAGCCCGATCGTATCAAAGCTTCCGAAGGCAACATTGCAAATGCGGGGGAAGGGGTTAAGGCGGAGTATGCGTCGGTTGATACTTCCTATTCGCAGGCGCGCGTCGCAAAGCTGCCTAAAGGCATTCCGGTAACACTGCTAACTGCAACTAAAGATGAGAGCATGCCTGCCGAGGCGCGGAAACTCTGGATCGAGAAACACAAGGAATGGCTGGCTACGGTTCCCGGCAGTAAACATGTCGTTGTCGAAAAGGCCTCTCACTTTATTCAGGCGCAACAACCCGCGGTTGTGATTGAAGCAATCAAACAAGTTTCGAAGCAGCCGCAGTAAGTTTGTTGAATGCGGCCAATCGCCTTCCGAATTCAAGTTGCGGATGATTACACATGGGTCTTGATTGGAATCCAATTGGGAAGCCGAAGACCGGATTCGAAGAAGAGTTCGAGAGACTCTTCAAACGCCTGGGCGAATTGCCCGCCAATGTCGGGTGGTTTGAGAAGTTTCGCCGCCGACTAAAGGGTGTCGACCGCGATGCCATCGATCGACGCTGGCACGAGATCCAAATAACACCTTACGAGACGCTGCAAGCACCTCAAGTCGGATTCAGCGACGCTGCTACCGAGTGGGCGCTCAGCCGCTTTGCTGAGATGAAGGACCCTAAGCCGTCGCAGGAAGAGTTTCTGGAAGAGATGAACGGTTACTACGTTCTTGACCTTGTTCCAAAATGCGATGGCATTCCCTGGTACTCCAATGGGGGAATGGGCTACGTCGAGAAGTTCAGCTTCAGAGCTCAATTCCTGTGTAATAGCGAGCACATCATCGGAGCAAACACACTGGAGAAGTGTTACGTAAGCTGCCTGGCTCCAGGCCTGCAGGCGTTAGGACATGAGCTGCGCGCTTCGGCGTTGTCGTACTCGGTGCGTGAAGGCGTCGCTCATGTGGAACATATCGACCAGTTAGACTTCCAAGATGAGACACCTGAGAGTAACGCTCACATCCTCTTCTCTGCAGCCAGGTGGTGTGAGTATTGGTCAAGCCGGGGCCACGGCCTTGAGGCCTACTGGTGATCGCAGCGGTCGCTTCCTGGTAGTTCTCAAGAGCGAATAGCGGAAGTCGTCTACGGTTGTTTGGTCACTGCTGATCTGCCACTGCTATTCGCAGCCGTGGAAACGAACGTGCCAGCGAGTTGTTCGCCACCATTCTGAAGCTTCCACACAAAACGCCCGTTGGTCCTTCGCGTTCTTCCATCCTCGATGAAGGTTGCCACAACGTTGTCGCCCTCGATCGAACCAGTCACCTGGATCGGCGTTCGACTGTCGGCTGGGAGCGTTTGTCCGTTCTCGGAAAACTTCTCACCTCTTCCCGTGAACTGTTTTCCGTGCTGGTTGATCTTTAAGCGGAAGCCGACCTTCATGTTGCCAAAAGATTTGTAAGCTGTCTGATGGACGGTGTTGATGACTTGCCATTCACCCGTGAGGTCCTGCACCTGTGCGGTGGGTTTCTCGGGTTCGACGGCAACTGGCGTGATTGCCGGCTTGGCTTTGGCGATCACTTGCTTCACTTCGGGTTTCGGTTCGGCTGCGGGTTCGGGTTTGCTTTCGGAAACCGGGCTCGGTTGCGAGTCGACGACTGTTGCTACTGGTGTTGCTGGTGCTGCTGATTGACGAGCTTTGAACTGCTGTCGCAAAGCAACCGCTCCGACTGCTAAGCCGATTAATAACGCGAGGCAGACAACCAGGCGCGGCACGGTGAAGAATCCGGGCGGAATGGTCGCTGCTTGATTAAGTGGAACTACCGGCTCAGGTGCGGGGTTCCAGCCGATCTCGGGCTCCGCCGTAGCTGCGGGTTCGACCTCAGCAGCTTCGATCCCAAAGAAACGCTGCAAGACTACGCGTTCGCTCGGCGTGATGCTGCTCAAATGCAACGCCGGGGGTACATGATCGAAACTGATTTCCACATCCCGCAGCGCAACAGCTGCATTGACTGCCGGAAACCCGCTCAGAGATCCAAGCCTCGCGTCAACGAGTTTGCCTTCGTTGAAGAGAAACGTTCCTCGAGTGCCGGAAGAAACGATCTCCAGCCGGCCGCTTTCCCGATTAGATGTAATACTGTTGATGACATCAAGAATCCCCGGAACAGATCTCGTCTCTGACATACTTCTCTCCTCGTTTCACACAGTTCTGGAAATGGGGAAAACCCGATTGATAATGAAGGGGGTAACAGGGAAGAGGATTGCAGTCTAGTAATTCAGATGTGGCGTGTCAATTGGAGAAACAAACAGGTAGCGACAAAACATACAGTGCGATAAGAACAAGCGAACCGCACCGACGACCTTGCATTTCTGAACACTATTACTTCATGATCTTTTGAATCCTTAAACACCATGAAACTTTCCTCAATAACATCCCGATTAAGAGGTGAGCGATGAGGTGGTCAAGACTTATTGAGCTCGCGATTATCGTGGCGATATGCACGTCCGCAACATCCAGCCAGGAGCTTGACTCGACGGCAAAGGCTCGCATCGAACAGGCACGCGCTTCGATCGTTACGGTAGGACTGCTGGACCAGCAAAACGAAACAACGTCGCGGGCGGCTGGTTTTCTCGTCCGAAAAGATCTCATCGCGACCGACCTTGAACTCGACAGAAGTTCGCGTGTTCAGGTTACCGCTGCCACAGAAACCGGCACCATAAAAGTGTTATGGGCAGGTAACTATTTTCTTCCGTATGTGTCGATTGCGACGCAAACTGAAATTCCGCCATTAACCCTGGGCGACAGCCAACGAGTCGCAGTGAATGATCCCGTCTACATGCTGAGCGATGTGGGAAGGATAGTCAGTGGCCGGATCACGGGCACAACGACAATAAAGAACACTCAAGCGTTCTCGATAGATCTTCCCATCAACGCGAATAACAAAGGCGCTCCGGTGTTTGATCGACACGGAGAAGTGATCGGAATCGCGACGAAAAGTGCGGACGGACAGAACGCAGGTTTAGTCTGGCCCAGTGAACTGCTGGCCACGCTCAAGCATTTGGGTGAGCCCGGCGTGGGAGCAGGAAGAGGAGACGGACCACAGTTCGGTGTTAACGCCGCGCCCGCCGATACCAACCCTCCCGTCGCCTCCACTGTCGATACAAAACCAGTGCGTTTGAGTTCGCCAGCCCCTCGTTACACAGAAGCAGCTCGCGCAAACGGCACTCAAGGTTCGGTAACCTTGCGTGTGCTGGTCGGTGACGATGGCACTGTGAAGAGCGTCCGCGTGGTTCGCGGTCTCGGCGATGGCCTCACGGAACAAGCGGTTGCAGTGGCCCGTGAAACCAGGTTCAAGCCGGCGATGAAAGATGGCAAGCCGGTGCCGTTTTGGGTTGGAATCGAAATCGGCTTCGTTATCCGGTGATCCAAGTTCACGTTCTCGCTGGAAATAGGTGACGCATGGTCAGGGTTTGCTGGTAGAATAGGCCCAGTTACCACAGACGCTCTTCTCCCTTCGAATCTCAATTGAGAAGCGCGTTAACCTCAATGTGAGACCACCATGCGCTGTTTGTTCCCGACAGCTTTCGGCCTTCGTAGTCTCAGAACCTTTTCTCTGCTCCTTGCGTTGTTGTCACTCGGCTCGGCCCGCTCGCAAAGCCTCGACGAGCGAGATGTGCAGCTACTTGATGCCAGCCAGCCAGTCAAACGGAAGATCAGTGGCTGTGAATTCCACTACTTTCGAATCATGTTTCGCAGCGGCCAGTATTCGCGGATCGTCGTCAACCAGCAGGGCATCGACGTGAGCGTTAAGCTTTATCAACCAGACGGCAAGATGGTTGCTCACTCTGACCGGCTTACCGGCGCCTATGGACCAGAGATGATTTCATGGGTTGCCGAAAGTGCGGGATTCTACAAACTCGAAGTGAGTTCGGCGAGGGCGGACCAAATTGCCGCGTACTACGAAGCGAAGATCGCTGAAGAGCACACCGCCACATTTCAGGATCGGAATCGCATTACGGCTGAGAGCGTCTTCATGCAGGCGGAGCAGTTACGCGGGCAGGGAACGCCAGAATCGTTGGACCAGGCAATAGCGAAATACGAAGAAGCACTTGGAATCCGGAGAGACATTGGCGATCGCAGCGGCGAAGCAGACACCCTCAACGTCATAGGTTTGATCCAGGATTTGTTAAAGCGCGATCGAGTGAAAGCCAGACAGTATTACGAACAAGCACTTCAGATCTGGCAATCGCTGGGTGATTCTCGCGGCGAAGCCGAATCACTCAGTCACATCGCGCGCGGTTACGAATCTCTGGGCGAAAGAAAAACTGCGCTCGAGTCTTACACTCGAGCTTTAAAACCATGGCAGGAGTCGGGTGATCAATATGGTGTGGCGTGGACATTCTTCAATATGGGCCGCGTCTGCTTTTTTCTGAAAACGACGCAGACTGCTCTCGAACATTACACGCACGCTCTTCAGTTGTGGCAGGGGCTGGGTGACGTTGCACGCGAGGCCGCTACCCTCAGTAGTATCGGCGACGCTTATCTCTCTTTAACTGACTACAACAACGCTCGTCAAAACTACGAACAGGCGCGCTCACGCTGGCAGACTACGGGTGATTTAAATGGTGAAGTTGCCGCGCTCTTCGCAATCAGCAAGATCTATGGAGTGCTGCAGGATAAGAACAGACAAAGTGACTTCAATAAGCAGGCGGAGCAACTCAAGCTGAAGATTCAACGAGCCTGTGTGCAACGGCCTGAGGACCAGGCCAAACTGGATACGACGCGACAGGCCGAAAAGGCACAAGAAGATGCACGAGGGCTGCTACTCCAGGATACCGACGCGTCGCGGCGACAGGCCATCACGAAGAATGAAGAAGCCGTTCGTCTCTTCGATAGCGTTGGCGATTACAATCGTGAAGTCTTCACACTGTTTGACATCAGTTCCATCTATCGTAAGTTGCGCGACAAGGATAACGAGCGCAAGACTCTGGATCGCTCTCTATCTCTCAGTCGCCGAGTTGCCCGACCACCTTTGGAGGCTGAAACTCTGCAGCGCCTTGGGGCATTTCATGATGCCTTCGACGATCAACTCAAGGCCGCGGAGTACTACGATCGCGCGATCGACATCTGGAGACGTCAAGCCGATCGCCGCTCCGAAGCGTATGTGCTGGCGACTGCCGCAAAGGTTCACAACAAACTTGGTGACAAGGAGAAGGCGCTTGCCTATCTGCAGCGCGAGCTAAAGCTGTATCAGGATCTGGGTGATCGCTTTCGAGAGGCCTACGCACTCAACGATCTCTCTGCAGTTCACAACGATCCGGAAGAGAAGCAGAAGGCACTCGACTATCTTAAAAGAGCGCGAGATTTGAGAAGAGAAAAACGCGATCGTGCCGGGGAAGGCGAAACACTCAAAGACATCATCGCGCTTTATCTCTCAATGGGCGACAAACGCGAGGCACTCGATTATTACCATCAGGCGCTCACCCTCTATCGCGAAATCAGAGATGGAATGGGGCAGGCGATTATTCTCCGCGACCTGATGCGTTATTGGAAGGAACTGAAGCAACCTCAGCTGGCAATTTTTTACGGCAAGCAGGCGATTAATACTTACCAGGAGATTCGACAAAATATTCAGGGTCTCGAGCAGGACACACAACTGAGCTTCATCAGATCAAAAGAAGATGTTTATCGTGAGCTGGCCGATCTGCTGATCGATGAAGGTCGCCTTCCCGAAGCACAACAAGTTCTGGCCATGTTGAAGGAAGAGGAGTTCATCAACTTCATTCGCGGCGGAGGAAAAAAGGAACCTGCAAGCAGTGAGCGTGCGGAATTCACGCTGAAAGAAAACGAGATTTACAAAGAGTACAAAGGCAAAACCGAGCGTGCGACAGCCCTGAGCAGCGAATACGATCATCTCCTCGCGAAAACAGAAACGAGTGATGCTGAAAAGCAACGGCTTAAAGAGCTGCCCATCGAACTCGAGGCTGCGAACAAAGAAACTCGAGAATACCTCGCTAAATTGCTCAAGACGATGGAGCCTGTCGATGAAACCAGGCACACCATAAAAATTCAGAGTTACGAAACCCTGAACGATACTCTTGCCGACCTGGGCCACGGTTCAGTGGCGTTGTACACGCTTGTTGTGAAAGACAAGTACAGAGTCATTCTCTTCACGCAGGGCGTAAGAGTTGCGCGACAGTATTCGATCCCGGCTGCCGACCTCAATCGGAAAGTCATGGCGTTACGGGAAGCCTTGCAGGACCCGAAGCTCGACCCGCTGCCGTTCGCAAAAGACCTGTATCAGATCCTGCTGGGACCAATAAGCAGGGATTTGGATGCCGCTAACGCGAAGATCTTAATGTGGTCGTTGGACGGAACCTTAAGATACATTCCCATCGCAGCCTTGCACGACGGTAAGGGATATCTCGTAGAGCGGTATCAAAACGAGATTTTTATTCCGGCGAGCACTGGAACCTTGCGAGCTGTTCCTAACCCGTCGTGGCGTGGATTGGGGGTTGGAGTATCTACTTCCCAGCAAGGTTTCGATCCTCTTCCAGCAGTCGTCGGAGAGTTGAATGGCATCTTTCGAGACGAAAACGATCCGAAGGCCACTGGAGGTACTTTTGCCGGCAAGGTCATGCTCAATGATCAGTTTACGAAAGATGCTATGATCACGGCGCTCCAGTCGCGACAGTACAAGCTGGTCCATATCGCGAGCCATTTCAAGCTTATGCCGGGCGACGGGTTGAACTCATATCTGGTCCTGGGTAAAGGAGAAAAACTAACTGGCGCTCAGATCAAGGATATGCCGAATATTTTTCGTGGTGTCGATCTGTTAACACTCTCTGCCTGTAATACAGCGGTTGGCGTTCGTCTAAACGGAGAAGAGGTAGATGGGTTTGGTACGTTGGCCCAGGAG
>JBKPPU010000383.1:0-2256 GCA_046733695.1 Acidobacteriota bacterium
TTCAGCAAGTCAGGACGATTGCGTCTTGTTTTTGCGATTGCTGCTTCTCTTCGCCAGCGTTCGATTTGCGCGTGATTGCCGCTCAACAGTACGTCAGGCACTTTCATTCCCCTGAAATCCGGTGGCCGCGTGTATTGCGGATGGTCCAGCAGACCTTCCGAAAACGATTCAAAGACGGCCGAAGTCTCGCTGCCTAACGCGCCTGGCAATAAACGAACCGTCGCGTCAATCACGACTGCCGCTGCTGGTTCGCCGCCCGAGAGCACATAGTCGCCGATCGAAATCTCGTCAGTAATCAGCGTGTCCGCGACTCTCTCATCAACGCCCTCGTAACGGCCACAAAGCAGGACCACTCGCGACGTGTGCTCCGAAAGCTCCTGGGCCATTGCTTGCGAAAACACCCGGCCTTGTGGAGACAGCAAAACGACTCTCGTGCGCGGCGGTAAGTCTTCTTTTCTGGCTGCCCCAGTCAAGGCTTCGACGGCGGCGAAGATTGGCTCCGGTTTCAGAATCATCCCGTCGCCGCCGCCAAACGGCCGATCGTCAACCACGTGGTGCTTATCCGTGGTCCACTGTCGCAGGTCGTGGGCCGTTATTTCCACGAGGCCTGCATTGCGCGCGCGCCTCAAAATTCCACAATCTACACCCGCGTGAAAAAACTCGGGAAAGATCGTGATGATATCGAAGCGCAACATACTTCCAGGGAATCAAAGATCTAAAAGTCCTTCCGGTGGATCGACGACGATCGTTTTCTGTTTCGCGTCGACCTCGACAACGATCGAATCCGCAAACGGTATCAATCGTTCCTTCTCGTTTTCGTCGGCGACCACGAGGATTTCCGTGCCGCCTGTTTTGAGCACTGATTTGACTGTGCCGATACTTTCGGCGCCAACCTTAACCGTGCATCCTTCGAGTTCCCAATCGTAGTAATGGTCCGCCGGTAGCGGAACTCGTTCTGATTCAGGAACGGCGAATTCAAATCCGACCAACTCTTTCGCTGCATCGACGTCGTTGTAATCAGCGAGCTTCAGGACGACGCGGTCGTTTTGAAACCAGTAATCTTCGAGCCGCTTAGTTGTCCGCTCGCCCCGGGGTGAAACAAGTACCAGTTCTTCGACGTCTTCGAACCGGTCCGGAAAATCTGTCAAAAGTTCCGCTACGATCTCACCCTTGAGACCGCGCGGTCTGACCGCTCGAGCGATGATCACCAATTCACTCGAGCCGGCGTCCATCTCAATCATTCAACGATTTCAAGCAGGTAGCGCCGGTTCTTCTTTGTACCTGCGATGCGCGCAAGGGATCTCAGCGCGCGTATCGTTTTGCCTTGCTTGCCGATGATCTTGCCCACGTCATTCGGTGCCACACGCACCTCGATGAGCGTGGTTCCATTGCGCTGCTCGACTTCGCGGATGTCCACGGTCTCGCTATCGTCGACCAGGGCTTTCACGATCATCTCAATAACGTCGCGCATGACAACTCTAATTAGACCTGTGGTTCAGCAGCTTTTTCAGCCTTTGCGCTCGCCTTGATTAGCCGGTTGACTGTGTCAGTGGGCTGCGCACCTTTTTCGATCCAGTAATTAACTCTGATCAGGTTGAGTTTGATCTCGGCTGGATTTCTCGTCGGATTATATGTGCCGAGATTTTCCAGATAAGCTCCATCGCGCTTCGACTGTTTCTCTTTCACTACGACGCGATACGACGGGCTCTTCTTTGCTCCGGTACGCATTAACTTGATTGCTAACAAAACTATTCTCCTTCCGCGTTACGACCTAAACTGTGTTATCTGCGCTTCTTCTTTCGCTTCTTTTTTAATTTCTTTCTTGATGGACCAGCCGGCAACGACGGCATTTGGCCTTCTTCCCCCGCGAAGCCTGCCATGTCAGGCATTCCGGTCATCTTTCTCAACATCTTGCTTTTTATTCCGCCGCCGCCAAAAAGCCCCGAACCGGAAAGCTGCCGCATCATCTGCCGCATCTCCACGTACTGCTTTATAAGCTGATTGACGTCGGCAACGGTAGATCCCGAGCCGCGAGCGATGCGGCGCCGTCGGTTCGCATTCAGAATACGATGATCGTTGCGCTCCTCCCACGTCATCGAATCGATCATGGCTTCAGTGCGTTTTAGCTCCTTTTCCATCATCTTCGACTGCTCTTCGTCCAACTGCGGCATGCCGATGCCACCAAGAAGTTGGTCCGGCAGGAGCTTCATGATCTTTGAGAAAGAACCGAGTTTCTTGACCTGGCGCAACTGTGAA
>JBKPPU010000384.1:0-5086 GCA_046733695.1 Acidobacteriota bacterium
AAGCGGGAGTAGCTCAGTGGTAGAGCATCGCCTTGCCAAGGCGAGGGTCGCGAGTTCAAATCTCGTCTCCCGCTCCACGAAATCAGGATGAAGGCGGGCGGATGAAGGACGAAAGCCGACTGGCTTTCGAGCAGTTGCTGCTTCATCTTTCCGCCTTCAACCTTTATTCTTGCCGGAATGGCGGCGTAGCCAAGTGGTAAGGCAGAGGTCTGCAAAACCTTTATTCATCGGTTCGATTCCGATCGCCGCCTCCAAAAACCCCGCTCGGTAAGCACAACGCGAGTACGAAAAGTGGCTTAACAAATGAAGAGGTAGTTCTTAATTGGATTCGGAGTACGAGCGATAGGGGCGGCCGTAGTTCTTTTGATGGCCCAAAGAAACTTCGAAGCTTTGTTGTTGTATTTAGCGGACCTGCCTACGATGTTACCTCCCCATGAACCTCGCCGGCTGCGTGTTGTGGGGCGGAATTTTCACGCTGATTCCGTTCACGCGCAATCTGCTCCATAACCGATCCGTGTTCATCCGTGGCTAATAGTTCTTCAGCGGCGTCGTGTCAGTAACGCAATCAGTGCGACGAACAGCGCCGAACCGATAATGGACCAAATTATCGGAAAGTTGGTCGTACCGATCCGCACCGGAAAGAGTTCAGGCAGACCCAACTTGCGTGCGATCCACATGCCGATGACCGCACCCACAAAACCAAGCGCGATCGACACGAGGCAGCCGCCTCGCGAGAACCCCGAGATCGCCTGACCCAACGCTCCACAAATCCCCGCCACGACCAGCAAAATGAGAAGATCGAATAACGTCATAGGCCGTGAATTATAACTGCGATTTGTGCAATTGGTAAGTTTGTTCCTCCTCTTGAAACAGTGTTTACGATTTAAGAGGGGCACCATCGCATCTCCCCACTACGCGGTGATGCCCCGCCTCATACGCCTTTCACATATGAGGTTGCCTCGATTCAGAGATGGGTAAGGCACGGCGCGGGAGTAGTTGGTTATTTGCAATTCTGATTGAAGCGCTTTGCCTTGCACTGGTCGCAAATTTCATCAGCCTTAGGTTTCTCCGTCGTGGTTTCGTAATCCGATGTGGGCCAATGCCGGCAATTCGAGCAAAAATGCCACGTAGCCCTCTTGCGTTTACGTCGATAAACTTGCGTCATACAACAAATGCACCTTACGCCCGGGACCGCAAAAAGTCCTTATAAAGTTCTCAAAAAGTTATTAATTCGTCTTTGAGAAATCTGGCAGAATCAGCCCGCAAAAAACACCTTGCTGAACTACCCGTAAGTTTGCAAAGATGGTTTTGGCAGTCCTGCCATCGGTTTTTCCTGAACGTAAACAATGTCTTCACGTGTCAAAGATCAGTTCTATATCGGGACCATTCTGGGAACTCTGTTGGCGTTGTTGATATTTGCTTTGCTGACCGGAATCGGGATCAGACTGATTCCCAAAAGGGTTGGTTGGGCTGCAACGATCCTCTTCGGAACGATGTGTGTGGTCGCAGTCTTCGACCTCGTCCGCGAAATCAGTGCGGAAGAGGACAAGATTCCAGATGTAAAAAGCCAGCTGAGCATTCGTCGGGCTTTGATCGCAGTCGGGGTGATCCTCGTAACGCTGTTCCTGGGAATCGCGGATGAGTTTATTTCCTTCTTATTCACCAACTCGTTTCCGCGACCAGGAGTTTGGCTCGGCACATTCGTCTCGACTCTCGCCTTTTACCCCCTTCGAGAAGAGAAATACGCAACCTTCAAGAAGTGGACTCTCCTCTGTGCAGTATTGGGAGTCGTGAGCGTCATCTTTTCTTATGGCAAGGACTTACTCGTAAAGATACTGATATGAGGCTCATTCGACTTCTTGCCGCTGTCGTGATTTTCTACGGCCTGAGTTATTTGCTCCATGCACTCATGCAAATCCTCGGCTCAATACTCTCCAAGTCCGCCCCAGCGCTGCACGTGCACGTCATCGGACTCAATCTGTGCATTGGTACAGTGACCACCGTCATCGGTATTGGCTTATTACTTTCACGCAACTGGGCCAGGATTGCATGGCTGGTGACGGTCACGCTGCTCGTGTTGCTACACTGCCTGATTTTGTTTTTGTGGTATGTGCGCGGATCGGACGTTACTGGACAAATCCTGAACGTCGCCCTGACGAGTTTTCTCGCTTTGATTTCCTGGGCGAAGCTAACGAAGGCGTCAACCAAAAAGCATTTCGCTTAGCGAGTTCTAAACTCATGTCGACTTTTCTGGCAGAACAATAATAATCTCCGCGCGACGTCTTTCTTGAGTGCTGTCCACCGAGCCTCTGCCCCCGAATGTTCGTCCACTGGGCATCGCCTCCTCGAGTAATAGAAAGCAAAGCCTCGAATTATAGAAAGAAAACCTCGTGTCGACGTGTGCAAAATGATGTGGGTAAACGATGATCTACTTCTGTACCACGGAACCGATGACGAATCGGCGTTGCAGGGCTTACTTTCAATCGCACTTGCGATTACTGGACTGATCGCAGTAATTCCCGCCATAGTCTTTTCGACGCTCACCTCGATAATAACTTTGCTGCTGTTTAGCCTTTTGCCCGAGGGGCGATCCGCAAGAGTTCCAAATAGAAAACAAGCCCAAAAGGCACAAACCTTGAGAGAGCGCTTTGGTGCTCTTTGGTAGCTCTATATACTTTTGCCAGCTATGGAGCACGTGGATGTCGTAATCGTGGGCGCCGGGTTGTCGGGCATTGGCGGGGCTTGCCATCTCAGGCGGGCGTGCCCGACGAAGAGTTTTGTGATACTCGAGGGGCGCGAAAGGATGGGAGGAACGTGGGATCTCTTTAAATATCCGGGCGTTCGCTCCGACTCCGATATGTATACGCTCGGCTATCGCTTTCGTCCGTGGCGCGACAACAAGGCGATGGCTGATGGCCCATCCATCCTCAACTACATTCGCACGACTGCGACTGAATACGACGTCGATAAGTTTATCCGCTACAACCATCGTGTGAGACGTGTCTCGTGGTCGTCGGAACGCGCGCAGTGGACGGTCAAGGCAGAGACTGGCAAGGAACTGGTCCAGGTCACCTGCAACTTCGTCTATCTCTGCACCGGCTACTACGACTACGACAGCGGTTACACACCGGAGTGGCAGGGCGTGGCACGTTTCCGCGGAAAGATAGTTCACCCGCAAAAGTGGCCTGAAGATCTCGACTACGAAGGCAAGCGCGTGGTGGTGATTGGTAGCGGAGCGACAGCCGTTACGCTCGTCCCCGCCATGGCCGAGCACGCGGCACACGTCACGATGCTGCAGCGGTCCCCAAGCTATATCGTCACGCGTCCGGCGGAAGATAAAATCGCGAACTTGTTTCGTCGCTGTCTGCCAGACCGTGCTGCATACATGCTGGCGCGTTGGAAGAATGTGTTGTCGGGGACGTTCTTCTACAACCTCGCGCGAAATCGACCAAACGTTTTCAAGTGGATGGTGGCGCGAGGTGTACGCCACGAACTGGGCGATAAATACGATTCAAAGGATTTCACGCCGCCGTACAATCCATGGGACCAGCGATTGTGCCTCGTCCCTGACGCGGATCTGTTTCGCTCGATGCGCGAAGGTCGCGTGTCCGTCATTACCGATCACATCGAAACATTCACCGAAGATGGGCTGTTACTGAAATCCGGCAAACACCTCGACGCAGACATCATCGTGACGGCCACCGGTCTCGTCTTGAAACTCTTCAGCGGTATGCAACTCGTCGTCGACGACTCGCCGGTCGTGATGCCAAAGACACTCGTCTACAAAGGCATGATGTTCAGCGATGTGCCAAATCTCGCTTTCGCAGTCGGCTACACAAATGCATCGTGGACGTTGAAGTGTGACCTTATCGCCGAGTACGTTTGCAGACTCTTGAACCACATGGACCATCACGGCTACGACGTCTGCACGGCGCGCGTGAACCATGCTGACATCGAAGAGATTCCCGTCCTCGACTTCAACTCCGGATATGTCTTGCGCGCGCTGGACGCACTCCCGCGCCAGGGATCGAAGCCGCCGTGGCGCTTGCATCAAAACTACGTGAAGGACCTTTCGATGATGCGCTACGGGCGCGTTGAAGACGGCACGATGGAGTTTAGAGCGGCGCCACACGAAGCAGAGGTGGTAGTCAGTGGCTGAACGAATGCGCCTCTCTGGCCGTACGGCTGTGGTAACAGGCGCCGCAAACGGCATCGGGCGTGCGATCGCGGTGTCGCTGGCGAATCGCGGTTGTCATCTCGCGTTGGCCGATATCGATGAAGACGGAATGGCAGGCACGGCCGAGTTGACGCGAGCGTCCGGTGTACGCGTGTCGCGACACCGGCTGGATGTTGCAGACCGGATCGCAGTCGCTGAGTTCCCGGGGCTGGTTGCCGCTGAGCACGGCGCCGTTGACGTGCTCGTCAACAACGCGGGCGTCGCGGTAGGTGGCACGTTTGAGCAAGTTTCGGATGAAGATTTCGAGTGGCTCTTTGAGATCAACTTTTGGGGCGTCGTGCGGATGACACGCGCCTTCATACCTCTATTGCACGCGAGCGACGATGCACGCATAGTGAATCTCTCGAGTATTTATGGTGTGATCGCTCCTCCGGAACAATCGGCATATTCCGCGAGCAAGTTTGCCGTGCGTGGATTCTCCGAGGCGTTGCGTCACGAACTTCAAGGCTCGAACATCGGTGTGACGGTGGTCCATCCCGGTGGAATCGCAACCTCCATCGCGGAGAAAGCACGCATTCCGGCAGGCATCACTGAAGAGGAAATCGCGCGGCGTCGGGAACGCTATCGAAAGCTGTTACGCCTACCGCCCGAGATCGCTGGCGAGACGATCGTCCGCGGCATCGAACGCCGTCAGCCACGCATACTCATCGGCTCAGACGCAAAGACTATCTCGCTAATCGCACGTCTCCTGCCCGTCTCGTACTGGAAATTGATGCTACGACTCTCGCGTGACCTATGAACTGGTCTATGTCGAACGTACTGTAGGGGCGGCCCTCCGTGGCCGCCCTCGGTTTTTGATCAGGACTGTATTCACAGGCGCCCTTCCAACCGAGGGCGGCCACGGAGGGC
>JBKPPU010000385.1:0-9373 GCA_046733695.1 Acidobacteriota bacterium
CTTTCTGGCAGACCCCGAGAAGCTCGACGAAGTTTTTGGGGATAAAAAATCTTTCGACAGCGAAGAAGCGGAAGAGCTCGGACTAATCACCTTTGCTCCCGACGATCTCGACTGGGAAGACGAGATCCGCGTCGCCATCGAAGAACGCACATCGCTATCACCCGACGCACTCACCGGCATGGAAGCATCGCTTCGTTTCGCCGGTCCGGAAACAATGGACACAAAGATCTACGGCCGCCTGACCGCGTGGCAAAACTGGATCTTCCAGCGGCCAAACGCAGTCGGCGAAAAGGGCGCCTTAACCAACTACGGCAAGCCCACGAAAGCCGAGTTTGATTACAAGAGGACATAGCCACAAAAAGGCACATAAAGCACAAATGATTTTCTTGCATTCAAGCGCGCTCAACTCAACAAAACGTTTTGTGCTTTTTGTGCCTTTTTGTGGCTAATCTGATTTTTGAGGCGAAGATGAACTTATACGATCGCATTCCTAACAACGTTAATCTTTCCGAAGACAAGAAGCTTCAGCGGGCGCTCGAAAAGTGGCTGCCAAACTATCTCGACTGGTGGCGCGAGATGGGACCTGATGGATTTCAGGAAAAGGACGTGTGGCTACGCACCGCAATCGACGTCGGCTCGGAAGGCTGGGCCCACTTCGATTACGTGAAGATGCCCGAGTATCGCTGGGGAATCTTTCTCGAACCCGCGCAACCGGACGCAAAAGTCGGTTTCGGCGATAACTACGGACGGCCCGCGTACCAGGAGGTGCCCGGCGAGTTTCGCAATGCGTTACGCAGGATCATCGTGACGCAGGGCGACACCGAGCCCGCGTCAGTTGAACAGCAGCGACAGCTCGGTAAGACGTGTCCATCACTTTACGATCTTCGTAATCTGTTTCAAGTGAACGTCGAAGAAGGCCGGCACCTTTGGGCCATGGTCTACCTGCTGCACGGGTACTTCGGTCGCGATGGTCGTGACGAAGCCGACGACTTGCTGCAACGTCGTAGCGGCAATCCTGACAAGCCGCGCATTCTGGAAGCGTTCAATCAACCGTGTGATGACTGGCTCAACTTCTTCGCGTTCACAATGTTCACGGATCGCGACGGCAAGTATCAGCTTTCTGCGCTTGCCGAATCGGGTTTCGAGCCGCTCGCACGCACGTGCAAATTCATGCTCACCGAAGAAGCGCATCACATGTTTGTTGGCGACACTGGACTCGGACGTGTTTGTCGTCGCACGGCGCAACTGATGAAGGAAGGTGACGTGCGCGACCTCGGCGGCATTCCGCTCGAGATCATTCAGAAGTACATCAACTTCTGGTTCAGTTACTCGCTCGATCTGTTTGGCGGCGAGATCAGCTCGAATTCCGCGGACTTCTTTGCTGCAGGTCTGAAGGGTCGCTACAAGGAACAGGACCAGTACACGGATCACCTCGCGACAAATGAAACCTTCACGATGACTGTTGTCGAAGATGGCGGGCTGAAGACGCGCGAAGTCGGTTTGCGAAATGCGTTGAATGAAGTGTTGCGTGGTGAGTATGTGAAAGATTGTGAAAAAGGCCTGGCGCGTTGGAACAAGGTGCTGGCCGAGGAAGGTGTGAGTGAGCGTCTCTTCCTTCCGCATCCACGTTTTCACAGGCATGTTGGTGAGTACGCCGGGCACACGTTTGATCTAGAAGGGGACCTCATCTCGCGTGAAGAATTTGAGCGACGCCAGTCTGAATGGTTACCGACGCTTGAAGACCGCGAGTACGTGCGCAGCCTGATGCATCCCGTTTACGAACCCGGCAAGATCGCGAACTGGATCGCACCACCGGCCGCCGGGATTAAGGGTAAGCCGTTTGAATTCGAGTACGTGAGGCTCTGAAGAATTTTAGCCGCGGATTTACGCGGCTAAATACGTTATGTCCAAGTACGATCAGAAACTGGAATTCATCCTCCGCACTGCGGCGCGGATCTTCGCGGAGAAGAATTACCACTCGACCTCAATGCGCGATATTTCGCGTGAGACGAATGTCAGTCTCGCGGGTTTGTATCACTACTGCAAATCGAAAGAAGAATTACTGTTCCTGATCCAGGACAACTGCTTTGGGCGTGTGCTTGAAAGATTGGAACAACGACTGGAAGGCGTCGAAGATCCAATCACAAAACTCGGCATCTTCATCGAGAATCACCTTTCATTCTTCGCCGCAAACATGTCGGAGATGAAAGTACTCTCGCACGAAGCCGAATCGCTGCGCGGCGATCTGTACACACACGTCTCGACGCGCAAGGACAAGTACACAAAACTGGCACGCCTGATACTTCATGACGTGCAGGCATCGAGAGAGAATCAACAACCGGTAGACCTGACCGTCGCCACTTACGCGCTTTTCGGCATGATGAATTGGATCTATAACTGGTACGATCCGAGCGGAAAACTGAAGGTCAACGATCTGGCGCAGCACCTGACTCAACTTTTCGTGTCTGGCTTTTCACCGGGCCTGGCGTTGCAGCCGGTCAGTTCCGCGGTCCTACCGAAACATCAGGACGACCTCAGCATCTGGCGCGGCACGACAATATGAACTTCTATTCTGACGAAACCTACGGCGAAAGCGTCGCGGGCGTTTACGATGAGTGGTTCTCAGAGTACGATCCACACGCGATCGATAGGCTGGCGGAGTTTGCGCATGGCGGACGCGCGCTGGAACTAGGCATCGGAACCGGTCGCTTTGCGCTGCCTTTGTCCGCGAAAGGTGTGGAAGTTCACGGTATCGACGCGGCAACGTCGATGATTTCACGGTTGCGTGCGAAGCCCGGCGGCGACCGGATTACCGTTACACAGGGAAACTTCGCTGACGTTGCGATCACCGGCAAGTTCGAACTTGTTTATATCGTCTTCAACACATTCTTTGCGCTCTCGTCACAGGACGAACAGGTGCGATGTTTTCGCAACGTCGCCGATCATTTGTCGGCTAGTGGCTGCTTTGTAATCGAGGCGTTTGTTCCGGACCTGAACCGCTTCACTGGTGGACAAGTTAACTGGGCCACCAAAGTAACAACGGACGAGGTCCAGTTGGACGTCGGTACTCACGACGCCGCCACACAGAAAGTGACTAGTCAGAAAGTCGTCATAAAAGATGGTGACGTGCGACTCTATCCCGTGCAGATACGTTACGCGTGGCCATCCGAGCTGGACCTGATGGCCCGGCTTGCGGGTTTGCGTTTGCGCGAGCGTTGGAGCAACTGGCAGCGCGAGCCATTCTCGTCTGAAAGCGGGAAGCACATTTCAGTTTTTAGTTTCTAATATGAGCCAAACGGAATCAAAACTCGATTACGAAGTTGCCAACGGCATCGCTACGATTACGCTCAACGATCCGCCCGCGAACACCTACAGCTACGAAATGATGCAACAGCTCGATCGCGCGATTCTCGATGCACGCATGGACGACGCTGTGCAGGTGATTGTGATTACCGGCAAAGGCGGGAAGTTCTTTTGCGCCGGCGCCGATATCCAGATGCTCTCGAACGTGACGCCGAGTTTCAAGTATTATTTCTGCCTTCATGCTAACGAAACGCTCAATCGTCTCGAACAAACACCGAAGCTCGTGATCGCAGCAATCAATGGTCACTGCGTAGGTGGCGGACTGGAAGTCGCGATGGCGGCGGATATGCGTATTGCACGCAAGGACGCAGGAAAATTGGGGCTGCCGGAAGTGTCACTAGGCGTGCTGCCAGGCACAGGAGGCACGCAACGTCTGGTGCGTCTCGTCGGGAAGACCAAGGCAATTCAACTGATGGCGTCTGGTCAATTGATTGAGTTCGAGCGCGCGCTTGAGCTGGGGATCCTGACTCAGATCTTCGACGCAGCAAATGTCGAAGAGTTTTCCGGCATGGTGCGTGAGTGCGCGCTGCAGTTCACGACGCCAAACAAAGCGGCGCTGGCCGTCGGTAGAATAAAGCGAGCGGTGCAAAGCGGCGCGGAGATGTCATTTGAGCCTGCACTCGCATTCGAACGCGAACTACAGCAACAACTCTTCCAATCGGAAGACGCGAAAGAAGGGCTTGATGCTTACGTGAACAAGCGCAAGCCCGAGTTTAAAGGACGCTAGAATGTACGAACACATTCAAGTCGCCGAGGCTGACTGCATCACGACGATCACTCTGAATCGTCCCGATAAACTGAACGCCTTCGTCGGTCACATGCGACGCGATCTGGCTGAAGCACTCGAGCACGCCGGAAGCGATCGCGGTACTCGCGTGGTGATTATCACGGGCGCGGGTCGTGCGTTTTGTGCCGGCGGTGACATCGCATTTATGGCGGAATTGATGCAGCGCCGGGATGCGGAGGAGTTTTCGCGCATACTCGGTGCCGGGCGCCGTGTGATTCTCGCGATTCGCCAAATGACGAAACCCGTAATCGCTGCGATCAATGGTCCCGCATCAGGCGCGGGATTCAATCTCGCGCTCGCATGTGACATTCGTATCGCTGCAAACACGGCGACGTTCAGCCAGTCGTTTGCCAAGGTCGGGCTTCATCCGGATTGGGGTGGAACTTACTTCCTGCCGCGTCTCGTTACGCCAAACAAAGCGTGCGAGATGTTTTTTCTCGGGGAATCGATCGATGCCGCTGAAGCTGCTCGATTGGGAATCGTGAATCAGGTCGTAGCACCGGAAGAGTTGGAAACTGCGACCATGCAGCTCGCTCAGCGCCTACGAGCGGCGCCACCCATCGCGCTTGCTGCAGCAAAGCACGCGGTCTACGTGAGCCAGGCGGAAGATCTCGACGAGATGCTTCGCTACGAGACCGAAGCACAGTTGCGTTGCTTCGACTCTGACGATGGGCATGAAGGCGTCCACGCATTTCTCGAGAAGCGCGAACCCAAATTCACCGGTCACTAATCCGTAAACAAATCCGTGTCATCCGTGGCTAAAACAGCTCTGATCACTGGCGGCGGCCGAGGTATCGGTCGGGCTATCTCGCTTGCATTCGCGCGCGAGGGCATCCGCATCGCCGTCGCTGCAAGAACCGCCACACAAGTGGAACAGGTCGCCGCCGAGATCGGCAACAACTCCATCGCGTTAGTTTGCGATGTTGCCGATCCGCAGAGCGTCTCTCAAATGTTCAACCAGCTACCTGAGATCGACATTCTCGTCAATAACGCGGGCATCGCCGAAAGCGCGACGCTCGTCAACACCACCGACGAGCTCTGGCATCGTCATCTCTCGATCAATCTCTCCGGCACGTTCTACTGCACGCGCGCCGCATTGCCAGCGATGCTGAAGAAAGGTTGGGGCCGCGTAATCAACATCGCCTCAATCGCGGGAAAAACCGGCGCGCCGTACATCGCCGCTTACTCCGCATCGAAGCACGGTGTTCTAGGTCTCACTCGGTCGATCGCGCTCGAAGTCGCGACGACAGGAGTCACGGTCAATGCGATCTGCCCAGGCTATGTCGATACGGAAATGGTGACGCGTGGCGTCGAACGAATCACCTCACGCACCGGACGCACGGCCGAAGAAGCTTTGGATACACTAAAAAAGATGAGCCCACAGAACCGCCTCGTAACGTCGGAGGAAGTAGCAGCCCTCGCGCTCCTACTCGCTTCCGATGAGGGACGCGGAATAAACGGGCAAAGCATCAACATCGACGGCGGCGCGGTACTTTTTTAGCCGCGGATTCTATTCATATCCGCGAAAATCCGCGTTAATCCGCGGCTAATTCATATACAAGTCGAATCGGCAACCCCATGATGTTGAAATAGTCTCCCTCGATTTTTTCGACGAAGAGCGACGCCTTCCCCTGAATGCCGTACGCTCCGGCTTTGCCGAACGGTTCGCCCGTTCCGATGTACCAATCGATCTCTTCGTCACTCATCTCTGCAAAACGCACACGCGTCGTTTCATAACCAATGCGCGCTTCACCTCCGACACGTACGAGCGCAACACCTGTCAGAACCTCGTGCCATTTGGCGTTCAGCAGATCCAGCATTCGTCTCGCGTCTGCTGCGTCGATCGGTTGTCCCAGGATCTGATCGTCTATAACAACGGTCGTGTCAGCGCCAAGCACCAATCCGTTGTCCAAACCACTCGCGACCTTCTCGGCCTTCGAGCGCGCCAGTCGTTGCACATAAGACGCCGCTTCTTCGTTTGGTAACAGCGTTTCGTCGACCCCGGCGACGATGATTTCGTATGACCAGCCTGCGCGCTCAAGTATTTCCGCACGCCTGGGACTACCCGATGCGAGCACCAGCTTTTCACGGAGATGATTTGCGTTTTGATTCATGATTAGTCTATAGCATAAACGTGAATCAACTGATCAAATCCTTACCGGGAGTGTTGCGCGTCGCGGGCGACTCGACAGAGGTCGCCGAAGCCGCTGCGATTGCGGCGTGGAAGCATGCAGCAGGTAATGGTTTGAAAGATCACGCTGTACCGTTGAAACTCGAAGATCGGACGCTGACAATTGCAGTCGCGGATGCGATCTGGCAGAAACAGTTGCACTCCATGAGAGGCCAACTGCTCTTCCGAGTCAACTCGATCCTTGGTAGACCACTTGTCGGCGCATTGGATTTTATAGTCGATCCGAAGCTCGCGAAGCCGCCCGTGGAACAACCCGCGCAACAGGAAGAGTTTCTCGACAACGAAGTTCCGCTTGAATTGTGGTCCGCAGCCAGCGCGATTCAGGACAAAGAGCTGCGCAGGAAATTTCTGAAGACTGCGCTACTTTCATTGAGACACAAAGACTAAGCAATGCCTATAAACCAATCGGATATCGAAAAAGTCGCGCAATTGGCCCATCTGGAACTGGCGGAGGAAGAGCTCAAAACGTTTGGTCCACAAATGGCGGAGATCGTCAGCTACGTCGAGCAGCTCAACGAGATCGATACGAGTAACGTCGAACCAGCGCTCGGCGGTCTAACTCCTGAGAGCGAAAAAACTGACACATCACGCGCCGACGAGATCGACGGCTCACTCGGCCAAAAGATCGCGCTTGCGGAAGCCCCCGATCCGGCGTCGGGCCACTTCCGCGTGCCGAAGGTTTTGTAGTGAAACCCGATGTTTACTGGATCGAGGGATTATGGCCAGGCAAGCTCGCCATACTGGCGCGACCGAGAGGTGGAGACTGGTTGACAGACGAGATCGTAGGATGGAAGGACGCGGGGTTGGATGTTGTAGTTTCGCTCCTCACACCCAGTGAGGAAGTCGAGCTCGGGCTGGGTGACGAGGCAAAGTTTGTTGGAGAGCACGGATTGACGTTCATTAGTTTTCCGATTTTCGATTACAGCGTTCCCACGTCGAAAGCCGAGACCCATAAACTGGCGATTGATTTACAAGAGCTCCTTTCGAGAGGAAAGAGGATCGGCATCCACTGCAGACAAGGCATTGGCAGATCATCTCTTGTAGCAGCCTGCGTGCTTGTTACCGCAGGCGAGTCATCAGAGACTGCGTTTGAGCAGATACAAAACGCACGCGGCCGGCCGGTTCCTGACACCGCTGAACAGAAGGAGTGGGTGGCATTGTTCGGAGGGAATTGATAACCAAACTTGGATACAGTCAGTACCACCTCGCGGTAGCGGGTGGGTGCTGTGCAGCACTCATTCGATTGCAGCCTACGGCGTACCCACCCGCTACCGCGAGGTGGTACTGACTGTATCCAAGTCACATAAACGTATGTCGCGTCAAACTGTTGAATTTTCAATCAATGCAGCAGAGAAGCTGAACGAAACACTGAACGCCTTTCTCCAGATCGATCGCGACGGGGCGTTGCGGAGTGCCTCGGAGATTAACGAGAGTGGGCCACTGGCCGGGTTCCCGATCGCCGTCAAGGACAACATCTGCGTTAAGGGTTTGCAGGCTTCGTGTGGTTCGAAGATCCTCGGTGACTATCATCCGCCTTACAACGCGACCGTTATCGAACGTCTGACGAACGCCGGCGCCGTCATCATCGGTAAGACAAACTGCGACGAGTTTGCGATGGGTTCGTCAAATGAAAACTCCGCTTTTGGACCAGTGCGCAATCCCTGGGACACGACACGCGTCTCGGGTGGTTCGTCAGGAGGTTCAGCAACCGCTGTCGCTGCCGGAATCGTACCCGTTGCACTCGGCTCGGACACAGGCGGCTCCGTGCGACAACCAGCATCACTCTGCGGCGTCGTCGGGCTGAAACCGACTTACGGTCGCAATTCTCGTTACGGTCTCGTCGCATTCGCCTCTTCCCTCGATCAGATCGGCATCTTTGCGCAACAGGTCGAAGACGTGGCGCGCGTCCTCAGCGTCATTGCCGGACGCGACACCCACGATTCAACCACCGCGGATGTTCCGGTTCCTGATTACACCGCGTCACTGACCGGCGATCTGAAAGGCGCGCGTCTCGGCTTTCCGCGCGCACTGTTTGGTAAAGGCGTCGACGCGGATGTGAAGCAGTCAGTGGAAAACGTGATCGACGTCTATCGCGAACTCGGGGCCGAAGTCGTCGACGTCGAGATGCCTCACGCAGGTTATGCGATTGCCGTTTACTACATCATCGCTACTGCTGAAGCTTCCTCAAACCTCGCTCGCTTTGACGGTGTTCGTTATGGATTCCGCGCAGAGGATGCTCCCGAGCTGCGCCAGATGTATCGCAAGACTCGCGCCGAGGGGTTTGGAGCGGAAGTTAAGCGACGCATCATGCTCGGCACCTACGTTCTTTCTGCGGGCTATTACGACGCCTACTATCGCAAAGCGCAGCAAGTGCGCACGCTGATCAAAAACGACTTCCTCAAGGCGTTTCAAGTTTGCGACGCCATCATCACCCCCACGTCGCCCACCCCAGCTTTTAGAATTGGCGAAAAAGTCGACAACCCACTCGCGATGTACTTGAACGATATTTACACGGTGACAGCGAATCTGGCGGGTGTTCCGGGCATCAGCGTGCCGTGTGGTCTGTCGTCGCAACGGCTGCCGATCGGATTCCAACTGCTTGGACCATACTGGTCCGAACCGATGCTATTCAAACTCAGCCACGCTTACGAACAGGCGCGTCCCTTTCGGGAGCGACCGCCAATCAGCGCTTCGTAACTGAATATCTCGCAGGTTTTTGTCGATCGGACTTGTCGGGAATGAGGTCGCCTGTGAAGAGTTCGAGCACGCCTTTGGCTGTCCCCACGAATGGCGTCATGTCCAGGCCGACATGAACTGCACCCGGTAGTAAGCCCTTTCTCTTTATCTCGTAGCCAGCAAGAGAAACGGCGAAAACTGAGCCCACGACCGGGATCGGCTTGATGAGGCGCTTCGCGACGCCCCAGCCACCGGCCCTGATAATTCTGCGTTTGAGAGTCGTCATCGTTTACCTCTTAAACGTGATAGCATGCATTTCGATGCGACTCAAGCTGTTTTGGCTGGCCTGCGCAATT
>JBKPPU010000386.1:0-25697 GCA_046733695.1 Acidobacteriota bacterium
GCGCGTACTCGATGCTAATAACAGGGTTTGTCAGATTCTCGATCTGCCGCAACAAGACTGCCTCGACCGCGACATTCGCGAGCTCTTTCGCAAGACTTCAGCGCCAGAGCTCACGCTGGAGCCCAACGGTCAGTCATCGGTCGAAAGAGAGTTAACTGTCCAAACTACGAGGGGGCAGTCCCGCCCGGTCGCGCTCACGTTTACGCCGCTGTCGGCTGGTGGTGAGGAGATGATGATCATGTCGCTGCGTGATCTCTCCGTCCGTAAGAGACTCGAAGCTGAGCGGGAAGAGATGCAGCGCCAGTTGTACCAGTCGTCCAAGCTGGCTTCGATTGGCGAACTTTCCGCCGGCGTGGCGCACGAGATTAATAATCCGCTCAACGGCGTCATAAATTACGCTCAACTGCTTAAAGACGAAGAACGTCCGCGTTCTGAGTTCGAACAACAGATGATCGACGGCATCATCGAGGAGAGTGACCGCATCGCCCAAATCGTACGTGGGCTCCTGACGTTTGCGCGCGCAGATACACAGGAGCTTCGTGCCGTGCATTTTGCGGAGGCGATCAAAACGTCGATTGCTCTCTTTGGGCGACAGTTTGAAAAAGATGACATTACTGTCGAGATTGACCTGGAGCCGGATCTTCCGTTCGTGCACGCCGACAGCTCACGGCTCAGGCAGGTTGTCGTGAACATGATCAGCAATGCGCATCACGCTTTGAAAGCAAGTTCAACGCAACGAAAAGTGTTCAGGATCAGCGCGCGGCGTGTGGGCGAGACTGTGCGTGTGGAGTTTTACGATAACGGTGTCGGGATCAAACGCGAAGACTTAAATAAGGTGTTCGATCCGTTTTTCACTACTCGCCGGGAAACGGGCGGCACCGGGCTGGGATTGAGTATCAGCTTCGGCATCATTCGCGATTTTGGCGGCACGATCAAGGTTGAGAGCGAGGAAGGAAAATTCACACGCTTCATCGTCGAACTCGCCGCCGTCAACGTTTTGGAGGCTCCGCCGCACTTGGATACAGTCAGTACCACCTCGCGGTAGCGGGTGGGTGCCGCGCAGCGTTTGTGGATTGGAGCCTACGGCGTACCCACCCGCTACCGCGAGGTGGTACTGACTGTGTCCAAGCGCGACGCCCGGGTGTTTACAGCGGCAAGCCTTGTGATGATGAGACGTAAACATGCCTAACGTGCTACTGGTCGACGACGAGTCGAGTATTCGTCTAACAATGGGAGAGTTCCTCAAGCGGGCCGGCTACTCCGTCTTGTTGGAACCTGATTACGATGGCGCCGTGAGGCACAAGGCCGAGGACCTCGACGTCGCCGTCCTCGACATCAACCTCCCCGGAAAGAGCGGCATCCAGTTGTTACAAAAACTCAGCAGCAGTGACGTGTATGTTCCCGTGATCATGATCACCGGTGAGCCGAACCTATCGGTGTTACCCGAGATTGTCCGCGCGGGTGCATATGATTTCATCGCCAAACCGATCGTCAAAGATGTACTGCTCAATGCCGTCGCTCGCGCAGCGGAAAAGAAGCGACTGACCGACGAGAAGCACCGGCTCGAAGAGGAGATAAAGCGATACGCCGAAGAGCTCGAGATGCGCGTAGCCGAGCGCACTGCCGAACTCGTCGAAACCCACAAACAGCTTGTAGCCCAGGAGCGGATTGCCGCGCTCGGACGCGCCGCCGCGCAGGTAGCACACGAGGTAAAGAATCCCCTCTCCGGGCTGCTGCTTTACACTCTGCATCTTAAAAGCACGGCTTCCAACTTGTCTGAAAGCGAAATCCAACTGGTCGACAAGATCGTCAACACCATCAATCATCTCAACAGCCGCGTCGAACAGATCCTGGGTTTCGCTCGCCCAATCAACCTGACGACGACTGAGCGCGATTTAAACCAGCTTGTCACCGACGTTCTGGAGCTACTTCGACCGCAGTTAACAGCAAACAAAGTTGAGGTGCGTCTTTCACTTGCCGAACCGGGAGCTCACACAATGATTGATGAATCCTCAATGCGTGGAGCTTTGATGAATGTCATGCTGAATGCTGTCGAGGCAATGCCGGATGGAGGCGTTCTGAGTATCAACCTCCATCAGACATCCGACACGGTTCAACTCGAGATTACCGATACCGGAAGTGGCATCGGTGACGAGCAGGTGAAAAAAATCTTCGAACCTTTCTACACAACAAAGGAGCAGGGACTCGGTCTCGGCATGCCATACACCAGGAAAATTATCGACCAGCACGGCGGCTTGATTTCACTCACCAGTGAGCTCGGGAAGGGCACTACCATTCGCATCGTGATTCCACGCAAGGAGGTCGACGATGCCTCGTAGCCGGATTCTCGTGATCGACGACGAGCCCAGCATCAGGGATGCTCTGGCTCTGGTAATAAGTGGACTGGGCTATGAAGTAGCCGTCGCCAAGAACGGCAGCGAAGCGCAGGACTTGCTCCGCGGCGGCCCATACGATCTGATATTCACTGATTTGCGTCTGCCTGACACCACCGGCATCGACTTGCTGCCTCTTATTAAAAGCGACACCCCGAACACCGAAGTCATCGTCATGACGGCGCACGGCTCGCTCGACATCGCGATCGAAGCCATAAAGCTCGGCGCTTTCTATTACATCGAAAAACCTTTCACGCCTCACCAGGTGACGGCGCTGATCGAGCGCGCGCTGCAATTCGAAGCGATCAAGCGTGAGAACCGGACTCTGAAGAGTGCGCTCATGGGCGACGGCGACGATTTTGGGATCATCGGTCGTCACCCAAAGATGCGGCAAATCCACGCCATTATCCGCACTGCTGCGCCCTCTGATGCCTCAGTGCTGATCGAGGGCGAGTCCGGAACCGGAAAGGAGTTGATTGCCGCAGCATTTCACTTTCAGAGCTCGCGTGCGGAAATGCCTTTCACGCGCATCAACTGCGCCGCGATACCGCACGAGCTCATCGAATCCGAGTTGTTTGGCTATCGAAAAGGAGCATTCACGGGAGCCGATCGCGACAAGCGCGGGTTAATCGAAGCGACAGCGGGTGGCACTCTGCTTTTGGATGAGATCGGTGAAATGCCGATGCATCTCCAATCGAAATTACTGCGCGTTTTACAGGAACGAAAACTGCGCCGGCTGGGCGACGAACAGGAAATTGCCGTCGACTTTCGCCTGATATCCTCCACCAATCGCGATACGGCACGGTTGATTCAAGAGGGCGGGCTGCGTAACGATCTTTACTTCCGGATCGCAACTATCAAGGTCAAGACACCTCCGCTGCGTGAACGATTGGATGACGTACCGCTGCTTGCCAACCGTTTTCTCGCTCAGTACGCAGAGAAGTACCAGAAGAAAATTCGCGAGATCTCGACACCTGCGTTTACGTTGCTGATGCGTTACGAATGGCCGGGCAACGTGCGCGAACTCGAAAGCGTGATCGAGCACGCCGTACTCTTTGCGACTGAAGATAAGTTGACGCCGGAGTCTTTACCGGAACATCTTCACACCGCGCCGCCCGGCGAATTCCGTTGCGTGATTCCTCCATACTTCACGATGGACGAGATCGAACGCGAAGCCATCGCGCAGACGCTTGAACGGACCGGCGGAAATGTTAAGCGGACCGCGGAGATTCTCAACTACCACCGCCCAAGGCTCTATCGAAAGATGAAGACTTTCGGTTTGCGAGGCGGCGCCGATACCGATACGGATTAAGTGTTCCGTGGTGGAACACCCCTACCTTTCATCAACCCAACTTGGAACACGTCTTCTCTGTGCAACCTCTGTGTTCTCTGTGTCTCTGTGGTTATAGGAATTCGAGTTACAACAACCACAGAGTCACAGAGAACACAGAGGTTGCACAGAGAGGCACAACGATTGCTCAAGCGACCTCGCCATTAGATGAATTTCCGATGAAGCCTCGTCACCTCATTTAGGTCCGCGCGGCGTAAGAGAAACCCAATCACATTCACGCAATTCTCTTGATCTCTCGAAGACGTGTGTTCTTCGGGCTGATGAATGGTCTGTTTCCACGAGGTGAAAAATTTCGATGAAGATTAAAGAAGCTTTACGGCGTCGGCAGTCGCCCTTATCTCTCTGCTGCGCTGGAGTTCTCGCGTTGCTCGCATTTTCGGGCGCGCAGGCTCAAACGTCGCCACCGACTACCTGCGAACGCACAGTCAAGGCTGACGTGGTCGCATTGGACCAGGCGCTTATTTACAACCGTCTCGGAGCAATCAACCCGGCGGGTATGATCTATGCACTGAAGCGCGACGTCGTCGCCATCGACCCTGCCAAAGGTCTGGTTGCCGGCAACGTTCAACTGCGTCCCGGCAAACGCCCGCGACCGATCGCGCTGCGCATGAACGTCGGCGATTGTCTCCAAGTCAACTTAACTAACCTGCTGGCTGCCGATCCTGCAGACGTAAATTCTTTTGCAGCAAACAACGCCCCCGCTACGCGCACGGCTTCAGCCCACATCATGGGTCTGCAGCTCGTCGGCACGATTCAGTCTGACGGGTCCAACGTCGGAAATAACCCGAGCAGTCTGGTTGCTCCAGGCGCCTCGGCTACATACACGTACATCGCACAACGCGAGGGCAGTCACCTGATGTACTCAACCGCCGCGACAACCGGTGGTGAAGGTGATGGTGGCTCACTGGCAATGGGTCTCTTCGGTTCAGTCAACGTCGAGGTAAAAAGCGCTGAGTGGTATCGCTCGCAGTTAACTGCAGAAGAGCTGGCACTCGCGACTCAGAAGAACGCTGACGGTACGCCGAAGAAAACGGCGGGTGGACAGCCGATTCTGAACTACGACGCCGTTTATCCGGCCGGACATCCGCGCGCCGGTCAACCGATCCTGAAGATGCTCGATGCTAACAACAACATCGTGCACACGGATCTGAACGCAGTGATCACCGGTCCAAACAAGGGCCGCTTTGTTGCGGGCACGTACAAATCAAACCCCGTAGAACCCGATCGCGATCAGCCATTTCGCGAGTTTACCGTCGTCTATCACGACGAGATCAAAGCAGTTCAGGCATTCCCGCAGTATGAAGATCCCGTTCTTTCGCACACGCTTTACAGCGTGAAAGACGGCTTCGCCATCAACTACGGTACGGGCGGTATCGGTTCGGAAATTCTCGCGAACCGTCTCGGCGTTGGTCCGATGGCCAACTGTACTGAATGCAAGTACGAAGACTTCTTTCTGTCGGCGTGGGCTGTTGGTGATCCCGCGCAGATCGTCGATGTCCCGGCAAACACGACCGACGGCAGCGGCAATTTGGTCAAAGGGGCGAAGGCCACAAAGATCCTGTTCCCTGACGATCCGTCAAACGTTCACCACAGCTACATCAACGACCACGTGAAGATGAGAGTCGTACACGCTGGTCCAAAGGAGCACCACATCCACCACTTACACGCGCACCAGTGGATGAACACTCCGGACAGCGATAATTCAAGCTATCTCGACAGCCAGGCCATGGGCCCGGGCTTTTCGTTTACGACGGAGATCGCGCACGGCGGTTCAGGCAATGCCAATAAAACTCCGGGCGACTCGATCTTCCACTGCCACTTCTATCCGCACTTCGCGCAAGGTATGTGGGAGTTGTGGCGCTCGCACGATGTGTTTGAAGAAGGCACACAACTCGACGGCGATGGCCGTCCGGTCACGGGCGCACGTGCACTGCCTGACGGTGAGATCGCCGCGGGCGCTCCGATTCCCGCACTCGTGCCCTTACCGACAATCGCGATGGCTCCGATGCCGACCGCGCAGTTTAAGGGTTATCCCTTCTACATTCCGGGCGTCGCCGGACACCGTCCGCCACACCCGCCGCTCGACACGATCGACGATGGTGGTTTGCCACGTCACGTCATTGTTGGCGGCGAGGCTGAGAGTGTCGAAACACGTCTTGATTTCAGCAAGGAGATCTTAACGGCGGAAGCGAAGGCGGTTCCCGAGACTGGAACGCCCGACGAGGTCGCCGCGATGAACTTCCACGCTCAAAAGCAGGTCGCGAGCTTTAAGCCTGATGGCACTGCTGCCAGTTATGCGCTGAACGGTCTGCCGGCCAAGCCGGGTGCGCCGTTCGCCGATCCTTGCCGCGACGATGCTGGTAACGCGTTCGGCAAGCCGCGTCTATATAAAGCAGCAGCGATTCAGCTTGATCTGAAACTGAACAAAGCGGGCTGGCACGCTCCTCAGTCGCGTATTCTTACGCTCTGGGGCGACGTTGCTGCGACTCTGAACGGCACGCGCGCGCCAGAGCCGTTATTCTTCCGCGCGAACACGAACGACTGTATTACCTTTCAGCACACAAACCTGACACCAAACAACTACGAGCTCGACGACTTCCAGGTGCGCACGCCGACCGACATCATGGGTCAGCACATTCACCTCGTGAAGTTTGACGTGACGTCGTCAGACGGTGCGGGCAATGGTTGGAATTACGAAGACGGCACGTTCTCTCCGGACGAGGTCATCGAGAGAATCAACGCCATCAACGCCGGCGGTGGTTTGCAGGCCTTCAACAGCACGACGAAGAGTCAGCTAACAGCCAAGCCGCACCCGTTCTTCGGCACCCTCGGCGCACAGACTACCGTGCAGCGCTGGTTCGCCGATCCGACGTTAAACCTGGCGGGCAAAGACCGCACGCTCGGTACAGTTTTCACGCACGATCACTTCGGACCTTCGACGCACCAGCAGACTGGTCTCTATGCCGGTCTCGTGACGGAGCCCGAGAATTCGATTTGGAAACACAACGAAACGGGTACGACATTGGGCGGGCGTTTCGACGGTGGTCCAACGACCTGGCAGGCAGTAATCCAGACGCAGAATACCGCTGACAGTTATCGCGAATTCCTGTTGGAGTTTGCGGATTACACGCTTGCTTACAAAGCGGGTGGCGGCATCGACGGTGCAGGTAAAGCTACTCCGGATCCGGCGAACGCGATCAACCCGCCGGTGAGAGATGAAGCTGCGCTGCCGATCAACATTCAGAAGGCTGCTCAGTGTCCGGGTGGCGCGCCACTACCGTGTCCTGAAGCGGTCTCGGCTGCTGACCCCGGCACGATGGTGGTCAACTATCGCAACGAGCCTGTTGCACTTCGTGCTCAGGATCCTGCGACTAACACGCAGGCCGCTGGCGATGCGGGCGACCTCTCGAACGTTTATCGTTCGGATGTCACACGTGCTAATCCTGCGTTGAATACGCAGCCTAACTTCTATCCAGCATTGACTGGTGGACTTCAGGGTGGCGATCCGTTCACTCCGGTGCTGCGCGCTTACGAGGCTGACAAGGTGCAGGTTCGCGTCCTTGTTGGCGCTCACGAGGAAGGTCACAACTTCAGCATTCACGGTCAGAAATGGCTCTACGAGCGCACCGATCCGAATTCGGGTTACCGCAACTCGCAGAACATGGGTATCTCCGAGCACTTCGAGTTCGAGCTGCCGGGTATCGCGGCGATCAAGGGTGCAACTCCCTTCGTCGATTACCTGTACCAGCCCGGAAGTTCAGTGGATAACCAGTGGAATGGCACGTGGGGATTGCTGCGCGCTTATCGCGGCGCCGCCGGTCTCCAGCCTGACCTTCAGCTATTGCCGAGCAACCCGACTGGTATGGCGAAGGCGGCAACCAACAACAAAGACTTCCAGGGCACCTGCCCGGTGGCCGCACCGAGCCGCAAGTTCAGCGTGACGGCCGTGGCTGCGCAGAATGCATTACCTGGAGGAACTCTTGTTTACAACAACCGTACGAACCAGGGTGGTGTACTGCACGATCCAACGGCGATTCTCTACGTTCGTACGAATGACGTCGATGCAGCGACCGGCAAACTCAAAGCCGGTGTGCCGGTCGAGCCGCTCGTGCTGAGAGCCAATGCGGGCGACTGTATTGAGGTCACCTTATTCAATCAGTTACCTGCTAATGTTCCTGATCTCGCCGGCTGGAACACGCTGCCGATGATCGTTGATGGATTCAACGCGAATCAAGTGAAGCCGTCCAACCAGGTTGGTCTGCACCCGCAACTCGTCGCTTACGACGTGGTATCGAGTGATGGCGCCAACGTCGGTTTCAACGTCGTCGGTAACCCCGAATCGTATACGCCCGATGGACGTCAAACCGCCAAGCCGGGTGAATCGGTGAAGTACAAATGGTACGCGGGTGACATCCGCATGAGCGGTACGACCAAGGTGGCCACGCCGATTGAGTTCGGTGGAACCAACCTGATCTCGTCCGACCCGATCAAGCACTCGAACAAGGGCGCCATCGGTTCACTCATCATCGAACCGCAGGGTGCTACCTGGATTGAAGACGCGAACTCGCGCGCGCAGGCGACCGTCACCAAGACCGACGGCACCTCGTTCCGTGAATTCGTTCTCCAGTTCCAGACTGACATCAACATGCGTCGTGGTGATTTGTCGGGCGATGCGGCTGCAGTTCCGAACGTGGCGGGAGAAGAGGATGCGGAAGACTCCGGTCAGAAGGCACTCAACTACCGCAGCGAGCCTATGTGGAAGCGAATGGGCTACGAGCCTGATCTTCCGCTCGAGCAGACTCGTGCAATCGACTTCACCAACTCGCTCTCAAACGCGCAGGTTGGTGGCGACCCTGTGACTCCTGTGTTCACGGCGAAGGCCGGAACCCCGGTTCGTTTCCGTGTGCTCAACTCAAATGGCCACGCGCGTAACAACGTGTTCCAGGTTCATGGACACATCTGGCAGCAAGAGCCATACATCAACAACTCGACCCAGATCGGCAACAATCCACTCTCCGAGTGGAAGGGAGCCCAGCAGGGTCATGGCGCGTCGAATCATATGGAAGTTGTTCCAATGAACGGCGCGGGTGGCGCACGCGGCGTGTCGGGTGATTATCTCTACCGCACGCAGTCGTCCTTCCAGTTCGACAACGGACTGTGGGGCATCTTCCGCGTGACACCATAGTTAGCCACAAAGAGGCACAGGAAAGCACAGATGGTTTACGAACCATTCTGTGCTTTTTGTGCCTTATGTGCTTTATGTGGCACATCGTGTGGCAAAGCTCGTCGTCAGTGTTCCACCACGGAACACCCTCTTTTTGAGATATGCAAGATTTCAAGGATCTCAGCCAAGGCACGGTCATTGCTAAAAGAAGGGCGCGTACTCAAGCCGTGTTCATGACCCGATGGGAATCACGTGCGCTAAACCAAACTGATGAAGGAAGCTATTGAATCAATGATGAAGAAAATATCGTTCGCCGCAATCTTATTTGCCGTTGCCATGCTCGTCGCCGCACCTGTGGCTCAGGCTACAACGGTCAGCGAAGTGCAGTCGATGATCACACAGCTCAAAGGTAAAGTGCAGATCATCACCATCTCCGGCAAGCAAGCCGAAACGAAAGATCGTCCCGGTCTTCTGGGTCAGCTCGACGGCGTTGCGTTAACGCTCGACCAGGGCAAGTTCTGCAACTCGATCACAAAGGTCAGAGACTTTCAGAAGAAAGTTAACGATATGATCAGTGCCGGCAAACTCAACCAGGATCCGACACTCGGTCCGACGGGCCAGGAGCTTCTGACCGATGGCGACGCGATCATTGCGGCTCTTAACGACCTGCAAACGCAAAGCACAGGCGCTCCTTGCAGCAACTAAACTCTTTCTAATCGCTCACTAATCTCAGATCGCTTTTTTAATTGTAATCACGGCTGGGACGGGCCTGTTCGTCAGTACACGAACAGGCCAGTCACTCAGCAAGCCTGAGGTGTCTAATGATCTCGAACTCACAGTCTCATGACGAACACATAACGATGAAAACTCCCACGGACCAAATTACTCCGCGGTATCAAACCACCGATCTGACGCTCACCAGCTTTCTACGGTGTCGCGGCTTTCAGATCGACAACATCAAGCAAAACAACGGTCGCACCCTTTTTATTTTTCAGGAGTCACCGGAGCTGCGTACCGCGATTCTCGACTTCGCTAACGATGCTTCCGTAGCTGTCAGATCGTTCTGCAGCACGATGCGCGACCTGAAGGCGATTACGCGTTAACTACAGGAGCAGATCATGAAGTTAATAAAAACCTTTCTGCTGCTTCTCATTGCAGCGGCGCCGTCCCTGGCTCAGGAGAAACCGGCTACACAGAAAATCGAGCGCGAAGGTGTCGAGGTCGAATTCACCATCGAGCCGATCAAGGAATCGGGGAAGTCTTCCGAGGTGATGGAAGCAAAAGAAGCCGTTGTTCGCTTCAAGATTAACGACAAGGCGAGCAAGACTCCGCTCTCGGGTGTGAAACCCGCCGTGTGGTTGGCCCAGCGCGATGGCGACGCCGATGAGAAGCAGTGCCGCGAAAAAATCCAGTCATTTCTACAGGGCAGTCTTCGTTCACGTCCTGACGTGGATCTGAATACTTATTATCTGCTCGCGCTTAACGACGAACCCAACATCTCGGTCATCGACCCGCTGCTTGGTTTTGGCACAAGCAAGCTCTTGACGCTCGTGATGCTGAAGAGTCCCGGTGAGGACTGGGTTCAGAAGCCGAACGACGAGCAGCTTTTCGTTAGCATGCCGCTCGTCAATCAACTCGCAGTCGTCGACACGAACACATGGAAAGTCGTCGCGAATATCGATGCGGGCATCAAGCCTTCACGTGTTCGCTTGCAACCCGATCAGAAATACCTGTGGGTTGGTAACGACGGCGGCGAGTCGAGCGGCGTGACAGTGATTGATACGGCAACGCTGAAGGTGGTGGGCCAGGTCGTAACGGGCAACGGCCATCACGAAGTCGAATTCAGTGTTGACAACCGCTTTGCGTTCGTCACCAACGAGGTCGACGGCACACTCTCGGTTATCGACATTCAGAAACTCGCGAAGGTCAAAGATCTGAAGACGGGCGCGCCTGCTACCTCGATGGCGTTCTCGTCAATTGCCAATGCGCTTTACCTCGTGAATGCGGCCGACGGAAGTATCACTGTCGTCGACACACGCAGCCAGCAGATCACAACGCGCATTCAAGCGAAGCCTGGGATCAAGAACGTGCGCTTCGCACCAGGCGGCCGTTGGGGTTTTGCGCCAAATCCGAAAGAGAACGTCGTCTACGTCTTCGACGCTTCGACCAATCGTCTCGCGCACACCATCGGTGTTGAGAAAGGTCCCGACCAGATCGCGTTCACAGACATCTTTGCCTATGTTCGCGCAACCGGTTCGACCGACGTCAACATGATCCGGCTGAGCACGCTGACGGGACAACCCGACATCGCGCATTTCCCCGCGGGCCAGACCGTGCCTGACGAGTCGCCGGCCGGTGCCAGCATCGCCGACATCATGGTGCCTGCTCCGGAAGGAAACTCGATGGTAGTCGGCAATCCGGCTGACGGCGTCATCTATTACTACACGGAAGGCATGGCGGCTCCGATGGGTAGTCTTCAAAACTACCGCCGCGCGCCCCGCGCAGTGATGGTTGTTGATCGATCTTTGCGCGAAGTTACTGCAGGCGTTTACAGCGTCACGACCAAATTGCCGAAGAGCGGAATCTACGACGTTGCTTTCCTGCTCGACTCGCCGCGCATCACGCACTGCTTCAACGCGGAGGCGAAACCGAACCCGGACATTCAACACGAAAAGAAAGTCGCGCTTCGAATCGAATACTTGAACAAGGACCAGCAACTGCGCGTCGCGGAGAACTACAAGCTTCGCTTCAAGCTTGTCGACACGACAACGTCCAAAGCGAAGAGCGATGTGAAGGACGTGCGCGTGCTGACGATGTTGGCGTCGGGAGTCTGGCAGAAACGCGACTTTGCTCGTTCAGTCGGCGATGGTGTTTATGAGCTCGACATAAACGTTCCGCAAACTGGTGTGTATCTGGTGTTCGTCGAGAGTCGTTCGCAGGGGGTGAGCTTCAGGCAACTGCCTCAACTGATGCTACAGACGACGTCGTTGTAGATCCATCCACAGATTACACAGATTGTCTCAAAAAATCTGCGTAATCTGTGGATTACATAAGGAGAAGATATGTACTTGAAGAATCTCTTGATTAGTAGCTTGCTGGTTTGCGCGCTTGCGTTTGTTTCCGTTCAGGCGCATACCGACGAGGCACACAGCGACGGTGTTCCAGCGAAGAAAACGACGCAGAGCAAGAAAGTCTGGGCGTGCCCGATGCACCCGGAGGTGAAATCGAAGTCGAAGGGTAAGTGTCCGAAGTGCAAGATGGATTTACGTCCAGTGGTTGAGAGTGAAGCCGCCGTCGCGCCGCACGAAGCGGACACTGCCTTGATGACGAAGGTTTCATCAGGTGAATCTCCGAAGATGAATATTCCGGATGTCGAACTGCTCGACCAGGACGGGCGGAAGATTCATTTCTACACGGATCTCGTCAAAGGCAAGACAGTCGTTATCAACTTCATCTTTACGACTTGCACGACGATCTGCCCGCCGCTGGGCGCGACTTTCGCTCGCGTGCAAAAAGAACTCGGCGACAAAGTCGGTCGCGACGTGCGCTTTATTTCGATCAGCGTCGATCCGGCGACCGACACTCCCGAACGGCTTAAAGCGTGGGGAGCAAAATTCCACGCCGGCGACGGTTGGACTCTGGTTACCGGGAACAAGCCACAAGTCGACGAATTACTCTGGGCTCTGGGTGCCTCTTCCGCGCGTCGCGAAGATCATTCGCCCACGGTACTGATCGGCAACGACGCGCACGACAACTGGACGCGCACTTACGGTCTGGCGAATACCGGCCAGCTCGTGCAAATCATCGACAACATTATTGCCGGCAAGAACACTACTACGGTTGCTGAAGGATCGAACTAATGAAACGACAACTTTTCATATTACTCATATTGTCGGCGGCTGCTTTTACGACGAACGCTCAAGTGAAACCTGCGCCACCAGCAGAGCCGCACGATCATTCGCACATGACGACAACTGCGAACGATGCTTCGCCTGCCGCGAAGTACTTTACCGACGTCGAGCTGACAAACCAGGACGGCAAGAAGGTTCACTTTTATTCGGACGTGCTCAAAGGCAAGACGGTTGTGGTCAACGCCTTCTTTACCACGTGCACTTCGGTGTGCCCGCCGATGAATCGCAACATGGAAAAGATTCAGGAAGCTTTAGGTGATCGCGTCGGTAAGGACGTTTTTCTCGTTTCGCTCACAGTCGACCCGGACACTGACACGCCCGCGCGGCTGAAGGAGTACTCGCAGAAGTTTCATGCTGGTGCTGGTTGGACTTTTCTGACTGGAAAGAAAGAGAACCTCGACTGGGCACTCTACAAGCTCGGGCAGTACGTGGAGAAGAAAGACGATCACACGACGGTTCTCATAATCGGCAACGAACGGACCGGGCTGTGGAAGAAAGCGCTCGGGATGGCGAACGTCGCCGAACTCGTGCAGATCGTGCAAAGCGTCGTTAATGACAAAGGTGGTACGGAGTGAATTCAAGACTGCTAACGGCTGCATTCGCGCTTACGGTGGTGTGCGTATATTTAGTTACCGCAGCGCCGCTGCCCCAGCAGGCGCCAGCTAGCAAAGGATTAACGCCGGCTGAGAAACGCGGTAAGGCTCTTTACCTCCGCGGCGAGAGTCCGTCAGGAAAACCGATCGTTGCCATGCTCGGCGATGTTGACGTTCCGCCGTCCACGATGCCATGCGCCGGTTGTCACGGTCTGCGTGGTGAAGGCAAAACCGAAGGCGGTGTGACTGCCGGAAACCTGACGTGGTCCAACATGATCAAGCCTTACGGCCACACGCATCCATCCGGACGGAAGCACGGTGCGTTTGATGAAAAGTTGTTCGCGCAGTCGCTGGTCGACGGCGTGGATCCGGCTGGGAACAAACTAGCAGTGGCAATGCCCCGCTTTCAGATGTCGAGCGAGGACATGGCAGACCTGATCGCATATCTCAAACGTATTGAGACAGACCGTGACCCCGGACTCACGGATGCGACGATCACCGTTGGCACGATCATTCCGAAAGACGGTCCGTTCGCCGAGATTGGCGCAGCGATGAAAGATGTGTTGGCTGCGTATTTCGCAAACATCAACGACAAAGGCGGAATTTACAACCGTCGCATCGAGCTAAAAACCATCGACGCGGGTGCTGATGCAGCCGCCACGGCTTCCAACACGAAGACGGAGATTGAGAATGGCGATTTCTTCTCCATTGTCAGCGGTCTGAGCGCCGGAGCCGATAAAGAGCTTGCCGCAGTGACGCGGGACGCAGAGATTCCTTTTCTCGGACCGGTGACGTTACTGACGCAAACGAGCGCGCAGAATAATCGCAATCTTTTTTACTTGCTGCCTGGCGCCGGTCAACAAGCGCGCGCACTGCTCAACTTCGCAGCCGCAAAGCCTGAGTTGAAAAAGTCGCGACTCGCAATTGTGCATTCAGAAAACGAAATCGCTTTAGCGGCGGCTAATGCGATTGAAGATCAGGCGCGAAAACTGGGATGGAGTTCCGTCACCAGGAAAGTCTTCTCGAGCGATGCTGCGGCGACCGTTGCAGCTTTGAAGTCGGAAGGTGTGGAGACTGTTTTCTTTTTGAGTGCGAGTGGCGAGGGTGAATTTATCAGCGCGGCTGCGACCGCGAATTGGACGCCGCACGTTTTTCTTCTCGGCTCGTTCGCGGAAAAAGATCTCGTGAAGTCAGTGCCGCTGAGTTTTAAGGACCATGTTTTCCTCTCCTTTCCGAGCGTTCCGAACGATGTCGCACCCGAGGGGCTGGCAGAACTACGTGCACTGGAGGAGAAGTACAAGTTTCCGCATCGACATGTCGCGTCGCAGCTAAACGCTTTTGCCGCAGCGAAGATCTTCACGGAAGGTTTGAAACGCGCGGGAAGAGATTTGAGTCGCGAAAAGCTCATCACTGCGCTTGAGGGTCTCTACGAGTACGACACCGGAGTGACTCCAAGCATTACCTTCGGCCCGAACCGTCGCGTGGGCGCAATGGGCGCTTACGTACTTTCGATCGACCCCGCAAAAAGAGAATTCGTCTCGAACGGCTGGGTCAGTAATTAAGGACAGTAGCCACAAAAAGGCACAAAAAGCCCATAAAGAAAATTTCAATAAATCATTTTGTGCATTTTGTGCCTTTTTGTGGCCAATAGATGAAATGGAAATCATGATGAAGAAAATATTATTCGTTGTTCTCCTTACGTTTGTAATAAGTGCGCCGCTGGCTGCGCAAAAGGTTGAGGATTGCGGATGCGAGGATAAGCCGCTTCCGGAAGTACTCAGCGTGGTAAATGGAGTGAAGATCACGAAGCAGGATCTGAGCCCCGCAACACGGTCACGAGTCGAGAAGTTGCAGCAGCAGGTCGTCGAAGCGCGTCAGCGCGAACTCGATCTACAGATCGACTCGATGCTTCTCGAAAGCGAAGCGAAAAAACGCGGCGTTACCCCGTCGCAACTCGTCAAAGACGAAGTCATAGCGAAGGTCCAACCGCCGACCGACGCCGAGGCGCAGGCTTTTTACGACCAGAACAAGTCGACCATCAAGGCGGAACTCAAGGATGCGAAGAACGACATCGTCGAATATCTCCGCTATCAACGTCAGCAGGAACAGGCCCAGAAGCTCGCCGAACGGCTGCGCGCTGCGGCTCAGGTCAAGGTCCTCGGTAAGCCGTCTTTCAACGCCGCTGACCGTAAAAGCGTATTGGCGATCGTAAACGACAAGCAGATCACGAATGCTGACATCGAAAACAGTTTGCGTCCATTGATCTTCAACGTTCAGGAAGCGGTCTACGCATTACGCAAGCAGGACCTGGAGCTGAAAGTTAACGACACGCTGCTCACCCAGGAAGCGCAGAAAAAGGGCGTCACCACGCGTGCGCTGCTCGATACGGAAGTCAGTGCCAAAGTGCCACCTGTAACAGACGCGCAAGCGCAGGCGTTTTACGATCAAAACAAGGATCGGATCAGCGGTGAGTTCGCACAGGTCAAACCGCAAATAATTCAATACCTGAAGGAGAGTAAGGATCAGGAAGCGACTCTTGCATTCGCCGAGCAGTTGCGACGCGCCGCTAAAATCGAAATCAATCTTACCGGTCCAGTGTCGCCGGTTTTCTCAATCGCAACGGACGACCAACCCACGAAGGGAAGCGCTAAGGCGTCAGTCACCGTAGTTGCGTTTACTGACTTTGAATGCCCGAGTTGCGCACGTCAGCATCCGGTGCTCGATCGGATCGTGAACGAATTCGGCGATCGTGTGCGACTTGTCGTGCGCGACTTTCCGCTTTCCCAACACGCGAACGCGCGCAAGGCAGCCGAAGCAGCCGAAGCCGCGCGCGAGCAGGGCAAGTACTGGGAATACGCCAGCGTACTCTTTCGTAACCAATCCGCGCTGAGCTCTGACAAGCTGAGACAGTATGCGACTGACCTTGGTCTCGATCGTGCTCGCTTCGATGTGTCGCTCAACAGCGGCAAGTTCGCTGAGAAGGTTCAGCGCGACATAGTCGACGGCCGAAAGCTCGGCATCAACGGCACGCCTACACTCTACGTCAACGGCAAGCGCGTCGCTGATAACTCGTATGAGACTCTGAAGTCCGCGATCGAGTCTGCTCTGAAAGCTGAATAGCGAGTGGACTCACTTTGCGTCGTGAAAGATAATTCCGAGTGTATGCCGGCTTCCGGAACGAATGCGACTCACCCCGTGCCGGAGGTTCACGCGATAGACACTCTTCTTACCCTGGACCGGGCGATGGTGAACGGCAAACACGACACCATCGCCCTTCCGTAACGCCACAACTATCGGTCGCGATTGCATGCGTGGTCTTTGTTCAGTCATCACGAAGTCGCCGCCAGTGAAGTCTTTCTCAGGTTCGGACAACAGCACAGCGACCTGTAGCGGGAAGATGTGCTCGCCGTAGAGATCCTGGTGCAGACAGTTGTAGTCGTCAGTTCCGTACTTGAGGATAAGTGGCGTTGGTTTATTCTGGCCCGCCTCGTGGCAACGCTGAAGATATTCTTTGTGCGTAGCAGGAAATCTTACGTGTATTCCCATCGCCTCATACCAACGACTCGCGATAGTAGTGAGACGAGGATAGATCTCCGTGCGCAAATCTTGAATTAGATCCGGCAGCGGATATCTGAAGTAGCGATACTCTCCCTTTCCGAACCCATGCCGCTCCATCACCACCGTGCTGCGGAACAGTTCGTCTCTGTCATAGAGCGTACAAACGTCGTCGCATTCATCCGGTGAGAGGATGTGTTTGACGACGGCGTTCCCCTCGGCATCGAGATCTTCGGCCACCTGCCGCCAGTCCACCGCATCAACTCGTTCCGCAACACTCTTAATGCTCGCAGGTCTCGACATACGTGACTTCAAGATACGACAACCCCTTCGTTCCTGACACTCCGTTTCTTGCGCTCAAATTGGGCCTACTTGGTTCTATTTGCCAAATTGCTCAAGCGTGATTGTATCAATCCTTACCTGCTTGACGTTTCGCCAAGTTTCTCCTATTAACGTCGAAAGAAACTGAATCAATTTCGGTGCTCTTCGTGATGTCGGAAAATGATCTTGCTTTTCTCTCGTATGCTAAAGAAGATGCAGCGACTGCATCCTACCTTTACCAAGAGCTCACGGCGGCTGGAGTCGACGTCTGGTTCGATTCCGAGAACCTAAGACCGGGAGTTAAGTGGAAGAGTGAGATTAGAAAGGCGATTCGAAAGAGTCGCTACTTTATCGCTCTAATCTCTTCCACCTCGATAGCGAAGAAAGGTTTTGTGCAGAGGGAGGTTCGGGACGCTCTGGAAGTTTTTAGGGAATTTCCCGAAAACGAGACCTATTTGATTCCAGTCAGACTAGATGCTTGTGAAGTACCCTTCGACGAACTCGCTGAACTGCAATGGGTTGATTTGTTTCCGGAGTGGGAAAGTGGACGGGACAAACTATTGAGGCTCTTTGGTGCAACCGATCGCAAATTGGCGCTGGAATCGATAGTTGATGTAACGAAGAAAGAAGGGATTTTTGCTCCTACGGTGCGACTAGACGGACTTTATCATTCCAAGAGAATAGGCTTTGACAGTTTTATCCGATTCTGACCAAGCTTTGTTTAGCATCGAACAACCCTTCAGCAAGTGAGCCCAGACTGCAAAGAACTGTTACTCGCCTTCAACGCGCACAACGTTGAATACCTAATAGTGGACGCTTATAGCTCACCTAGGTTCTACTTGCCGCGAGTGGCCATCTCGGGGACACCAAACTCTTCGGCGATGAAGTTTCCGATACGGATCATTCGTTTGGCCTCCTCACATTTGGCGTAGCTGGGGTTGTCGTACAGGTAGGTTCTGTAAGTGCGCTCATAGTTAAACTCGACCACGTAGCTCATTCCGTCCAGCATGGTGGTGCTGCATCCGATAGCCGCGGCATCCGGTAAGGTTGTGATTCCCATTTCCATTAACTTACGCCAAGCGTTATCCCAACCTGATTTAGGTTCTGACAGTTGTTTTTGATATTCCCGTTTGGGCAATCCGGTATGGATGCCCTCTAAATGAACAGCACTCCACGCTCCGGCGCGGCGTCGAAGCACCAAACCCTCGAGCGCCGTCAGACCGAATCCATTCCACACCCGCAACTCTAGATCGTCTTTTGCGAGTGCGACTCTCAGACTTTGCAGGTTCGCGATGCGGGCGCGCTCATTAATTGATTCAAAGAAAATCTTTTCCCAGACGGCAGTGGGAACGATCAACTTGAATTCACTCGTCGGCGGATCCACGGTCGCGCCTTTTTGAAATTCTGAGATCCGAAGGAAAGGGGAGAGAAGCAAAATTATTAGAAATAGTGATTTCATTTCAAAACTCCGAGATTGCGGATCATCGCAAAACTCGTTATTGATTACCGCTGCAGGTTCATAACATGAAAGTCTTATTACTTCTATTGGCGATCCCATTTTTGATCTACGGACAAAACAAACCAAGGCAAGATCCTTCTCTCGTCAAGGGAGTGCGATTCTCAGTTGAAGTTGTTGGAGATAAACGCTTCAAGCCAGGCGCTCCATCACGCTAAAACTCAGGCTCAAGAATACAAATAAATCGCGTATCTATCTGTTTAAGCACCTTGGGCTTGGTATAGGTGGTTTCAGAATCTCTATTCTTGACGCCAATAACAGAACGGTTCCTCGCAATTTTATTGCAGAGAGTTTTCCACCACCACTTAGGAGCAAGGACGATTTTCAGGCCATCGAGCCTGGTAGGTCGTCTGAGCAGCAAATTCGGATTCCATTGCAGTTTTATGAGATCGAGCCAGGTGACTATTCTTTGATAGTTGCCTTTTTGAGTCCTGTGCCGGCAGCATCTGACGTCCCGAGTGGCCTCACAGTACTAAGCTCAAACGACATTCTGGAAGCCAAGCCGATAAGATTTAAGGTGTTAGCGCCTTAGAAGCTGTTGATCCTCGGACACAAATTAAACCAGGGAATACGTTCAATCGGTGCGTAGGGTTTGGATGGGGTCGATTTTTGTTGCTCGGCGGGCGGGGATGCTGGAGGCGATGAGGGCGATGGTAATCACTAGTGTGGCCATGAAGAAGTAGATCAACGGATCGGTCGCACTCACTCCGAACAGAAGAGATTGCATCAACTGATTCAGAGCCAACGATGCGGAAAAGCCGATTACGAGTCCGGCAGTGACCAGGATTGCGCCTTCGCCCAGAATCAACTTCATCACCGCACTCTTCTGTGCTCCCAACGCCATACGAATTCCGATTTCTCTGTGACGCTGCACGACCGCGAAATTCATCGTCGCATAGATTCCGGCCGCAGCTAACAACGCAGCCAGAAATCCAAACGCTGAAAAGAGCCACAAATTGAAGCGACGTGGCGCAACGGCATCGGCGACGAACTGATCGAACGGTCTGACATTGAATACGACCGCGCGTGAATCCAGCGCCTGAAGTCTTTGTTGGGCGGGAATGATCAACGACGCCGGGTCAGTCGTCGTCTTGACGACGAAGTTCATGATCGGAAACGTCGCAGACTGCTGGTACGAAACATAAAGCGCCGGTTCGGCATCAAGCTCGAGGCTTTTATGTTTGATACTTGCGACGACTCCTACAATTTCACCTTTCACGAACTTGTTGTCTCCATCGAGTCGAACACCGATGGGTTCTCTTCCGTTAAGATACGTCCGCGCGAACGCTTCATTGATTAGGAATACCTGAGGGGTATCGTTGCGATCGCGACCGTCGAACAAACGCCCCTTCTTGAGTTGCACACCTGTCGTAGCAAAGAACGACGGCGACACTACGCGGTAATCGGCAACTCTTTCGTCGGGCTTCTTCTTGTTCGTTTCGCCTGCAATCCAAAACGACTGCCTCATCGTGCGGCCACCAAGCGGCAGATGCGATATCGTGGCAACCGAAGTCACACCCGGCAACGTACTCAACGTCTCGATTGCGCGTTGGAAAAGTTGTGTGCGTCTCGGATCACCGTTTGGATAGTCAGCAAAACTCAACGATAGTCCGGCCGTCAAAAGGTGCTCACTGTTCATTCCGAAGTCGACAGCCTGCAATCGCCAGAAGCTCTTTACGACCAGACCGGCGCCGGTTAAGAGGATCAACGCCAACGCAATCTGCGCGACGACGAGAGTGCGACGAACTGCGTTGGACCTTCGGGGAGTCGATCCATGACTCTGAGAGTTTTTGAGCGCATCGTTGAGTTGCAGTTGCGATGCCTGAAAGGCCGGAAACAAGCCAAACATGATCGTGCTGAGACATGAAATTGCGAAGGCGAAACCGAACGCAGGTATGCTCAGCGCCGATTCCGTCAGGCGAGGTATCGATTCGGGACCGAGCGCTCGCACCGCAGCCAGACACGCAGCGGCGACAAACACGCCAAGCATCCCACCCAAAACAGAGAGCAGCATGTTTTCGATCAGGAACTGCCGCACGATGCGAAAGCGTCCCGCACCGAGCGCGAGCCGTACGGCGAGTTCTCTTCGTCTACTGTGAACACGTCCGAGTTGCAGGTTCGCGACATTCGCACAGGCAATCACCAGGACGATCGCAACCGCGCCAAACAACAGCAACAACGCCGCGCGTGAGTTGCCGAAAAGATAGTCACGCAACGGTTGAATTTGAACCTGCCAATCCCTGTTCGTGTCGGGATAGAGTTCGGCCTGTCTTTGCGTGAGGGTGTTCATTTCCGCTTGAGCTTGTTCGACACTGACGCCGGGTCTGAGTCGGCCAATGGTGCGGCAGTTATGTGTGCCGCCGCGGTAGTCAGAATTCTGTCGTGTGATCTCGCTCACAGTGAAGACATCGACGCGCGGTGGAAAATTTGATTCCGCGGGAAGTACCCCAACTATGACGTCGGTCTCGTCGCTGTTTAAGCCAAACGTGATCTTTTTCCCGATGACATTTTGATCGCCGCCGAATTGCCGCAGCCACAAACCGTGACTGATGATGACGCTGGTTTCAGGTTCGTTATCGGCAAAGTCCCTTCCGAATTGAGGTCGTACTCCGAGTGTGCGAAAGAAGTTAGGTGTGACGTAAATGCTTTCAACGCGTTCGAGAGACTTCGCGCCATAAAGATTGACTGGCAGCGTTCCCCACGCGGCAATCTGCCCGAAGCTTTGACTCTGCTCGCGAAAGTCGAGGATGTCGGCAGGGTTTAGAAAGGAGCCACTGACAGCCAGCGCCGCGTTGCGATTGGAAAGCCAGACAACTCGGTCTGCATCGGCGTACGGCAGCGGGCGGATCAGCACTGTCAGGACGATGCTGAAGATTGCTGTGTTGGCGCCGATCCCGAGCGCGAGCATGAGCGTAGTTATGAAGACGAAGCTTCGGCTTCTCAGAAGTGTTCGCCACGCGTAACGCAGATCTTGCCAAATGTCTGACATACGTCTCACTTATAGCATGTCTGAATCCACAGATTACACAGATTTGTTTTTAGAATCGGTTCCATCTGTGGTTCAATGTGCGCCGAGGCTCACTTATGAGCGATATCTGGCAGTTCATGTTGCTGGCGGGCATTCTCCTCTTCCCACAACTGCTCGGAATTCTGCTTTATTTCAGGCTCAGCCGGGTCCGGCGATGGGTAGCTGCAATCGCCGCAGCCTTAGCTCCGGCCGTTTTCTTTTTCTGGTTTACACGATTATTGATGATTGCAGAATTCCATCGAGCGTACCCTGACGGGCATGCAACTTGTGGTATGCCGGCAGTGGCGGCTGCCTTTCTGTTATTGCTTGGGACCGGAGTTCAACTGATTGGCGGCATGTTCACCCAGATCCTGCTGCGGGTGGTAAGAAGTCAGTCGTAAGCTGTCTACCTGTTGACAACCTACATGAGTCGAGAGTAGCCTCCTGTTGATTATCAACAGGAGGCTTAACTCTTTCCATGGTCAGGGACAGCAAGCACGAAGTCCTACCCGGCACGCTCAATCTTCTCATTCTCAAAACACTCGATACACTCGGGCCGCTACACGGATACGGTATCGCGCGCCGCATCGAGCAGGTGAGCGGCGATCTGCTGGAGCTCAATCAGGGCACGATCTATCCCGCTCTCTTGAAACTCGAGCAGATGCGCTGGATCAAGACCAAGTGGGGCACGTCTGAGAATAACCGCAGTGCCAAGTACTATTCGATAACTCCCGCCGGGAAGAAACAGTTGGCTCAGGAAGAAGAAGAATGGGAGCGCACGTCCGCAATCGTGACTCGTTTTCTCAACCCCTCGGAGAAATAAACCATGACTCGTTTATTTATCTTCTTGTCGAGACTGCGTGGACTGTTTCAGAAACGGAAGCTCGAAGACGAAATGTCTGCTGAGCTCCAGTCGCATCTCGAGATGCAGATCGACGACCTCGTGCGCCAGGGAATGAGTCCGGAAGAGGCGCGTTACACTGCGCTGCGGAAATTCGGCGGCATGGACCAGGTCAAGGAAACTTACCGCGATGGTCGCACGCTTCCATGGATCGAAACCTTTTTCCGCGATCTCCGTTACGGACTCCGCATGCTGCGACGCAGTCCGGGCATGACCGCAGTCGCAATCCTCTCGTTGGCATTGGGTATCGGCGCAAACACTGCGTTGTTTAGTGTTGTCGATGCAGTGCTCCTCAAGACTCTACCGGTTCAGGAACCGGAACGGCTGGTGATCCTTGAATGGGTGTCTGGACGTACGTTCAGATACAGTGGAATGAGTGGCACTTCAAGCGTCAATGTGGCTCCGGGTCAAAGAGGTCTTTCACTGTTTCGCTATGACGTCTTTCAAGAGATGCAAAAGACACAAGCCGCCTCGACGGAAAGTCCACTTAGTGATGTATTTGCTTTCGCTCCACTTCCCGAAGTAACAGCTAATATGGGCGATCAGCCGGAAGTTATTAACGGGCAAGCCGTGTCAGGTAACTACTACAACGGATTGCGCGTGAACCCGAGTTTGGGGCGAATCATAACTGAGGATGACCAGAAGAATGCGGCTCCGGTCGTGATGCTGAGTTACCAATTCTGGGAAGTGCGATTCGCCGGAAACCCTTCTGTCATCGGTCAACAACTCAAACTCAATCAACAGTCTTTCACCATCATCGGCGTCACGCCACCCGCGTTCAACAGCACACTTCAAGTTGGTTATCAACCCAGCATTACAATCCCACTCGCTGCAGAGCCACAGCTACGAGGCGAACGCTCCAAACTGGGAACAGCTTCCAAACCAGGTGTGTGGTGGCTGAATGTGATGGGCAGGCTCAAAACTGGAGCCACTCAAGAACAAGCGCGCGAAAGTCTGAACACTGCTTTTCAAACTTCAGCTCTCGCCGCAATGCCTCCGCCTCGCAAGAGCAATCAACCCGCACAAATCGAACCGAGAGATTATCCGCGATTGATCGCCGAACCCGGCAGCCATGGAATGTTAGACAGGCGGAAGATGTATGCACCTACGATCTATGGGCTCTTTATCGTTGTTGCACTGGTTCTGTTAATTGCCTGTGTCAATCTCGCGAACTTACTTCTGGCGCGGGCAGCGTTGCGTGGCCCCGAGATCAAGATACGACTCGCTGTGGGTGCCGGCCGCTGGCGTCTGATTCGTCAACTACTGACTGAGAGCTTATTGCTCTCAACACTCGGCGGAGTTGTTGGGATTCTCTTTGCGTTCTGGTTCAAAGGCGCTCTAAGTGCATTCACTAACGACAACAATGGACTCCTGCCGAGTGGCGTTGAACTCAGTCTGAATTGGCGTGTGCTCGCATTCACCCTCGCGGTGTCACTGCTGACAGGTGTGCTGTTTGGACTGGCTCCAGCCTGGCGAGCTACAAGTCTCGACTTGAATTCAACGTTGAAGCAAGCGGGGCGTACAACGGGCAGCATGTCGCGTTTGAGCAAAAGCTTGTTGGTCGTACAGGTCGCAGTCTCGGCACTGTTACTAGCCGGCGCCGGCTTGTTTATCCGAACACTCTACAATCTCCAACGGGTCAACCTCGGCTTTAATCAGGAAAACCTTCTTGTATTCGCGGTGCAGCCACAATTAAATGGCTACAAGGACGAACAACTGTTGCGTTTTTATGAGCAACTGTTCGATCGCTTTGACCATATGCTCGGGGTGCGTTCAGCAACCTTCATGCAAGTTCCACTAATTGCGAACGACAACTTTTACTTCGACTTTCTCTTACCCGGTGAAGTTGAGGGGACTGCGCCTGAGCGCCAAACCATGCAGCAGGTGATCCGTGAAAACTATTTTGCGACGATGGAAATTCCATTGTTGCGTGGACGCGAGTTCACGACGCAGGATGATAGTCACGCCCCCAGGGTAGCGATCGTCAGTCAAGCTTTTCAACACCAGTTCTTTCCAAATAAAGAAATTCTCGGGAAACATGTCACCCTCAACTACAACAAGGTTGAAGTCGAGATTGTCGGAGTCGTTGCAGACACAAAATATCAGAGTCAGCGCAAGCAGATTGAGCCACTCCTTTACTTGCCGTGGCGACAGGAAGCTACGGAAATCGGTGGGATGCAATTCGCCCTTCGGAGTGAAAACGATCCAACGGCGCTGACTGCTCAAGTACGCGAAGTCGTACGCGATCTGGATAACAATCTGCCCGTCACTGACGTCGACACTCAGTCTGCCAGATCAGAAAAGACACTCTCACCGGAACGACTCTATGCGCGTTTGTTTACTTTCTTCGGCGCCCTCGCTCTGGTGCTCGCGGGCATCGGACTTTTTGGCGTGCTCGCTTACTCCGTCAGCCAGCGGACTCAGGAGATCGGCGTTCGCATGGCGTTTGGGGCGCAAGTATGGAATGTGATCTCGCTGGTGGTCTGGCAAGGCATGAGGCTGGTGCTCGTGGGACTTTCGATTAGTGTGCTGGTTGGTTATGCGTTGGTGCGTCTGCTGAACAGTAAATATTTTGGACCGGATACATGGCAGCAACGGATGAAGCAACAACTCTACGGAGTTACGATGAGCGATCCGTTGACGCTGATTGTTATTGCTTTGTTGCTGGTGCTCGTCGCGCTGATTGCGTGTTGGCTGCCGGCGCGGCGGGCGGCAAAAGTGGATCCGCTAGTCGCGCTGCGGTATGAGTAATATGAAGGAGCGGCTCTGCAACGCCGCCCAAACCATTTAGCGTGCCGGCGTTGGCCTCAAAACTTCGAGATCCCTCTGTTGGACACAGTCAGTACCACCTTGTATGTTGAAGCATGCAAGTTATAGCCTCAGCTTGACACGGCTATAGAATGGTGACTGCAGGGCGCAACAGAACGTTACCACCTTGGTGCTCTGAGCCCGTCCGCGAGCTAAATTCGTTGCGCCTTGTTTTCC
>JBKPPU010000387.1:0-5633 GCA_046733695.1 Acidobacteriota bacterium
AGTGAACCCTTATTTTCTTCTCAGTTCTAAAACTCGTCTTCGTCGTCGTTCGAATCATCCAGCTCGTTATCGCCGTCATCGTGTGACTGGAGTTCCTTGCCCGGCTTGAAGCGAATCGTTTTGCCTGATGGAATGGCGACCTCTTCTCCCGTTCGAGGATTGCGGCCGACGCCTCGTTTCCGCGGCTTCACCACGAAGACGCCGAATCCGCGAAGCTCAATCCGTTCACGTCTGGTCAGCGCCTCTTTCATCGAATGGAAAAGAGCTTCGACGGCCTGTTCGGCTTTCATCTTCGGTACGCCGGTTTTGTCAGCAACGCGGTTGATGATGTCTAACTTGATCACGTCCTAGGGGCTCCTTTCTGCTGCACCTGCGGACGCTGTCCGTGGGCTGCAAAAATGCAGGCGAGGATGATAGAGACCGCCGCTAAACCCTGTCAAGGAAAGCGGAAATGCATATTCGCCGATTGCACAGATACACCGATTAAGCTAACCTCCAGACCGTTAGGAAAAGTGGTTGATTATGTTTGGAATTCGTAAGCGCAGACCACCCCCGTTCGGCGGCGTTCACGTCGACGACGACAAAGATATTCAGGTACATAAGCCTGAAGATGAGTCGCGAAACGATCTGTGGTCGGAAGCGCGGCTGCTACTTCGCGATCTGATCTTCGCACTCATGATTGCGGCGCTGGTCGTAGTCTTTATCGTACAGCCCGTTAAAGTTGAAGGCACCTCGATGTTGCCTCGTTTGCACGACGGCGAACGCATCTTTGTCAATAAGTTGATCTACTACGACGAGTATCGTTGGGCGCCAAAGATTGACCGCGGCGACATCGTGGTTTTCTGGTTTCCGGACGATCCCTCAAAGAGTTACATCAAACGTGTCATCGGTTTGCCCGGAGATGTCATTGAAGTACACGAAGGAATTGTGCGGGTAAATGGCAAGGATATCGAGGAGGATTACCTCGACCCGCGGTTGAATCTTTCACACCGGAGTCAGGCGCCGACGATGGTGAGGGCTAACTATTACTTCGTAATGGGCGACAATCGCGACAACTCGAGCGACTCCAGGATCTGGGGGCTCGTGCCCAAGAAATACATCTACGGGAAAGCCTTGTTTCGTTATTGGCCACTGACGGCGGCGAGCGTGATACACCACGAGAACCTTACTCCGGCGCCGGTCCAGCTCTCGCCGGGGTATCGCCAGCCCCTCGACGATCAGAACGACCCGACGGGTGAACCGTCGCCGCAACCGTTCGTACCGGGCGAGGGTTCTCCATAGCCTTGAAGCTCTTATGATTGATTGGCTGCGTTTCCTGCTGATGATCTTTTATGCTCCGGTGCGCGGTATGCGGGCAATGCGCGACCGCGGCTCACTGGCGCCGGTGGCAGTAATCGGCCTCCTCGGTCAATTTGCCTATACAGTTATAACGAAAAAGTTTGCGGGCATTCCGACTATTGGATCGGGCGGCGGCGTCTATCACGAACTTTTCGACGCCGCGAAGTTTGTGGCTCTGGTCGCGGTCGTCCTCGTTCCGATTCTCACTTTAGTTGCCAACATGTTTGAGCGGCGTGGAAGTTTTCGCGTTGTCATCACGCAGGAGTATGCGCCGGTGGCGGCGACGATGTTTTATGTCCTCACCGCCGCAAATATCTTTTCCATCCTGATTGCCGCGTTGCTTCACTATACCGGAGCGCAGGAGATGCAGGTCGCGAGCTTGATCCAGCATCAGGATCAAACACGCGCGATGTTGCCTGGGGATCCGCAGTCTCAGGCTGCAGCGGATATGTTGTTTAGCAATCCGGGTTTACTTGCTCAGCAACTCTTCCTGATTCCCCGGCTCATGATCTTTGCCGCCGGAATTGTCCTGGGCGTGAAAGACGCGTTCAGGATGTCGTTCATCCGAGCGTTTGGTGTGACCTTTATCGGTGGTTTTGCGGCGGTGGTTGTTGGACCAATCATCGAGGCTTTGCTGTCGGGACTGCCAAGGTCGCCGTTCTTGTTGTTTTTCCTCTTTATCCTGTTGCGCGGTTACTTCAGCGACATCGTAAGCGGCCATCGTGCGCGGGCAGCGTTCAAACAGAATCTCGAATCGGCGACGTTGAATCCGGCGGACGCTTCGGCGCATTACAATCTCGGGTTAATTCATCAGAGCCGAGGTGAGTTCGACCAGGCGCGCCAACGATTTGAACGGGCGTTGGAGATCGATCCGGAGGAGATTGATGCGAGCTATCAGTTAGGACGAATTGCGCGCCAGCAGAAGCGATACGCCGACGCGATTCAAAACTTCGAGCACGTTGTGGTGCGAAATCCGGCACACTCGCAGCACGAGGTTTGGCGCGAAGTAGCCGCGACGTATATCGCAGCAGGGCAATTTGAAGATGCGCGCACGGCGCTGGATCAGTTTCTCGAGCACCGGCCGTCAGATCCGGAGGGTTTGTATCTGATGGGGCGCGCGCATGCCGGGCTTGGTCACAAGCGTGAAGCGACGAGCTTGATGCAGGCGTGTATTGAAGCGGTGAAAACCGCTCCGGCGTATAAATATCGAGCCAGCAAACGCTGGCTGAATGAAGCGCAGCAGTTTATTAAGAGCAGTCAATAGCTTTTACAAGATGAACAAAAAGCCAGCTCTGTTAGCCCTTGAAGATGGTCGTACGTTTCGTGGTCGGTCGTGGGCGGCCGAAGGCGAAGTGTGCGGCGAGATTGTTTTCAACACCTCGATGACGGGCTATCAGGAGGTGCTTACCGATCCGTCGTATGCCGGCCAAATCGTCTGCATGACCTATCCGCTGATTGGCAATTACGGCGTCAACGAAGCCGACTCGGAATCAGGTCGACCGTGGGTCGAAGGCTTTGTCGTGCGTGAGGCGAGCCGCATCAGGTCGAACTGGCGTGCCGAAGAGAGTCTCGATGATTACCTGAAACGTTGGAACATCGTCGCTATCGAAGGCATCGACACGCGCGCGCTCGTGCGTCACATTCGCGACAAGGGCGCGATGCGTTCGTGTCTTTCCACTATCGACCTCGACGAAAAGAGTCTGGTTGAAAAGGCACGCCAATCGCCGCCGATGGAAAACCGCGAACTGGCGAGCGTCGTCACCACAAGCGAACCTTACGACTTTCCAGCCGAAGGTGAAGAACGCTTTCACATCGTTTGCTACGATTTCGGCGTCAAGAGAAACTCTCTGCGCGAACTGGCCCAACTCGGCGTGCGCACGACGGTAGTGCCCGCCTCAACCTCGGCGTCCGAAGCTTTGGCCTTCAAACCCGACGGTATTTTCCTGTCGAATGGACCGGGCGATCCGGCGTCGATGAACAAGGAAGTCGCCGAGATTCGTGAACTGCTGAAAGCCAAAGTGCCGACATTTGGGATCTGTTTTGGACATCAGTTGCTCGGACGCGCCTTTGGAGCGAGTACGTTCAAGCTGGTCTTCGGACATCGTGGCGGCAACCAGCCGGTTAAAGAGTTGTCGCACCCGAAGGTGGAGATTACTTCGCACAATCACGGCTTCGCAGTCAGTGCTGAAAGTCTGCCGCCGGAAGTCGAAGTCACGCACATCAATCTCAACGATCAGTGCGTGGAAGGAATGCGTCACCGCACCTTGCCGGTGATCTCAGTGCAGTACCATCCTGAAGCCGCACCTGGACCACACGACGCGGAACATCACTTTCGGCGATTTGTGAGCTTGATGGAACAGGCATCCGCAGATTCTATAAAATAATCTGCGTAATCTGTGGATTAGACTTCCGGCATCTTCAACTCACCCGTAGTCAAATCCGGCCGAACGCGCGTCATTTCTTCAGGTGTCGAGTCGGAGTGAAGCTCCTCAACATTTTGTGCAGCGAGCTCGGCGACTTTAGTGGCATCAGCCGGGCTCGCCGCCTCGAGCAGATCCGCAATTCCCTCACTGCCGCGATGCTCCATCCAGTGTTTATAACTGACTGTCAAAATCGCAACAACCGGAATTGCCAGAAAGATTCCCGCCACGCCGGCCAGTTTTTCGCCGGCGAGGATCGCGAAAATCACAGCCAGGGGATGAAGGTGAATGCCGTGGCCAATCAACCGCGGATAAATCGCATAGTCCTGAACAATGCGCAGGATTCCCAGAAACAACAGCACCAGAAAAGCATTAAAGGGTCCAGCATGAAACATCGCGAGCAGCGCGGCCATGATCGCGATACTGACTGGTCCAACAAGCGGTACGAATTCGAAGAAACCCGCGAGGACTCCCATAACCAGGCTGCCCGGCAAGCCGAGCAACGTGAAACCCAGCGCGCACACGACACCGATGAACAAACACGCGGTTAATTGAGCACGAATGTACGCGGCGAGCGTGCTGTTAATGTCCTGGAAGAACTCGTCTCCACGCCAGCGCCAACGCCCTCGCGGAAGCATCAGCAATGCTGAGCGACGAAAGCTCTCGGCATCTTTCAAAAGGAAGAACCCGAGAATCGGAATCAATACCAACCATGGAATGTAGACAACATATCCGACCGCTGCGGTCGCGAATTCAGTGACAGTCGATCCAATTTTCTCGACGATTAGTGGTACTGCCTTGTTCACTTCATTGACGACCGGTCCAGGAAGCCGGCGCAAACGAGAGTATTCCATGAGCTGTTGTGTCTTTATCGCGAGCGAGCTCCAGTAGGATTTCGCCTGATCCACAAACTCAGGAAATTGGTTGCTGAGACTTGGCAGGACCACCAGGACCGCAAACACGATCGCCGCCAGAATGAGCAAATATGACAGGGCAATGGCAGCTGCTTTGGGAATCGCGATTTCGCGTTTGCCAATTGTTCTTGGTCGCCGTAAAAACTCGACTAGCGGTGAGACAAGATATGCAAAAAAGATCGAGAGTACGAGCAGCAGGATGATCCCGGTGATTTTCGCAATCACCCAAAGCAGGGCAAGTACGGCGAGCACGACAAAAATAATGCGCAGCACGACACGCGTCGACGGTCCATAAGCCTCCACCGCTGCCCTGGCCGCTGTAGCCGCAGTATCTTTGGTTACTTGTCGATTCACTGAGTCTTATAGTCGCGCGTGCAACCGTCCGATCAAGTCGCCCACCGCTTTTTGGTCCTGATTGCTTAACTCCCGAAACACGACTCCAAAGGTGTCGGGCGTTGAATGATGCACCACTTCACCCGCCAGGGACAATGCATCATCACCGTCCAGCAACAACATCCCGAGTTGATCTCCAATCTTAACGTTAGGACATGAGGGAAGGTTCGTCACTCGCAAGCCGCCCAGACTGATGTCCTGCGGTTCACCTATCCCGATCGACTCCTTCAGACTTTCGTCTTCGAGGGCCAGAGTCAATCGCGAGGTGACATAGTACCGCGGATACCGTCTGCGATCGTGAGATGGCAACGAATCATCGTGGGGATTTGTCATCTTCAACTTTCCTTAGTGAGTCAGGTCGTTATCGTTTTCGACTTCCTCTTCTTCGCCGTCTGTTTCTGGTGGTGGGGGTGGGGTTATACGTGGAGCGGCCGGTTCCCAAACGAGACCTCTCCACTCATCAGTTTCGCCGAGTAGCTGCAAGGCAGCGAGCGGGTGACCAGGATGTCGCTCGATGCGGAGCACCTCAGCAATCACTTGCAGTTTCTCGCCGGACTCGCCGAGCACT
>JBKPPU010000388.1:0-19726 GCA_046733695.1 Acidobacteriota bacterium
AAAATTCAAAAGGAGCGAAGGCAATGGCAGCCAAAAAAGGAACCAAGAAGTCCAGAGGCGCGCGCAAAGGTGCCGGTAAGGGAACAAAGAAGAGCGCGTCAAAATCGAAGTCCCGAGGTGGCGCTAAGAAATCTGCAAAGGCAACCAAAAAGTCGTCGAAGAAAGCTGGTAAGGGCACGAAGAAAGCGGCCGCTAAGAAAGGGACCACTAAGAAAGCCGCAAAGAAAGTGACCAAAAAGACAGCGAAGAAGACTACAAAGAAGAGGGCAGCCAGGAAATCAGCATCTGTAGCTCCACCGCCGCCGACTGCACAGTCAGATGTGCCGGATAACGTGATGTCGAGCGGAGAGACTGGCGAAGAAGGTGCGGGTGGTGAGTCAGATGCCGCCAGCGAAGAAGCGAGCTAGGTTAGGGAACACGGATTAGACGGATTTTGGTTGATGTATCCAGCCGGCAATCTTTTTATCCCTGTAGCGCACGGCCAGTTAGAAGCAATTCTGAAAGAGCCTCGCCAAGGTTCGCCCAAAGGGGTGGCGCTGGTCCTACATCCACATCCACTCGGCGGCGGCACGATGCACAATAAGGTTGTGTTTCGTGCCGCTGCTGCTTTGAACGATGCCGGACTAATAGCCCTGAGATTCAACTTTCGTGGAGTTGGCCAGAGTACCGGCATCCACGACGATGGACGTGGAGAGCAGGACGACGTTCGTGCCGGTCTCGACTACCTTTCACAGCAATACCCAGCACAACCGATAACTCTGTGTGGCTTTTCCTTCGGGGCCAGAGTCGGGCTCGAAGTCGGAATTCACGACCCTCGTGTTGAGTACCTGATCGGCATCGGCACACCGCTCGACAAGTACGACTTCAGTTTTCTTGCAGAGTGTCGAAAGCCGCTATTGCTGGTCCACGGAGAACGCGACGAGTATGGCGACGTCGAACGCGTACGAAAACTCGCGGCAGAACTCGAAAAAAATACGGCCCTTCGATTGGTGGTCGTTCCGGGCGCAGGACACTTCTTTGACAACGGCCTGGACGCACTGAAGCGTGCGATTACAGACTGGACCGCGGCGCAATACGGGTAAAATCCTTGGCTCAATCTTTGTCGGAACTGATACTGATAAAGGGCGACGTCTGTGGCTTTTTATCTCGCAGCCGAAATCTCACAACCGTGAATCCAACGGCGACTACAATCGCTGCCACAACCCCGCCGAGTAGCAGCTTTCCGAGATCTTCAAAGTTCGTATTCGTTTCCTGAAGGAAGCTGATCAGGACCAATGTGTCTAAGCAAAGTGGAAAGATAATCATCGTCTCACGACCTTTCTGCCAGGCGCGTCGATGGGGAGCGCGGGTTAGACACCGTTGTCTGTTTATTTGTTCCTCGTTACGATAGCTACCATGCACGAATACACAGACCCGGCCATCCGAATCACTCTCCTGCCGCGTGACACCAATTCACGCGGAACGATCTTTGGCGGCGTTATTCTCAGTTACATCGACACCGCGGGCGCGATCGAAGCGCATCGTCACACGCACATGGAACGCTTTGTCACGGTTGCGATGAAGGAAGTAATCTTTCACAAACCTGTGTTCGTGGGCGATCTGGTGAGTTTCTACTGCGAGACCGTGCGCGTCGGGACGACTTCAATAACGGTTCGTGTGATCGTGGAAGTTGAACGACTGGGGAAGAGTGAACGCGTGCGCGTCACGGAAGCAGAAGTGATCTACGTCGCCGTCGACGAGCATGGTGAGAAAATGGCAATCCTCATTTAGCCACAAAAAAGCACAAGAAGCACATAATCAGTCAAATCGCATTTTTGTGCTTCTTGTGCTTTTTTGTGGCTAATTCAATCTTTCCTGCATTCTTCTCAGCGCGACTACTGCTTCCGTAAAATCGGGCTTTTGCTCGAGCGCCAACCCATAATGCCTTGCAGCCTCGAGGAATCGTCGTCGCGTTTCATAAACACGACCCAGATTGAAGTGCGGAAACGCGTACGACTCATACCGCGGCGCTAACAGCGCACGCTTGAACCAGCGCACTGAGCCGTACGGATCCCCCTTCGCCAGCAGGTAACTCCCGATGTCGTTGTAAGGATTGCCGAGCGTTTCGTCGACACGAATCGCCTGCAAACATTCCTCAATCGCCTCGTCATAACGATTCTGAAAACTGTAAACCCAACCGAGAAACGTGTGCGCCTCGGCAGTTGGGTAAGTCTCGATCGAACGCTGGTAGAGCTCGATAGCACGGTCGTACTCATTCGCGAGCTGCGCCTCGTAAGCTTCATGGAAAAGCTGATTTGCTTCGTAGCGTTTTGCTTCTGCTACGTCGTCGAACTTCATAAATTAATTACAGTTTGTGCTTGCCTTCTGCGCTACGTCGAGACGTTTGATGCGTCCTTCGACCTTTGGAGCAATTGCTCGTGGACCGAGTGCCTTTCTGACTGTATCCGCGTCAGTTGCTAATCGCTCCGGCGGAATTACCACCGTTGCGCCCTTGAACATCGAATACCCGTCACCCCCATCGAGCCCGATGAATGTTGTCGTAGTCAGCGTATATTTCTTCGCATCATCTAGAGGCAAGTTGTTTACTTTCACGTCGACAAGTCTCGATCCGGGTGGGCGGCTTGCGTCGAAAGAAAACTTGATTCCGGACACCTGCGGAAAACCTCCGGGCTGCGAGTCTTCAGCGCTGCGACTCACGCCATGTTCCAGCGCTGCGCGCAACGTTGCGCCCGTCACCTCGATCTTCACGAGTTTATTTTTGAATGGCAAGATCGACAGCAGATCTCGCTCCGTCAGTTTTCCCGGTCCGATGATGTTGTCAGCGCGAACGGAGCCGCCATTCATGAACCCCACGTCGGCTGTCGTGAATTTGCGGAACGCGTCCGTAATGAAGTTCCCGACATTGGTTTCACGCTGGCGATTCTCCGCACTGCGTGCATCGAGGGCGACGGTCGTGCTACCGACGGGTTTTGCGAGCTGAGTCAACAGCCCGGAATATTTCTTGTAGATTGCCGCGAACTCAGGCGCTTCTTTGGTCGTACTGTCGACGGGAATCACTTTCCAATCGATGCTATCGAGCTCACCCGTGGGCAGAATGTTCAAGTCGATCTGTCCGAGCTCGCGCGCGTCGGAAGTCATCTTGAAAATCGGCGCGTTTCCCGCGTGCGACTCGAGTAACGTATGTTCGTGACCACCGATAATCACGTTGACGCCCGAACAACGTGCGACTTCCTTGTCTTCGCGCATCGAGAGGTGCGTCAAGGCAATCACGACTTTCACCCCCTGGCCGTGCAGCTCCGATACCAGCTCCTTCGCGGTGTCGCAGGCATTCCGAAACTCGACGTTCGGGCCGGGCTTGGAAGTGATCCTCGTTTCAGGGAGCACCAGGCCGAAGAGTCCGACTTTGACACCGCCAAACTCTCGCACCACGTACCGCTTCGCATCACCGAAAGGCTGATTGGTACGCGTGTCGATCACATTCGCCGCGATCCACGAAAACTTCGATTCCTTTATTCTCTCCTGCAACACGTCTGGTCCAAAGTCGAATTCATGGTTTCCGAACGTCGCGTAATCGAGACCAATGGCATTCCACGCCTCGATCATCTGTGCACCTTTGTAAGTGATCGACTCGACTGACGGCGAGATGGTATCGCCCGCCATCATGAATAACGTGTTCGGATTTTGTTGCCGGATAGATTTTGTGAGTGTCAGAACGCGGCCAAGTCCGCCGCTTTTGCCTTGATCCACCGGAGCAAACTGGTAGACGTCGTTAACCTGGAGCAAGGTGACCTTGATGTTGCACTGAGTCTTTTCCTGTGCAGCAATGGAAAAGATTGCGGTGATGAAGAGGACCAAAGCCAGCGCCGTCCGGCGCGGAGACATCAAACGGGGGTTCATGCTTGTAACCTCGAATATGAGTTTAGTGGTGAATTATACTCAGGGTAGTCGATGCCGGATAGAGAGACATTCTTCATAACAGGATTCCCGGGGTTTATTGCGAACCGGCTCTTGGAGCGTCTCGCGCGGAAGAAGTGTAATTTCATTCTGCTCGTGCAGCCGTCGTTGCTGACGCGCGCGCATGAAGAGATCGACCGTATTGCGTCACTTACGGGACGAAGCGTCGCTGACTTTCAGTTCGTTGAAGGCGACATCGCAGAGCCGAACCTCGCATTGAATGCATCGGATCTGAAGTTGGTCCAGGAGGAAGCAACGCGCGTTTTTCATCTTGCGGCAGTTTACGATCTCGCCGTGCCTGAAGATGTGGCGATGCGCGTCAACGTCGGTGGCACACGCAATGTGGTCGCCTTGGCGCGTTCGCTGCCGCAGCTGAAACAGTTTCATCACGTCTCGACGTGTTACGTTGCCGGGAAACGCGAGGGAGTGATTCTCGAGTCGGAGCTGCGACACGAGGCAGGTTATCGCAACTATTACGAGGAGTCGAAGTATCTTTCAGAGTTGGAAGTCGATTCGGCGAAGGCGGAACTGCCCGTCACGATCTACCGGCCGTCGGTGGTTTGTGGAGATTCCCACACAGGGGAGACAGGGAAGTACGACGGCGTGTACTTTCTGATTCATTACTTACTGAAATGGCCGAGCTTGCTTTCGACAATCAATATCGGCAATCACAAGGTGAGTTTGAATCTGGTTCCCGTGGATTTTGTGGTCGATGCGATGGCGGCGCTCGCTTTTGATGAACGAGCGATAGGCAAGACGTTGCAACTGGCTGATCCGTCGCCACTGACGACAAATCAGTTGTTCAATACGATCGCCAAATCGATTGACGGTCACAAGTCGAAGATTACGGCCCCTGCGAAGTGGGTGCGATTTTTCCTGATGCTGCCGCCGTCACCCCGGATTACAGGCCTGCCGCATCACGCTGTTCCTTACTTTTTCGTGCGCCAACTCTACGACACCAGCCAGGCCGCGGAGCTACTTGCCGGCCACGGAATTCAATGCCCGCCGTTTGAAAGTTACGTCGATCGCATCGTCGAGTTCGCACACAAGCATCCCGTCATTCGCTAACCTTGGAGTGCGGTTGACAATCCACCAATTTAGAATTAGTCTAAATTCTTTTTGATGAAGGCAAAACAGACAACTAAGCTCACGCCGCAACGAGAAGCGGTGTACCAGGTCATACAGGAGCGAGACGACCACCCGACCGCCGGCGACATTTTTGAGGCGGCGCGGCGACGTCTGCCCGGTATCAGCTACGCAACCGTTTACAACTCGTTGCGCTACCTGAAGGACGCAGGCCTGGTTTACGAGATAACTTTTGGCGACGGCGCCAGCCGCTACGACCGCGAGCTCGATCGTCACGATCACGCGATCTGTAACGATTGCGGGAAGCTGGTCGACTTCGATCTGCCAGACGCAGCGAAGCTTATGCAGGCAGCGGCGCAAAAATCAAAGTTTAAGCCTGACTCGGTTCATTTGACGCTCAGAGGACGTTGTCCGGATTGTTCAAAAGCAAAGTCGAGGACAGGATTACAGGATTAGCAGGATTAAATCAAAAAACTCGGAGGATAAATGTCAGCAACAGCAGTAGCAGCAGAGAAGGCGATGGTTGGCCAGCCGGCGCCGGATTTCGAAATGGCCTCAACGAAGAATATCGAGAAACTCAACGAGCCCGTAAAGCTCTCGGATTATCAGGGCAAATGGCTCGTTCTCGTTTTCTATCCACTCGACTTCACATTCGTTTGCCCGACTGAATTGACGGCGTTCAGCGATCGTTACCAGGATTTCGTGGACATCGGCGCGGATATCATCGGCATTTCTACCGACTCGGTTTATTCGCACCGCGCCTGGCTGAACACGCCACGCGATAAGGGCGGAGTCGAGGGTCTGAAATATCCATTGGCAGCGGATGCAACGAAGGAAGTCGCGAAAAATTATGGCGTATTGATCGAAACCCGCGGTATCGCACTGCGCGGACTTTTCGTGATCGATCCGGAAGGCATTCTTCGTTACAAAGTCGTGCACGATTTGAACGTTGGTCGTTCGGCTGAAGAAACGCTGCGCGTGATTCAGGCTTTGCAGACCGGCGGTTTGTGCCAGGCTGAATGGAAGCCCGGCCAGAAAACACTGAACTAATCAATTCCATCCACAGATTACACAGACCGATCTGTGTAATCTGTGGCCTGGATCGGTGCAGATCTAAAAACCTATGGCGATGAAGATTGGAACACAGTTGCCCCGGCTTGAAGGCGCAACGGAATGGTTTGGCGGCACTCAGGCTCACGCCGAGGAGGAGGCAGCGGGGCATCCGACGCTCGTTCACTTCTGGTCAGCGAGCTGCGGGATCTGCAAAGACAACTTGCCGCGTGTTGGGCAATGGCGTGATGAAAAGAAAGACCAGGGGCTGCGCGTGATCGGCATTCACATGCCGCGCTACGAAGCGGACACAGACGTCGAAGCCGTGCGCGAATTGATTAGCCAGTATGGAATCAGTGAGCCAGTGGCAGTCGACAACGAACACAAACTGAAAGACGCGTTTCAGAACGAGCAGGGATTTGTGCCGGCGTATTACCTGTTCGATGCCGAAGGAAAGTTGAGAAGCTTTGCCGCGGGTGAACGCGGATTGGATATGCTCAACACGGCACTTGAGCGAATGACTAGTTAGCCAGGATGAACACGATTCATCCTGTTAATCCTGTAAACAGCTTCGCCAGTAGATAAATACTCACAGCCGCACTCGCGAACCCCAGCGCCGTTAACCCAACGATAATCCCGCCAACAAAAATCCAATCACTCATCCGAGCTGAACGTGCTTCTTCAGCCGAAACAGTCGCACGTTTGCGCAGCAAGTCGACATTCATGTGATTCGATTTCCACCACGCATCAGCCAGATCGCCGACGACCGGCAGCGATCCCACAACGTAGTCGATGGCCAGGTTGAGACCCATCCGCAGCAGGGTGATCTTCGGAACACGATAGCGAACGGCTGCCACTAGTATGTAGAAGGAAACGAGCGACGTGGCGGTGTCGCCGAGACCCGGAATCAGACCAATCAAAGCATCGAGCCCGAAACGCCAACCGAGCACTGGCACGCGGAACAGATCGTCCATCAGCCAGCTCAGACGTTCCAGGCTCTTGTCTACGTGACTTCCTTCAGCATTTCGTTCGAGAGCAAGCTCATCGAACCTGAATGGCTTCATCTTCAGCGAATGCGCGTTACTTGTCGCCAAAAAAATCCTCCCACTTTAGCCAGTGCGTTAAAAGCGTTCTTATCACCTGACTTTTGGGGAGCTTGTCTCGTGGTGATACCCAGTGTTGCTGCCAGCTCCTGATCCGGGGTCGCGATGTCTTCATCGCCTCGCTTAGCCGTGAGCCAGCGGGTAAATGTACGTCCAATCAATCGCCTTTGTTCAACCGGAGCTTCGGCGACGAGGGCGATGCGCAAATCCTCGAGTTGCGCAATTTCGTAAACGTTTGCCTGATAGTATTTGCGGAGCGCCGAGAAGACCTTCTCTTCACCCATGCTCTTTTGCAGATCCACAAACATCAGCGCTCCCTTGGCACTGACGATCGCGGCGTACTGGAACGTGTTGCGGTAGTCGCGTGAAGGGCGATTTGCGTCCATGTCGTCGCCGCCAAACGTCCGGTAGAGACGATAGACACCACGCACCTGATCGTTCAGAACGGTCTCGGCGCGTTGCTCGCCGTAAGTGTTCTTGTAATAGAGCAGCGCCGACCAGCACGACAGTGCCTCATCCAACAGCGGCTCGCGGGCGGGATCGTTCCCGACGGCTGCGCCCCACCACTGGTGCGCGACGAGATGAGCGACAGCCCACTCCAAACTCTCCTCGACCGATGGCCTCTGTTCGCGAATGATCTCGGGCAGATTGCGCACAGCCGGAGAGTCGAAGTCGACATAAAAGGCGCTGGCGATGATGTTGAATCCTGAAAACTCGCAACTGCCGAGTCCCGCGACGAGAGGAGCTTCCGCGATGCTGATCTGTTTGAACGGAAGCTGCCCGAACAGCGACGTAAACACGCGGAGCGAGTTAGCGGCAACGACGAGCGCGCGTTTCCCGACGCGTTCGTGATCCGCGAGGTAGATCGAGCGGATGTTGATGCCTTGAACTTCAGTGTGTTCACTCTTCAACCCGCGTCCGACAAGAATCGCAAAATCACGCAGCGAAGTGGCGGTGAACGTCTGGCCGGTTTTTTCGTTTCTCGGTCCGGATTCGACGCCGGACGTAAACACTTCCACGCCCTGATTTGTCGCGATTGTAACTTCGTAGTCCGATGCTTCATTGAATATGAAATCACCGACCGAAGGTTCGAGTTTGCGTCTCCAGTCGTCGCCATCGTGCACGGCGAGCACTGGATACGCAGAGCCGAGAAGCATGACGCCGCGACAACGGAAATTGATGTCGCGCGCGCGACGCATTTCGCGGTCGCTGCGCAACGCGGCGCTGACTTGTTTCACGACGTGAGTTGTCAGGCTGGTTTCGTCGCGATCGATTTCCGGGACGGAGCCTTTGAATTTGATGACGACTTCGGCAGAGTCTTCGGGTGCAACCTGTTCGCGCAGGTTTACGCGAAGCGTCGTGCCCTGATCGTCGAGAGATGAATAAAGCTGTGTATCGTCCGATCCGGCGCGAACTTCGAGAATGTCGATGCGCGGTTCGTCTGCTTCTGTAGGAGCACCGTTTGTTTGAGAGGGCTCAGCCGTGCGCAGATTCGGATAGAGATGAAAATAGATGATCGAGCTCGGCTTCTCACCACGATTCACCCAGCGCACTCTTTCGACGCCTGTGTATGTCAGCCGGTCGAAATCGATCTTCAACTCAATCTTGTAGGAATGTTTTTGCGCAGGCGCCGGCGTTTGGGCGTTTATTTCCTGATACGAAGCTGCAGCCACGCAGACACTGACCAACACGCAAAGCATTAGAACTTCACTCGGTGCGGGCCTACTGTTTATGTGCCTTTTGTGCATTTTTGTGGCTAACTTCTTTTTCGTGGCCCCTGCTTCACCGTGATCGACTGAATCACGTCACCGCGCACAATCTTGTCTACCACGTCCATTCCCGTTACCACTCGTCCAAAAACGGTGTAACCACCGTCGAGGTGTGGCTGCGGTGAGTGTGTCACGAACCACTGCGAGCCGCCGGTATCCTTACCCGAAAGTGCCATTCCCACTGCGGCGCGATCGTAGAGCAACTGATTGATCTCGCAGCGAATCTGGTACCCCGGTCCCCCGTTTCCGTCGCCCCTTGGATCACCGTCCTGAATCACGAAATTAGGGACTACGCGGTGAATCGTGACGTTACGAAAATAGTCTCGCTGGGCAAGCTGAGCGAAGTTGTCTACGGTAAGGGGGGCCGCATCAGGGACCAGGTCAATAGTAAACGAACCCTTGCTGGTAGTCACGACTGCACGGATAGTTTTTCCGACCCTGCCGAGAGCGCGTTTGTAATCGGCATCGGTATTGCGGGTTTGCACCGTTCCGACCTGTCCAGAGAAATCGCCGCCGCCGTTCGCTTTCAACAGATTCGCAGCCCGGCGACGGATGAGCAGATCGTTGGATTTGAGCGCTTCTTTAAGGGCCTCATTTGCAGTGGCGGTTTTTTGTTTGCCGAGTGAATCGAGGATGGAGAGGGCGGCGTCGTTAAGGGGATCGCTCGCGGCTTGTGGCCAGGCGGCGATGAGTGCACTCGTGATCTCTTCTGACGGTGGAAGATCGCTCAGCAGGTCTGCGGCGGTGCTACGAATAATGACATCGCTTTCCTTCAGTTGCGCTTGCGCGACCGTTCGCAAGTCTGCTGGTTTGAATGCAGCGAGCGCACGTAGCACGTCGGGAATAGCGTACTCGGAGTGAACGGCGACGAGCGTGTTTATCGTCAGACCAGAGTTGCGATAGTCGAGCATCGCACGCAGCAGTGACTGCGCTGTCGCCGCGAGCTCGGCTTTGTTTTTGACGGACTCCGGCAGCGCTCCGACTTCACCCAGACCCGCCGCAATGCCTGAAGCGGCGCGCCAGTTTAGAAGAATCGTTTCCTGAACTTTCCGCTTTGCCTGGTCCGCGGAACCGAATTCTGACAGGTATGTAGCCGGTGCGATGCGTACGAATGCGAGCTCGACCTCGGGCGCGTTGTGATTGAGAGCTTCACTCAGCTTGCGCAGCCATGCGATAGCTGTTTGATCTTCCTTCTGTGCCCACAAGCGACCGAGCGTAGTTGCGATCTCGAGTATTTCGTTGAGCTCGGCCGGTCGGTCTCCGACATTTCCTTGTGCAAGGGTTTGGCCCCGCTTCAGTAACGGCTCGGCGGCGCGTACATCCTTGAGTGACGCCAGTGCGCGAATCGCGCTGACTCGTACGCGCGAGTCGTTATCGCTGGTGGCTTTGGACAGCAATGCGTCGTACGACTCTTTATCTTCAGTAACGCCGAGCACGCGTGCGGCATTGGCGCGTACGACTGGATCCGGGTCCGACGCTAACAACTTTCGTAATTGCTCGTTTCCATCCTTTAGACGTAACCGTGCGAGGGCATTCGCCGCATCAGCGCGTACACGAGTGTTTGCTGAAGTCAGAAACTTCGCGATTGTCGAGCCTGCATTTGCCGGCCGGGAGCGAAGTGCTGCGGTCAAACCGAAGAGAATCAATGATTGATCGCCAGTTGGACGAGCCGCAGGAGCCGCATTCAAAGCTTCCAGAACTACTGCGCCGAGCTCCTTCTGACGGGCTTCCTGTTCTCTTGGCAGTGCACCGGAGATTTTGCCTAACGCTTCGACGGCTCTCGCTTTCAGTTCACCTGAACTCTTTCCATCTTTGACGACAGCGACGAGCGCGTTCGCACCTTTTTCCGACTCGACTTCACCGATTGCAAATGCTGCCAGTGTACGAACACTCGGATCAGCATCTTTTTCGAGCAGCTCAGTGAGAGCAGCGAGTGAGTCTTCGTTTCCGATTCGTCCAGCGGCGAGTGCTGCCCTTTTCCGTATCAGCGCGTTGGGACTTGAAAACAGTTTGCGCAGGTCGTCGTCCCATCGTCGTTCGTCTTCAGCTTTCGTGATGAGGAGAAGCGTAGCGGGTGGGATTGAACGTTTCTGTGCAAACGTTATAGAAGTCAGGGCAATGCAAAGCAAAGCCGCAGCGATAATCTTGTTGAGCATAGGTGACGAATCATACCTTAGACAGGATTACAGGATTAACAAGATTTACACGATCTATCATGTAAATTCTGTCAATCCTGTAATCCTGTCCAAATAAAAAGGGTGGCCCAATGGACCACCCTGTAATCAAACTTGTTCAATCGCCTAGCTGACGACGTTCGAAACAGCCGGAATGTCGGCCGATTTCGCGGCGTCCGCCGGAATCGGTTTCATCCTGGAGGTGTCGAGCGGCTCGTCTTTCTTAACGCTGCTCTTTGCCTTATCCGCTGCCTGCGTCATTTGCACCATCTTGCAGCTACCTTCAAACATGGCACCCTGCTCGATGATGAGCGACGGGGTTTGAATGTTGCCGTTTACTTTCGCGGCGCGGCCAAGTTCCAACCGCTGTGTAGCGATGATGTCGCCGTTAATAGTTCCATGGATGACGGCCACGGCGACTTCAATATTTGCGTCAACTTTTCCGTTTGCACCGACGATGAGCGTACCGCTCGACGAGCTAACACGGCCTGACAGGTGGCCATCAACTCGCATCATTGCCTTAAAATTAGCTTCGCCGGTGACAACCGTGCCGCCGCCTACGAAACCACTTAGCGTCCCCTCCTTGATATCTCTGGCCAGCGTTTCGCTCTCAGTCATAGCGCCGCGAGGTGCCGGTGGCTCTACAGCCGGCTTTGCCTCGACACTCGTTGTCTGCTGATACGACGGGTACGACTTGGGAGCGTAATCAGGAACCTCCGGCTTTTGGCTGGTGTGTTCGTTCTCGTCCTGATCCTTATTCTTTCCTATCCTGAGCATTTTTTACCTCCGTAAATATGGGGGCGCGGAAGTTTGTCACCGGCCGTCGGAACCTTGAAGCAACTAAACGACGCGCTTGCCTTTTGTGGTGGATTCCTAGCTTTGAACGCTAGTAACGATGATTCGCCGCACAGAAGCGGGCTCCACATAATAGACAAACATTGTTGCCCGTGTCTAGCTTTGTAACAGAATTGTAATTCGTTAAACGCGAGTCCGATTGAAAACAGCGTCAGCAAATGGCATTCTGAGACGTCGAAGCAATGCGGGAAATGAACTCTGAAAGTAAGACGAAAACGAGATTACTACGTCGAATGGGCGAAGCTATCGCCGATTTCGGAATGATCGAAGACGGCGATCGCGTGATGGTGTGCATGTCAGGCGGGAAGGACAGTCACACGCTCCTCGATCTTTTGCTCGACATCAAGCGACGCGCGCCCGTGAGGTTTGATCTTCTCGCAGTGAACCTCGATCAAAAACAACCGGGATTTCCGGCTGAAGTGCTGCCTGCATATCTCCGGCAGCTCGATGTTCCGTTTCGCATCGTGGAGCGCGACACTTATTCGATCGTCAAACAGCTGGTCCCGGAAGGAAAGACGTATTGTTCCGTTTGTTCGCGACTACGACGAGGAATTCTTTACAACATTGCCGTGGAGGAAGGCTGCAACAAGATCGCGCTCGGTCATCACGCCGACGACATCATCATCACGCTGCTGCTGAATCTGTTCTACATCGGTTCTCTGAAAGCGATGCCCCCGAAGCTGCGGTCAAACGACGGGCGCAATACGGTCATTCGACCGCTGGCTTATTGTTCTGAGACCGACATCGCGCAATACGCGGCTGAGCGAGAGTTTCCGATCATTCCCTGCGACCTTTGCGGTTCGCAGAGCAATCTGAAGCGAGTCAGAATCAAGACTCTCATCTCGGAACTCGAAAAAGAGATCCCGCACATCCGTGCCTCGATGCTGAGCGCACTCGGCAACGCCGTCCCCTCGCATCTTCTGGACCACGAACTCTTCGACTTCAAGAGACTACGTTCAGCTACTGGCGATGTTGAGGCGGAACTGGACCTTGCGCTGGGTCATGTGGGTCTCGCTCCTCCGGAGCGAAGCGAACGTCGGGTTTGTCCCGAGTGAAGCGGTTGTTAGGAAGTGGAAGTTGTTTAGGAAATGCAGATGAAGGAATTAGACTTCAGCGACTTCCCGCCCGGAACAGTTACTGAATACACCACGCTCGTTTGTCTCGCCTGCATCTTCGATATCTTCACAAAGCAGATCGGACTCGCACCGCGCTCGGCTTACACCGAAATCAAACGTTACAGCCCAACTGTTGAAGAACTGACTTCGCGAAAAGCTGTGCGCCCGTTCTTCGACAGTGACGAGAAACATCCGCGCTGTCCATACTGCAACGCTACGAAGCGTTGGCACGCACGTCTCGATACGCATTGCATTGAAGGTGGAAAGACGACCGATACGCCCCGCCGCAAATTAGTCAAGATTGTCGAAAAGAAAAAGGACCAGTTTTCCGTTCTCGAGTTGAAGTCGAATCGTCGCAATGCTTTTTTCGACTGGCTTGACACCTTGCGCATCACGCTCGATCTCGACGAGCCTGCCTGGTTGCTCGAAGCGACCAGGGCTTATCTCGAAAGGAAACTTCCGAAGGAGAACTGGTCCGAAGTTTTCGAAGGTTTAAGGACTGTGCGGCCGTCGTCGCGGTTGGAAGATGGTTGGGAGCGTGACGGCACTCGACTATTTCTCGCACCGGCTTTATACAACGAGAGTCTGCTGGTGCAGTACCTGGTGAGCCGGTCTCACGAGCATGGTGGACGGACGCTGGAAGGACGACTCACGTTGATGGAATTGATCCGTCGGATGCGCAAAGGCGGTTACCTTGCAGCGCATAGTATTGAAGGTGTCGATCAGTTTGAGATTTTTGAGAAGTTGCTGGACGAGGTAGCCGGTTCAGGGCAGTTAAAGTTGTATTACATCGTCGACCGCCGCGAGTTTATCGACAAAGTGAAGTCAGTCTACGCGAGTTATGCGTGAGGCGGGTTAGACCGGATAGACAGGATTTAGCAGGATTTACAAGATAGATCCTGTAAATCCTGAATCCTCCTGTAAATCCTGTCCAAACTACTTGCTGTTCTCAATGCTCGTCGCGAGCACGTCGTTCATCGCGGCCACGGCAACACGCTTCGGCACTGCCGGCAGTTTGATGTTCTTGAACTCGACCGACGAATTCCCAACGATTCGGGCTGCACCGAGCTTGCCCCAGCCTTTCCCCATGTCGACATAGAGTGGCACGAGCATCACGAAGTCGTCAGACACGCCTGACTGCGTAACTTTCCCGGTCAACATACCTTCCGACGATACGTTGTACTCGAGTTTGTAAGCTGGAACCTGCGTGCCGTAAACCCACTCGTTGAAGAACCAATCCATTTTGCCGTTGTTAGTGACATTCATCTCCGGCGTCATGTGCTTCTCGACGATGGCCTTGAAATCCTCGGTCGACACATCCTTGTTGAAATGTGTTTGGACGAAGTCTTTCATCATCTCCTGGAAGCGCACGTCGCCGCCTTTGCTCTGCGAGTACATCATCATGCGCAGCATATGAAGGATGTAAGCGCCCTTTGGATAGATTAGAAAGCGCGCGGCGCCGCCGGTCTTTCCATTGTTGAGACGATAACCCTGTGTGACTGGTCCAATGGTGTAGGGCCGCTTATCTTTCGTCTGCGGAGTAGCCTCAACAACCTGTTTTCTCAGGTCTTCCCAGAACTCGATAAACTTGTCGTTGCCGCGGATGAACTGCACGTACAGCGAAGCAGAGAACTCAGCAAAGCCCTCACTCATCCACTGATCGTGATAGCTGTCCCAACCGATGATGTGTCCCCACCACTGGTGCGCAATCTCGTGCGGAGCAACGTAGCGCCAGAAGGTATCGGTGCCGCCGCGCGCGCCGAGCAACTGGGTACGCTGAGTTGCATCGATGAACGCGAGGTAAGGCATGTAAACGAGCGTGGGCCAGGCCTGTCCGAAGAAACCGGCCGGTTGCTGCGTTATTGCCACGCGGCCGTAGGGCAGCTTTCCATAGTACATGTTGTAAATACGGCTTGCGTTTTGAGCATCAGCGAGTGCTGCTTCCGCCATTGACGTGGTCGTGATCGATCCCAGGGTAGTCATGGTCTTGTACCCCTGAGATTCAAGCCGCTCGATTTGCGTCTGGATGTCTTTCAGCTCGTCCGGCACTTCGATATTTGCATACGACTCGATTTCGTAACCGCTATCTTTGTCCGTGACCGCTTTCTTTTTGAACTTGCCGTAGTTGAATCCTGCGACCGCCAGCTCAGTTTGTCCGCTGGACCACTTGGCAGTGGAAACATCGCCTTCCTTCGTATCGGGCGCAGTCGGTGAACCAGTACCGACAAACGTGTATTTGCTTGGATAGCGGAACGTCATGTCAAAGATGGCGCGATCCTCGGCGAATAACACATTGGCGTTGCCGGGATACCACGTCGAGCGCGGAATCAGAATGAAGTTTCCACCACCGGAATCGCGCAATGCGTCGCCACCCTCGTATTGAATGGACATAGTGTACGTTTTTCCCGCTTCGAGTGGTTTCGGCATGATCACGCCAAAATCCGCGTCATCGTTCTTGTCTTCCTGCACGAAGCTCAGGTCGGTGCCATCGGCGTCCTGAACCTTGCTGACTCGTAGCGTTCGATAAAGATTGAAAGGCACGACGCGCGTGCCACTACGGAGGTTGCGAAAAGTAAGACGATCGGTTGCGGCGATAGTTGTTCCCTTGATCGCGGCATCGATTTCGTGCCTCGTGATATCGATAAGACGATTGTCTTCAGAGCTCGACGCAGTTCCTTTCTTAAACTCGTCTTCACGATGGAAAGCCAGCCAAATACCGCCATCTGTTTCGCCGTAACTCAACAAACCGACTTCTTCAGGAGTAGCACTAGGTACGCCAAGTGGATCGATCAGGAAGATCAGCTTATTAAAGCGCTTGCCGTTGATGAAGGCTGTGAAGAATCCCTCCCGTGATGGATCGTAAATGTCATAAAGGGTGCGCAACTCAGTATTGTCATGGAGTTGCTTGTGTAGCAGATCCTGATTGTCGTGGTAAGCAGAGCGCGCCTGACTCGCCGCTGGTCCGCCGGTTTTCATCGTTGCATTCGGAGAGGATTTCACTTCCTCGAACGTCTTGTCGGTGAAGCGTAGAACGAGGCGATTGAAGGATTCGGTAATGCCGCCTTCGCCGGTGAAAATTTTGATACTGTTCTTTTCGACATCGGTTGGCGGAATCAGCGTCATCTCGCCGTCGCCGATAAAGACTGCCGCAGTCACTCTGTTTTCGACCGGCGTGATGAAGTAAAGCTCGCCTGACTTCAAGTTGAAGTTCGCCGCATCTCGCTTGAGCTGAAGATTGTTAACAACGGCGTAATTACCGGCGAAATCGTCGCCCTTGCCGAGTTGTCTCAGTGACTGGTAGACCGGATCCTGATTGCCTTTCTGGCCGCTGACTTTCACCTGGGCTTCGACCGGAGCAATCTCCAGCCGCACGTCGACTGTTGCTGCGGAATCGTCCGCAACTTTTACCTCATCGCGGTGTCCTTCAGTAAAACCTTTCGAGGCGACTCTGACGGTGTAGATACCGGCGGGCAAGCCTTCGACTTTGTATTTTCCCTGATTGTCGGTGACTGCAGTGAAATCCTGCTTTGTAACCTGGTTGGTTACAGTTACTGTTGCCCCTGAGATTGCGGCCCCCTTGGGGTCACTAATTTTCCCTTCGATACGCCCGCCTGCGGCATGAGCAATCAGGAAGGGGATGGACAGAACAAACGCCACCAAAAGGAGGGGCAGTCTTTTTGTATATTTCATCAGATACCTCGTTACGGATTGGTAAAAAGTGAGCGCGCGAGCCTGGGCTATTGGCCTGCGTGGGTTGACCGGAGATTATTAGTGTTCAGGGCAAATCAGTCAAGTTTAGATTGGGTATCCTGCAAATCCTGAAATAATCCTGTAATCCTGTCAAAACAAGTCCTCACAACACGGCTCATGGCCCCGTTCGATACCGGTTAATCAACTCCTGCAAACCCTTGATCGATTGGTTATGCCTCGTCTTGTAGTGAACCGTCAGATCGGGAATCACCGATTGCAACAGCGACTGATACTCCACACGTCCGGTGGCCAGAGCCACCGCTCGCGCATATGCCTCGATCATCGAATCCAGAAGGTCTTCGAGTTTCTTCTGCGCCTCCAGCTTCGACTTCGCATCCTTCATCGCCTCGTACGCCTCCTTCTGAACGATATAATCCGCGTTGATAACTCTCGCCAGCAACGCGAAGTTGGAGGGATCCTGGGGCGACAATGTCGATGCTTTAGTCAAACGAGCCTTCGCCTCCTGCACGTTCCCCGCGGCAAGGTAGAGAATCGCTGTTTGCTGGTAGAGACGGTCGAGCTTCCCGCGCTGGATGGGCCATGCTTCGTCTGCGAGAGTCGCCGGTTTGGAGTTCGCTTCGAGTAACGCGATCGCTTTCAACCCATACTGCAACGAGACCGAGGCGTACTTCCGATTCTTCCTGCTCGCTTCTTCTGTCCCGACCTGCGTCATGCGCGTCAGCACTTGAAGATCGTCAGCATTCTTCGCCAGCATTTCAGCAGCAAGGGCAAATGCGTCGTCCGGTCGATTGCCGATAACGTAAGCCTCGAGAGCTGCCGGTTTGAGGACTTCCCGTTCCTTTTCCGAGGTGAAGATCGCCTGTGCTCGTTCCAGGAGTGTGAGGGCGACCATGCCGTTTTTGACCTTGAAGATTTCGCCGGCGATCACTTCAGCCACACTCAATCGCTCGGTGCTGTTTGGAAACTTCGCGATGAAGTCTTCGGCAGCGGTGAGTTTGGTGGTTGGATTGGTGGCGCGTTTGATTGCTGCGAGTGCGTCAGCTTCAGTTATCGATTGAGCCGAGAACGCGGCGCTTGGAACTGCAAACATACAGAACGCACTGACGAGTACTCCTGTGAGTTTGCGGTTAACCAGTTTCATGGTCTAACAATTCAAACGTTCACGCCGGTAGTGGTGAGTTACCGGACGACGTCGGCCGATACCAATCGCATTCCTCGAGATGATGAGCGTCGGCGGCAATTGCCGGCGCTTGAATTCATTCGCCGGCGACTCAACGCGGTTGAGAATATCCAAAACAAAACTCGACTCGAATCCCTCCGCGACGATCTCACCTGGAGTTGCTTTCTGCTCGAAGTACAAACGCAACACGCGATCGAGCTGGTCGTATGGCGGCAGCGACTGATCGTCAAACTGTCCCGGCGCGAGCTCGGCTGATGGCCGTTTGTCGATAATCGACTTCGGTATCAATTCCTCGTCCTTGTTCAGATAATTTGCGAGCGCGTAAACCTCGGTTTTCAAAACGTCGCCTATCACGGCGAGCCCGCCGTTTGTATCGCCGTACAAAGTGCAGTAGCCGAGGGCGAGTTCCGATTTGTTACCGGTCGAAAGCAACAGGCGGTTTTCGGAGTTCGAGATCGTCATCAGAATATTTCCGCGTAGTCGCGACTGAAGATTCTGCGCGGCGATCGAACTGCTGTCGGCTGATGGCTCTGAAAGTTTCAACTGCTTGAGCAGCACTTCGTACGCGTCGGAAATAGAATGCTCGATCACGGGCATTCCGAGACGGCGGCCGAGTTCAACGGAATCGTCGATACTCGAGCGCGAAGAGAAAGGCGACGGCATCATCACACTGAGAACGTTCCCCGCGCCGATTGCCTGGCAGGCGAGTGTCGCGACCACTGCCGAGTCGATGCCACCTGACAATCCCAACACCACGCGTTTGAAACCGTTCTTGCGCGCGTAGTCGCGAATGCCGAGCACGAGTGCGTCATGGATCGTTTCGACGTCTTCGCCCGGTAAGCAGCGTTTGTCGGCTACGTCGCAATCGAGATCTACAGTGCCGATGAACTCTTCGAATGGCGGCGCCTGGAGAATGATCTTGCCGCGCGCGTCAGCGACGATACTCGCGCCGTCGAAGATCACGCCGTCGTTGCCGCCGACGAGATTCACAAACACGATCGGGATCTTTGCCGTCATCGCGCGATGCGACACCATCGCGCAGCGTTGGCCCATCTTGCCTTTGTTGAATGGCGACGCATTTATCGAGACCAGCACTTCAGCGCCCAGTTCGATCAGTTCGTCTGCAGGATCGTTCGAGTAGAGACGTTCGCGCCAGAAAGTTTTGTCGTTCCAGAAGTCTTCGCAAACTGCGACTCCGAGTTTTTCTTCTTTTAGTGCGAAGAGGTGACGTTCCGGGCTGGGTTGGAAGTAGCGCGGGTCATCGAAGACGTCGTACTCGGGTAGCAGAGTCTTGTCTGAGAAGCCGAGCAGTTGCTGGTTGCGAATGACGGCGGCGGAGTTGAAGAGACGTCGGCCGGTCGTAAGGTTAGACGGCCGCACTGTGCCGACAATCGCGGTGATTCCCTGTGTTGCATCGACGATCTTTTGCAGCGGCTCGAGTGCGCAGCGCTGTACGTCGCGATCGAGGAACCAGTCGAGCGACGTGTATCCCTGGATGCAAGTTTCGGGGAAGACGACGAGGTTGGAGTTCTCTCGTTTTGCCTGTTCGATTCCGCGGATGATGTTGGCGGTATTGCCTTCGAAATCGCCGTTGATGGTATTGATCTGTCCGATGGTGACGCGCATTACGAGAGATCGTGCACCATCCTCGTCATCAACGCAATTCCGCGGAGTTTGAATTAAAATCCCGGTGCGTTATATTCTAGCCCACCCCTTGCGGAGGGGTCGC
>JBKPPU010000389.1:0-8368 GCA_046733695.1 Acidobacteriota bacterium
GGTCGACTGAACTCTTCTATCTGCTTACGCCGATCGTCACGACCGAGTCGTCTGCGACTCTCTCGTTCTTTACAGGCGCGAGCGAAATGCCGGTTGCGGCTGCAACACCGCTACCGAGTCCGCTTCCTTCTCCAACACCAACACCGAGCCCAGTGCCGGGACAGCCATTTGCTGTCGCGCCGGGCGAGTTGACTATCGTGCGCTCCTCGGTGGCGCTTGCGCCGTCTGACGCAGCCACCACTGGAGATGTTGCCGAAACTTCGAGAACGCCTGCTTTACCAGTAGAGCTGAACGGCGTCTCGGTTTCAATTAACGGCCATGCTGCGGGTCTCTACCGGGTTTTCCATGACGACAAACAGATCAATTTTGTCGTGCCGATAGGTACTAATCAAACTCCGGCGCCGGTCGCCATCAACATCCTCGATGCGGGTGCAAACACCGACACGTTGATTCGTGGTCTGCTGCAGCTTACGTTTTCACAGCCTGACATTTTCACTTTTCCAGGCAACAGAGCCGCAGCGGTCACTAACCCCGGCCACCTTGGAGAGCCGTTTGATGTCACCACCGGCGGTAACCCGACAGTCATCTCGTTGATGGTGACTGGCGTTCGCCTTGCCACTGCGGCTGAAGTCACCGTAACAGTTGGTACTACGGCCATCACTGGCACCGGTATTATTTCGGTCAAACCTGATCCGAATAATCCCGGCTTTGACATTATCGACTTCGCCTTACCAGCTTCGCTTGCCGGAGCCGGGGATGTGCCAGTGCAGGTACAGGTCGCGAAAACGCAGGCGACCACGGTCAGCCGGCCACCCGACACCGCGCCCCACATAACCATTAACTAATCATAGAACGTACTGAAGGGGCCGCCCTCTGGCCGCCCCTTCAGTAGCTTCCGCCCACCGGTGCGAAATAAGAATGTTCCGCTCCCTACCGGTTCTCCACTCAATAGATCTGTTTGACGATCAATATATGCTTCATAGTAATATGTGTCTGTGGCAAATATAAACACACGGATACTCGATCGTGAACTGAAAAAAGGTAGTGCTGAGTTGCTGGTCCTCACGCTTGTCGAGAGCAGGCCGCGACACGGCTATGAAATCGGCAAACTCATAGAGGCGCGCTCTGACGGCGTCCTCCGTTTTAATGTCGCGTCACTCTATTCACTGCTGTACCGGCTGGAGAAACGGGGCTGGCTTAAGGGCCGCTGGATCGAGAAGGCCGGTCAGCGTCGTCGGCGCTTTTACCGTTTGACAGTCGAGGGTAAGAGCGTGCTGGCAGCACAGCGTAATACGTGGCAAGAGTTTGTCGAGGCAGTTAATCGCGTAACGAGGATCGAAAATGCCTGATTGGAAAGACGAGATTAGACGGCGCATGGCCAGACTCAAGCTTGCGCCAGCGCGTGAGTCGGAGATAGTTGAAGAGCTGGCCCAGCATCTCGACGACCGCTATCAGGAGTTGCTGGCGGGTGGAACGTCAGATGTCGAAGCCGTGCGACTGACGCTCGCTGACTTAAGTGAGAACGACTTACTCCACGAGCTACAACCGGTTGAGCGCAAAACACCGCCGGACCCTGTCGTTATCGGTACCAATCGGAAGCTCAACATCGTCGCTGACATTTGGAACGACTTGAGATTCGGTATCCGAATGTTGCTCAAGAGACCCGCCTTCACCGTCATTGCGGTGATTACACTGGCACTGGGAATAGGCGCCAGCACTGCGATATTCAGCGCCGTCAACCCAATCCTGTTCGAGTCCTTACCGTATCCCGATGCCCGTCAAATTGTCAGCATCTCGGACGACTTCGGCACGACAGACTCGAGCGTGGGAATGGCCTTTGGAACTTATCGTGAGCTGGTGCAGCGCAGCAGATCCTTCTCAGCCATTACGGTCTCCAGACCATGGCAGCCGGCTATCACCGGATTGGCGGAGCCCGAGAGACTCGAGGGCCAGCGAGTGAGCGCGAGTTACTTCCAGGTGTTGGGCGTTTCGCCTGCGTTGGGGTTGAACTTCAATCCGGCGGATGATCGGCCGAATGGCCCGAGCGTAGTCATCATCAGCGAAGGACTTTGGCGTCGTCGCTTTAACAGCGAGAGCGCAATCATCGGACGCCAAACCACCCTGAATGGCAACAGCTTTACCGTAATCGGGGTAATGCCAAGAGCGTTTGAGAACGTTGTGTCTCCCAAAGCCGAGGTCTGGACGCTTTTGCAATACGACGCTTCCCTGCCGAGCTTTCAGAGCAGAGAGTGGGGACGTCACTTGCGCATGATCGCTCGACTGAAGCCCGGTGTGAGTGCCGATCAAGCCAGATCGGAACTCAACACTATTGCCCGCAACTCACTACCAGAATTTCCCCGCCCATCTCACGCAGCGCTCGATAGTGGCATGCTACTGATTTCACTTCAGGACCAGGTAACGAGGAGTGTCAAACCTGCACTCATGGCTGTGCTCGGAGCCGTTGTCCTGCTACTGCTGATCGCTTGCGTGAACGTGACGAATCTATTGCTGGCTCGCGGAGCAAACAGGCGCAGTGAATTTGCGATGCGGATCGCTCTTGGCGCCGAACGCGATCGGATGATTCGGCAATTGCTAACAGAGAGTTTGTTGCTTGCAATGATGGGCGGCGCGCTGGGGCTTATGGTGGCTGAGTTTGGGGTTCGCGAGCTGGTGAGGATTAGTCCAATCGAACTGCCACGAATGGTGGACACAGGCGTCAGTGGACCTGTCTTCGCATTCACTGTTGCGATCACCACACTAATCGGCCTCGGAGTTGGATTGATTCCGGCGCTACACGCGTCCCACGGAGATCTGAATACAAAGCTACAGCAAAGCTCGCGACGCACTGCGGGTGGCCACCAATGGATGCGTCGGACTTTGGTCATAGCCGAAGTATGTCTCGCTCTCGTGTTGCTGGTAGGAGCCGGCCTGCTGTTCCGCAGCTTGTCGCGTCTGTTTGCGATCGATCCCGGATTTGGTACGTCGCAACTACTCACCATGCAAGTACAGGCATCCGGTACTGGATTCGACGATGAGAGAACACATCGTTTCTTTGCTCAGTCGCTGGAAGCCGTTCGCCAACTCCCCGGCGTCTCGGCAGCCGCGTTTAGCAGTCAACTGCCATTGAGCGGCGATCTTGAGGATGGTTATGGCGTGCAGTTTGAGTCGAGTTTGAACAATCCTGAGGAGAATAGAGGCGCATTTCGTTACGCCGTCAGTCCTGGCTACTTGGAAACGATGGCGATCCCTCTGCGTCGCGGAAGATTACTGGATGCGCGTGACACGGCGAATACACCGCCTGTTGTTTTGATCAGTGAGTCGTTGGCTAATAGCAAGTTTCAGGATCAAGATCCGATTGGCCAGCGCTTACGTCTCGGCGCAAACGACGGACCATGGTGCACCATCGTCGGAGTGGTTGGGGATGTAAGACAAACATCGCTGGCGGTGAGTCAAACAAACGCGGTGTATATCACGACCGATCAGTGGCGTCTTTTCACTGATAGAGCGCTGTGGCTGGTGGTTCGGGCTCGTGTTGAAGCAGCGGAACTGGCCCCGGCGGTCAGACAAGCGATCTGGTCGGTTGACAAGGATCAACCAATTGTTCGGGTTGCCACCATGGACCAGCTTCTCGCGTCTTCAGCAGCTGAACGCCGTTTCGCATTGATCTTATTCGAAGCATTCGGCTTTGTGGCAGTCGTGCTTGTGGCGATAGGACTTTATGGTGTTCTCTCCGCCAGCGTCGCCGAACGCACTCGCGAGATCGGGGTACGCTTGGCTTTGGGAGCACAGAAGCGTGATGTGCTTTTTCTTATTTTGCGTCAGGGCCTAACTCTGACTCTCGTTGGCGTTGGCTTCGGCTTGCTGGCATCGTGGGCCGTGACGCGTTTGCTGACCAGCCTGCTTTATGGCACCAGCGCAACTGATCCTCTCGTCTTCGCGGGGGTTACGTCTCTATTGATTGTGGTTGCCTTGTTAGCTTGTTACGTTCCTGCGCGCAGGGCCATGAAGGTTGATCCCCTCGTGATTCTTCGGTACGAGTAGCAGCAGAGAGCCGTCGGTCTAGGCCATACCGCGTTCGGAGATTCGTTTTTCGTGCAGCCTGGTACAACGCATTGTCCCAGGCACAGTTGAGAAGCATAATGCTTCAGGTCCCCGGGGAGGATGTAGTTACGTCACACTCTGCCGCTAACTGATTTCAGCGATGAATCCACGTCTCCCGACTGGAAATTTTTACGGCGAAACACTTCGCCAGTATCAGGCCGGCGGATTTACCTTGTCCGAGACCTGCTATCCGCCGCAGACAAAGTTGCCGCGCCACTCGCATGAGTCTCACTATTTTTGTTTCGTGCGGCGCGGAGCCTATCGCGAAAGCTTCGAACAAAGCGCCAGAGCATGCGAACCTGCGATGATGCTTTATCACCCGGCAGGCGAACTGCATGCGCAGGAGTTTGATAAAACCACAGTCAACTTGTTTCGCATTGAAGTAAACCCCACACGCCTGCAGTATTCAACTCATCCAACTCTGTCGATCGCCGGTCGCGATTTTCAGGCCGGCCCGCATGTCGGCGTGATAGATAGATTGTATCGTGAGTTTTGCGACCCCGATCCCGTCTCGCATCTCGCGATCGAAGGGCTGGCGTTGGAACTGGTCGCGTTGCTCGCGCGTGCTTCCGACCGCCGGAAAAAGGATCTTCCTCAACCACCGCGGTGGCTACGGCAAGCGCATGAACTCGTAGCATCACGGTATCTCGAACAGCTCACACTCGCCGAGATTGCCGGCGCGGTGGGGATTCATCCAATGACGCTTGCTCGTGAGTTCCATCGTGTATATGGCTGCACGGTGGGCCAGATGGTTAGGCGTAAGCGAATCAAGTTTGCTTGCCGCGAACTCCTGAAACGTGACGTGTCGGTGGCCGAGACGGCAATTGCTGCCGGCTTCTACGATCAAAGTCACTTTGCGCGTACTTTCAAAAAGATAGTGGGCTTGACTCCAGCCACGTATCGCACTCACTTCCTGCGTTAGTTTCGTACCCACAGCTTGGAATATACAAGACGCGTTAGCCCGGCGGCTGATAGGCTTCCGAAAGGATGCGTGTTGATGACGAATGTTCCATCCGGCGATGAAAACGTGTGACCTCTTCTTTTCATGTTGTCTAACGGCGCTACTTCTGGCTGGAGCGTCATGCATTTCAATTCCGGCTCAGTCCCGATTGGAAGCTACGTTTTCGGCGATCCCGGCATCGGACGCAGGCCGCTATCACATTGATTTCGCACGCTACTTCTTTGTTTCACCGGAAGCGGAACGAACGGATCGAGCTACGCTTTATCAATCCATTAAACAACTGGAAACGTTAAAAGGTCGTGTCACGAGTGTTGCCGAGATTCTGGAACGCGCACTACAGCTAAACGATCGCATTCAGATTTCGCTTCACAGGCATTATGCGTATTTGTATCTGCGAAACGCGGTTAACACCACCGATGAACGAAGCCTGGCTGACGCTTCAGCACTCGATGCCTATGTAAGCGCACGTACAGCTTTCTTGCGACAGGAATTGATGCAAGTGAACGGGCGGCAACTCACCGCATTGCTCGTGCGCCGGCCTGGTCTTAAGGCATATCGGGTTGCGATCGAGTCGGCGCGGCGCTATCGGCCGCACCTGCTCTCGCTAAAGGAAGAGGAATTATTGAAGGCGACGGCGCCGAACAACGATTGGGCGCCTGAGTTGTATGACAAGCTCCGAGAGCAATCGCCGGTAACTGCATTCCAGCGCGACCTGTTTGCGTTTACGCTCGTTAGGTTAGCGAGGGCGCGCTCGAGACTCGCCGAAGTGCATCACTTCCCCGACGCGGCGAGTGAAGTCTATTTCAATAGCTTCTGGACCACGGCCGAAGTTGACGACCTGATGGAACAGATCGCCCAGAATGCTGATCTGTTCAAGCGCTATCAGCGGCTGCGCCGCGAACTGCTAAAGCAAAGTGCGGGAACTGCGGAACAGCCGCCACGTTACACAATCGATCAAGCAAGTGAGATCATTCGACGAGCGCTGGCGCCGCTGGGCCCAGACTATCAGCATGAGCTGACCGCGTTGCTCGATCCGGCGAACGGTCGGATGGACATTGTGCCGGGCGAGCATCGCAAGCGCGGCGGATTTTCGCAGGGATTCGTCGGAACGGATAGCGTCTTTTATAGCGCTGGTTTTGCCGGTTCATACAATGACCTGCGCGTTCTCACACATGAGTCGACGCATGCTGTCCATCGTCAATTAATGAATCAGAACCAGGTGCTACCACCTTACGCGGAAGGCCCGCATTACCTGTTCGAAGCGTTTGCCATCTTCAACGAATTTCTCCTGCCTGATTACCTCTACAATCATGAAACTGATCCGCTGCGCCGTCGCTTCTACCTGGAACGTTTTCTCGAGGGCAAAGGGACGGCAATGTTCCTCGTCGCACCCGAAGTCGTCCTCGAGCATGCCGTTTATGAGGGCGTCAAGAGCGGCAAGATTCAAACGGCTGACGATCTCGACGCTCTGTCACAAAAAGTCTTTGCGAGATTCTGGGGAACGGAACGCGGTGATGAATTCAAAAGCCGTTGGATGACGACGACGCTGATGTACGACGATCCGTTTTACGACGCCAACTATGTCTACGGTTCGTTGTTGGCGCTGAAATTCTATTCGCTATACAGTCAGGATCCTGAACATTTCGCGCCCCGTTACATTGCCCTGATGAAGAACGGCTTTAACGCGCCACCGCAGGTTTTGTTGAAGCGTTTTCTCGATGTGGATTTACGCGACCCCCGCCTTTTCACCGACGCCATGAGGATAATCGAAGACAAAGTGAATCTTCTCGAAAAGACTTATGAGAGATGAGGGTGATTCCTCACGACCACAGTTCAACATTTCACTTCAGAGCGACTCGCTGGCGTCGATTGTTGGACCAAAGTATCCACGAATCCGTGTTCCCGGCGGTGGTCTGGGAACACGGATCACAAACATTAAACTGTAACGGCAGTGACAGTTCCTGCATCATCTTTCGGTCCCACTCTTCGATCGGATCCATCCCGGCAATGTAGTTGCGCGCTGGATTGCCAATCGGGTTTCGAACGCTCAGGATCTCCGGACCGGAAGCGAGGATCACCTTCTTGTAGTTAGGCATCGCGCTCGTCCAGAGCTTTGAATGATAATGCCGCGCCAGGTTCGTCAAACTGCCAAGCTGACGGCACAATCGCTTGAAGTGCTCGATAACCTCTACCGGCGTCAATCCGAGTGGACGATGACAAAGCGTGTAACCGTCGTAATCGCGACTCACCGTGTTCGGAAGCAGGCGTCCCTCTTTGGCCAACTGCCGGAAGAACGGAGTTTCCGGATAGGGACAAACGATGCCGAGGAAAGTGATGTTGAAGTAATGAAGGTCTGACAAATACTCCGGCAGTTTTTCGAGATACTCGTTTGTGTCGCCGTCAGAGCCGACCAGCAACCCAAACGACAGCATGATTCCGTTTTCAAAGCAGCGGCGAATGGTTTTGTCGACGTCGCCGATCTTGTTCTGACCCTTGTTCATCGCCTTGATCGAATCAGGGTTGAGCGACTCGAGTCCGGTGTAAACGTAACGACATCCCGCCTGGGCCATCAGCTTCACAGTCTCTTCGTCCTTCAGTACGTTGAACGTCAACGCGCAGCCCCACGTCTTCTTCAACGGAACAAGCGCCTGGCACAGTTCCCGCAAGTAACGCGGATCGCCGCCAAGATTGTTGTCGAGAAACGAAAACGAGTTGTCGAACAGACCGAAGTAGTTCTTGTTCCAACGCATCTTGAACTTGATCTCTTCGACGACATGCTGCACCGGACGACAGCGATAGCGTTCGTGTCCGGTCAGCACGCAGAAGTTGCAAGTGAATGGACAACCTCGCGAAGCTTCGATGCCGGGAAGTCTGATCTTGTTTGTGCGAAAGTCCACCAGATCGTAACGGTATGGTTTGATCCCGGCGGGTCCGTTAGAAGGCAAGCTGTATCGTCGTTGCAAGTTACCGCGTTCGAAGTCGCCGATAAGCGCGGGCACGTTCGATTCGGGTTCACCGGTGACAACGGAATCGAAATACTTTTCACAGTCGTCGGCGAAGTGAATGGCGTGCCTGCCGCCGGCGACTGTCTTCACGCCCCGACGCCGCAGCAGCGTCGAAAGAACTTTCGTGTGCTCGTAGTAGGAGTGTAGATACGAGAAGAAGACGAGGTCCCAGTCGCGGTCGAGCGGGACGTCAGTCTCTTTCTCGTTGTAGACCTCCACCTCCGCGTGGTCCGGACAAAGTGAAGCGATGAGTTCGGGAACCGACGATTGCATGACGCCGCGCTCTTTTCGCGCGAGCCGT
>JBKPPU010000390.1:0-5323 GCA_046733695.1 Acidobacteriota bacterium
AGAATCACCACCGCAACGACAAGCAGCAGGTGAATCAGACCTCCACCCACGTGCGACAGCAATCCAATCAGCCACAAGACCAACAGAATTACCAGAATTGTCCACAGCATGATCGAATCTCCTTCTTCAAGCTATCTACCGGGGGAACAGGTGCAACGGTTATGCCAAGGCGGAACTGTGCGTTCTGGCACAAACAATTCGGGGCCGACTGCATTACAATCATCCGCTTTTCGAAACCCGGATCGAGTTATGTGTTGAATTAATCCAATCAGGCTTGAACAGAACCACGTAAACTGATTATGATTCGTAGCGTAGTATTAGTCCCATCTCTCGCAAATTCGGATAACAAAATGAGTGCAGAACAAGCTCCTGTCGAACAAGTTTCTGAAGGCAAGTACGTTTACTGCATTATCGAGACCGCCGAACCCCGATCGTTCGGTCCCATGGGCATCGGTGGCCGTGGCGACGACGTTTACACTGTCCATCACAAGGGCCTCGCGGCGGTCGTTTCACACACCCCGCTGGTGGTTTACGATCCGACTCGTGAGAACGTGTTTGCACACGAACAGGTGAACGAAACCGTGATGCGCGAGTTCACCGTCCTGCCGATGGCGTTTGGTGCGTTGTTCCGTACGGAGGACGACATTGTTGAACTGATTCGGGGCACCTACGATGCCTTGCGCGATGTGCTCGCGAAGATGGAAGGCAAGGTGGAGTTCGGATTGAAAGTGAACTGGGATCGCGACAAGGTGACGGCCGAACTGGAGGAGACAGACGACGAGATCCGGCACCTCAAAGAACAGATTGTTTCTCGCGCCACCGGTTCGACGTATTTTGCTCGCATGCAACTGGGCCGGTTGATCGAAACCGCCTTAACCGATCAGGCTGACGCTTACATTCGTGAGGTTTATTCACAGTTGCGCGATACGGCGGTTGCTTCACGTGCAAATAAGCCCATCGGCGACCGGATGATCATGAATGCAGCGTTTCTGATCGAACGCGATCGAGAAGCGGAGTTTGACCAGAAAGTAAAAGAGATCGCTTCGAAGTACGAAGGCAAGCTTTCGTTCAAGTACACCGGTCCGTGGCCGCCGTACAACTTCGTCCATATTCGTCTGAAGCTCGAGCGCGGCGAGGGCGGTGCTGAAGTCGTGGCAAGCTAGTCCACAGATTACACAGATGTTCTTGATTGACGACTTATTACTGGCGCCCGTAAACGGTTTCAAGTTCATTCTCGGCCAGATCCAGAAGCTGGCCGATCAGGAACTGAACGACGATACCGTCATCAAGGAACAGCTACTCGAACTGCAAATGCGCTACGAGTTGGAGGAGATCTCCGACGACGAATTCAAGGAGCGGGAAGCAGAGTTGTTTGCGCGTCTGCGAGTCATCAAGATGCGGCAACTCGACCTGATGCACGAAGCGACTGCGCACACAGCCGACTCTGCAAGTTTCGTCATCGAAATCGGGGGCGACGAACACGGCGACGAGCACGAGAAGGGTTGAACGCGCGTTATCTTTTCTTTGGCGGCAAGGGAGGCGTCGGCAAGACGACTGCCGCGTCTGCCACCGCTTTATATCTCCTCAACCGGCTCAAACGAAACGAATCCATTCTTCTGTTTTCGACTGATCCAGCGCACTCTCTTTCGGACAGTCTCGATGTAAAGGTTGGTAACCGGCTACTCGAAGTGAAACAACTTCGCGGGGCGCATCTCTTTGCTTATGAGATGGACGCGAGTCTTGCGCTCGAGCGGTTTCGTGCGACAAATACGAAGGTGTTAGCTGAGATCGCGGAGCGAGGAACTCTGCTTGACGAGGAAGATATCAACGAGTTGCTGAGTCTATCTCTGCCGGGGCTCGATGAAGTGATGTCGCTCTTCGAGTTGAGTGAGTTGGATCGCGAAGGGAAGTACGCGCACATCGTTGTGGATACTGCGCCTTCGGGGCATACGTCGCGGTTGCTGCGCTTGCCGGAGGTTTTCGACCGGATGGTGAAGGCGCTCGATCTGATGGGTGAGAAGCATCGATACATTGTCGCCCATTTCGCGAGACGGCGTGTGGTTGGAGATGAAGTAGATGTCTTCTTGCGCGATTTGAGTAAGAGAATCCAGACGGTGCGCTCGGTGATCCACGATCGAGAGCAGACGAGTTTTACGCTCGTTACAATTCCCGAAGCGATGAGTGTTCTCGAGACGCAGAGATATCTTGAACTTCTTACTGAGCAGGGTGTTCCGGTTACAGATCTGATAGTCAATCGGGTCGAGCAGGAGCATGGTGCGTGTGAGTATTGTCGCGCGCGTGTACAAACACAGCGGCCGTGGATGAATGAGATTTCATCGACCTTTAGCGATCTGCAAATTCATTACGTTCCGTTGCAGCCGAAAGAAGTCCGCGGAATTGACGATTTGAAAAAGATCGGCAAGTTGATTTGGACAGACGAATTTGGGCCACGGATGACACGGATAAAAAATCCGGATTTAAAATCAGTGTCATCCGTGGCTCGATCTTCCTTCAGCCTGGAAGCGCGCAAGATCGTGATCTTTGGTGGGAAGGGGGGTGTTGGGAAGACCACCGCTGCGGCTGCATACGCGCTTACACTCGCGAACGCTAATCCCGATCAGAAGTTACTGGTATTTTCGACTGATCCGGCTCACTCGCTGTCGGACAGTTTTGACGGACAGGGTCTGCCGAATCTCGATACGATGGAAATCGATCCCGGGAAGTGGTTTGAAGAGTTGAAGCAGCGCTATCGATCCTGGACCGATGAACTGTTCGAATCGTTGTCAGGCGGATCGCGGATGGAGATCAAGTTCGATCGCGAAGCAATGCGTGAGCTCGTGGAACTCACGCCGCCGGGTATCGACGAGATTGCTGCGCTCGGCACGATCAGCGATCTGCTGGACTTGGAACGTTACCAGACGCTCATTCTCGATACCGCGCCTACGGGTCACCTGATACGGTTTCTCGAATTACCGCAAGTAGCAATTTCCTGGATCAGGACATTCATGAAACTGCTGTTAAAGTACAGAGACGTGATGCGTGCCAATCAGGTGGCGGAAGAGCTGGTGGCTTTGTCGAAGAGCATCAAGAAGGTAATTGCGTTACTGACTGACCCGGAGCGTTGCGAGTTTGTTGGCGTCGCGATTCCCGAGCGCATGAGCCTGGAAGAGACTGCTGATCTGGCGAAGTCGCTCGAAAGGCTGAAAGTGCCATTCAAAAGGCTATTGATTAATGGACTCATTCTCGAGAATGACTGTAAGTTCTGCCGGTCGCGACGAAAGATGCAGGAAGAAGTTATTGGTGAGTTTCAAAAGAAGTTTCGACGGCGTTCGGTTGAGATTTTCGTCGCGCCGCAGCAGCCGCATGAGATCACAGGGCCAAAGGCTTTGCGAGAGCATTTTCAGGCGTGGCAGACAGTTTCACGCAAAGCCGCGAAGGGAGCAAAGGGCGCAAAGGTAAGCGATTAACTTTGCTCCCTTTGCTGCTTTGCGTGAAAATAAGCCGAATAAAATGAGCGAGCACGTTTATTACATCTACTGTATCGTCGAGAGCGCGGCAGTTACACAACTGCCTGCCGATTCACTTCCCGCCGCGATCGAAGAGGATGCTCAGCTCGAATGGATTTCGGTTAATAAGCTTGCGGCACTCGCCAGTCGCGTTCCCATGAGCAGTTACAGTGAAGAGCAACTCGCCGAGCATCTGACCGATGCGACCTGGACCGCGATTCGCGCGATGCGTCACGAAACCGTGGTCGAGTACGTCGCCAAACGCGCGACCACGATTCCTCTGCGTTTCGGAACGATCTATCTGGAACGTGAGGGTGTCGAAGAGATGCTCACCGAGCAGGGCCGGGATCTCGAGTTGATCATCGAACAGTTGCGCGGGCGTGAAGAATGGGGCGTCAACATCTACTCCGATCGGGCGGTGTTGTTGTCGAGTATCACTTCAGTGAGTCCGGTGCTCCGCGAACTGGTTGAACAGGCTGAGAAGGCTTCACCGGGCCAGTCGTATCTCATGCAGAAGAAGATCGACGCGATGCGGGTTGACGAAGCACGCGCGGCCGTCAATCGCATCGTCGATCAGGTTGAAGAGAAGCTCAAAGAGCAAAGCGACGATGGATTGCGTTTGCGAATTCTGAAGGTTGAAACTACCGAGCACGGTGAGCTAAAGGCAAAGTTTGCATTTCTCGTGAAGCGGGCGGGCTTTGAAGAGTTTCGTGATGCCGCGGAGCGTTTGGCGCAGGAGCACCAGCCCGCAGGTATTCGGTTGGAGCTGACGGGCCCATGGCCGGTATATAACTTCGTAACAGGATTTACAGGATGAGCGATGTCGACCTAATCATTGACGAGTGGGAGAGCACGGATGTTTCGCTTCTGGAGACGCTCGATCACGTTCTCAATCGCGGTCTGGTGATCGCGGGCGAGATCACGATCTCCGTCGCAGACATCGATCTGATCTTTGTCGGGTTGAATGTGCTGGTTAGCTCGGTCGAGACTGCACACGAAGTGCTGCGCAGGCATGAAACGGAATGAAGCTATACGCCTACTGTCTGTGTGCCGGTCTCGATAGCTTTGACAATTCCGTATCCGGCGTTTCGGGAGCCGCGGTTCGAGTGCTGAAGATAGAAGACCTGTCGGTGCTGGTCAGTGATTGTGAGGCAGTCCTGGCGACTCAGGAGAATATTCTTGCGCATGCTGCCGTGGTCCGCAGTGTCTGCACTCGAACGACGCCACTGCCGTTTCGGTTTGGAACAATGGCAACGGAGCCGCAGTTCCGAAGCTTTATAGCAAGTAATAAAGTCGAGATCGCGAACAAACTCGCACACCTGAGCGGCTGTGTGGAAATGGACCTGAAAACCGTCTGGCATAGTTCGAACTTAGTTCCAGCTAAACCGGACCCACCCGCAGGCCCCGGAACCGCGTTTCTCAGAGAGAAGCGGCGAGAACTCCTCGGAGATGAACCAAGTGCGGCTCAACGCGCCGAACTATCAGGGCTGCTGGGTGAGGAGCTCGGCGATCTGGTAAAAGAGGAAAAGATCAGTCTCGGCGCTTCTGAAAAATCGCCAGCGACTAAAGTATTTCACCTCGTGGAAGCCTCGAAAATTAGGGCATATCGAGAAAAAGTGCAGAAACTGCGTGAGAAACGGCCAGAGCTGCAGCTGGAGGTGAGCGGCCCCTGGCCACCGTATAGTTTTGCAAACATTGAGCTTGAGTTAAGTCACGGTTCGGAGTAAGCTGATGGAGCTTTCCCCCGAAAACCCCCAATTGGTTGAGCCGGAGATCGATACTTCGCACCCCAAGGAGTTTGTCGAGCAGGTGCGTTG
>JBKPPU010000391.1:0-4672 GCA_046733695.1 Acidobacteriota bacterium
AATCAAACATATGAAAGTCTATCCGACCGAAGCCATCAGAAACCTCTCTGTCATTGGACATGGCGACGCAGGGAAGACGCAGCTCGTCAGCTCGCTTCTCTACGTCGCCGGAGCCACACCGCGCTGGGGAAAGGTCGATGAAGGAACCACGGTAACCGACTTTGAAGAAGATTCCATTGCCCGCAAAATCACATTAAATACCGCACTCGCACATCTCGAACATCGCGATACCAAGCTTAATTTTATAGACACTCCCGGATACGCCGCCTTCGTTGCGCACGCACGGCCGGCGCTGCGCGTCGCCGATTGCGCCATCGTCGTGGTCGACGGTGTCAAAGGCGTTGAAGTGCAAACGGAAAAGACGTGGGTCTACGCCAACGAGTTCTTGGTCCCGCGCGTCATGGTGATCACTAAACTCGACAAGGAGCACGCAGATTTCGGCGCCGCACTGGAGAGCGCACAAAAAACATTTAGCAGAGCCATCATTCCTTTCACATTGCCGATTGGAAAAGAAAAGGATTTTCGTGGTGTAGTGGACGTGGTCCACATGAAAGCTTACGAGCTGGGCGCCGATGGTCAGGCAAAAGAGATTGATATTCCGAGCGAAGGTCGCGACATCGTCGACAAGACTCGCGAACGGTTAGTTGAACTCGTCGCCGAGTCGAACGATCAGTTGATGGAGAAGTACTTCGAGCAGGGTACGCTTGACGAGGATGACATTCTTCCAAACATCAACAACGCCATCGCACAAAGCAAACTGTGTCCGGTGTTCGCCGTCTCGAGTATCTCGCAAGTCGGTCTGCGTGCGTTGCTAAACGGTCTGGTTGAGTTTGCTCCGGATCCTGCGCACCACGAAGCGGAGTGGGGCAAGCCGGTCGATGCAGGTCCGGACGCTGAACGGATTGGCCGCAAGTACAACGATAACGAACCATTCTCAGCTTATTGCTTCCGCACCGTTGCCGATCCATTTGCCGGCCGCATCAACATCTTCAAGGTTATCAGTGGTCACTTACAGACGGACGCTAACGCGTTCAATTCCTCTCGCGGGCTTGCAGAACGTCTTGGCGCACTGCACGTGATACAGGGCAAACAGCTCGACAAAGTTACGGAAGCACACGCCGGCGACATCGTCGCTTGTGTGAAACTAAAAGAAACTCAAACCGGCGACACGCTGTGCGACAAACAGTCGCCCATCGTCTACGACGCCGTCGAGTATCCCGAAGCGGCCATCGCCTTCGCGATTGAGCCAAAATCGCGACAGGACGAAGAGAAGATCAGTGTGGCACTGCACAAGATTCTCGAAGAGGACCAGGCGCTTCACTTTAGCCGCGACGCACAAACTAAAGAGTTCCTGCTGGCTGGTTCGGGACAATTACACGTGGAGACCGTGGTGGAGAAGTTGAAGAAACGCTACGGCGTCGAAGTAGCTCTTCATCCGCCCAAGGTTCCGTACAAGGAAACCATCACACAACGCGCAGAGGTCCAGGGCCGGCACAAGAAACAGACCGGCGGTCGCGGACAGTTTGGCGATTGCAAGTGTGTGTTTGAGCCCATGCCGCGTGGTGGTGGATTCATTTTTGAGGACAAGATCTTTGGTGGATCGGTGCCGCAGCAGTTCCGTCCGGCGATTGAGAAAGGAATCATCGAGGCGGCGAAGTCCGGCGCGATTGCCGGTTATCCCCTCGTGGATTTCAAGGTGCAGTTGGTCGACGGTTCGTATCACCCGGTCGATTCTGACGAACACTCGTTTAGAGCCGCAGGTCGTAAGGCTTTCCGCGCCGCGATGGAAAAAGTCAAACCATCGTTACTCGAACCGGTGATGGACGTCGAGATCGCAGCCCCGCAGGAGTACGCCGGCGACATCATGGGTGATCTGAACTCACGCAGAGGACGCGTGCAGGGAATGGAGACGAGCGGCAAGCAACAAGTCATCAAAGCGCAGGTGCCGATGGCCGAAATGCTCAACTACCAGTCGACACTCAACTCCATCACCGCCGCACGTGGTTCTTTCCACATGCAGTTTTCCCACTACGATCCCGTTCCGGGCCAGCTAGCTCAGAAGATCGTCGAACAGTCACGCGCTGAGGGACGCATCAAGGGCGGCGAAGACGAAGAATAGCCACAAAGAGGCACAAAAAGCACATAAAAGAGATTTCTTCCTTTATGTGCTTTTTTGTGCCTTATTGTGGCTAAAAAGAATTTGTGGCTTTACTCGGGATTGGTCTTCCGGGGTTTCAGTGGCGCGAACTTTGGACCAGCGCCGGGACCTTCCTTGATCGTGTAGTCCGACGGCACTTCGAAAAGCGATTTCGCGGGTTCGCCGCGATTGACGTTCGTGAGCTTGTAAGTCGTCTCGCCAAAACGAGGATCACTGTGACGAGTCATCACCACCAGTTGCAACTCCGGTGAATACCAGCGCTCACTGACGATCACAATCGGACGCTCGTTGCCGATCTCACCGGCGGGAATCGTGACTGTCGTACGTGTGCCTTCGGCTTCAACACCCTCGATAGTTTGTTTGCCGAGTTGTTCCTTAACTTCGTTGGCGTTAGGACCCGGCTTGGTCTTGTAAACAAACGTTCCGGTCGCTCCTGCCTCAGCGCGCAACTGGTCCAGATCGGGGTGTCGCATCTTCACGCCTTCACCAAGCGGTGCAGTCATGATCATTTTTTCGGCTGTTCCCTGTTCAACTCTGAATTCAAACCGCTGACCTTCGATAGCAGAAACCGCGGCTCCGGCTTTGTCGAGTTTCTTTTGGAACTCGAATGTGAAGGGCACGCTCTTCTGCGCCGTCTTACTGTTCGAATCGAGTGTGAACGTCACTCCCGCGACGGGATCGTTGATAAAGATCGTCTGGAATGGCTCTTCTCCGGCGCCGAAGATGCCAAGACCCTTCAAACTCTGCTCGCGCCGCGTGCGTCCTTCACTATCGCGATAGACCGAACTGGTCATGCGGTTGATGATGCGATTGCCGTCGGAGAGTGTCTGAATCGTCTCGGTAACAGCTTCACCTGAGTACGGAGCTCCCTTCACGACCTTTCCACCAAAACTCTCAGACGCGATGAACACGATGTTCGCGTCCGGCGGCGGTGGTGGTCCACCCTCCGGTCCCTGCATCACTCGTTGCCTGATTATGACGTTACCTTCCGCTCCAGCCTGCTGCGCAAATGCAACACTTGCGCAGGCCAGCGACACAAGCGCTGCTGCGATCAGAAATCCCGATATTCGTTTCATCTCTCTTCACCTCTCAATGCTACTGAACAAAACGTATGGCGCGGGCCGTTCCATCGACCCCGAATAAAACGTCAGCCTTAACTTTTTCATTGTAACGGTCCATGTTGACCGGAAATCCGAAGTTTGCCAGCGCCGAACGCGGCAACTGAACGCGAACTATCTGCCCGCCATCCTGAAGACCCGCAGTACTCATATAACTGAGCGGAATAAAGTCAGTCGCGATCTCATTGGTCACGTGATTTGCGACTTGTGCGTTCGGTGCGCGACGCGGATTAAAGGGCCGATTACGCCGTGGCTTTGGAATGGCGGGCACAACATCGTCATCCGGAACGGGACCGTTATTAGCAAACTGCGGCGCAGGGCTTTCGACGACTTCCGGTTTCCTTTGCGGCTCCTCCTGACGATTCGCTTGACGCGGATCATCGATTGGTCGACTGGTCCAGCGAAACACAAACACGCTGATAGCGATCAATAACATCGCGGCGACTGCCGCCACCCAATATGCAGTACGTGATTGTCTTCGCGTCACGGGAGCAGGAACAACCTCCTGTCGCGCACGAAATGCGTGGAGCAAGTTTGCTTCGATATCCGACGGCGCTGCCAAGGATCCCATTTCGGCGGCCAGCGACTGCAATCCGCGCGTCAACATCTCTTCGTCGCGAAGCCGCCCCGCGCAATCCTCGCACGCGTCGACGTGCGCCAGCGCTTCACCGCGTAACTCCGCAGCCATCATCTGACCGCGAGCCAGCTCACTCACCACACTCTCGAATTTTTGACAGTTCATGCGAAACACCTCGCTGACTTCACAGTCGCCGAACTCGCTTCTTCAAACTCCCCCACCGGCCTCAACTTGGCAAGCAGAAGCGCGCGCGCCCTGTGCAAACGCGAACGGACGGTCCCGATCGCGCAACCCAAAATCTCCGCCGTCTCGCCATAACTGACGTCCTGAAGCTCACACAACACGACCACTTCGCGATACTTCGCCGGCAAACTCAACACTGCTTTGCGCACCGATTCGATCGTCTCCGCACGCGTCAGATCTTCAAGCGGACACAAATCCGTGCCGGGTTGCTGCAGAAGCGCGTCGTCGTCCGATTCATCGTTGAGCGGCGACAGCAGTTGCTCGACTCGCAAACGGCGCAGCACGTAATTCCGGGCCACACCGAAAAGAAATGCACTCACGGAACCGCGGGCAGGATCAAACACATTTCCCTCACGCATCAGGAACAGGAAAACTTCCTGAGTGACATCCTCAGCAATCGACTTCGACCCGCTCATCTGGAGCGCAAATCGATAGACCCCGGCCTGGCGGCGACGATAGAGGAGGGTTAGTGCTTCATCGTCGCCCGCCAGCATCGACCGTAATAATTCGGTATCGCTAAGGTCGTTTTTTAGGTTCATTAAGCCTGCTTGAGCCCGCCGGTCATTGGTATTCGTT
>JBKPPU010000392.1:0-9034 GCA_046733695.1 Acidobacteriota bacterium
GGCGACCGCGTCGCCCTGCTGCTGAATGATTCGCCTGAGTTTGTTGAAGCGTTCATTGCCACGTGTTCGCTTGGGGCAATCGCTGTTCCCATCAACATGGCGCTACGTGCCGAGGAGCAGTGTTCGATCCTTCACAATTCAGGGGCCACATTGGCCTTCATGGAAGCGGACACCCGCAGTGACTTGCTGACACATGCGCCAGAAAAGCTGCGGTTGCTGAAAAACGTTGTTGACGCGCATTCTCTCGAAGGCCTGATGGAGCAGCAATCCGCGAACGAAGAGTTGCAGTTTCCGGAACCAAATGACGCGCAACCGGCATTCATTCTCTATACTTCCGGCAGCACTGGCGAGCCCAAAGGCGCAGTTCACAGTCAGGCCGACATCTTCTATACGAAGGAAACCTACTGCCGCGAAGTGCTGCGGCTGACCACCCAGGATCGACTCTTCTCATCCTCAAGATTGCCGTTCGCTTACGGTCTTGGCAACAGCTTTTCGTTTCCGCTTCTGAACGGGGCGACGACAATCCTCTTGCGCGAAAAGCCATCGCCGGACGTGATTGCGCGAGTCTTCACCGAGCATCGCCCGACGATCTTCTTTGGCGTTCCCGTCATCTACAACCTCCTGCTGGAACATCACCGCCGTGGCAACCGGCTCGACTGTTCGAGTCTGCGCCTTTGTATCGCAGCCGGTGAAGCGCTGCCTGCTCATCTCGGCGAAGAATGGGAACGAGAGTTCGGGGTTCAGGTGTTGGATGGAATCGGCTCGACGGAGATGCTGCACATGTTCATGTCGAACCATGAGAACGACGTTCGATACGGCAGCAGTGGACGTCTGCTCGAGGGATACGAAGCACGACTGCTTGATGAAAACGGCGAGCAGGTGTCCGGCGACGCCGAAGGAAACCTGTGGATTAAAGGTGACAGTGCCGCCCTGGGCTACTGGGAAAAACCGGAGGTTACTGCCAGGACATTTGTCGACGGCTGGGTGCGAACTGGTGATCTCTATCGCTGCGAAGAGGATGGTTACTGGTATCACATGGGTCGTAGCGACGATTGCTTCAAATCGAGCGGGCAGTGGGTTTCGCCGGTCGAGGTGGAGGGCGCGCTTTTGCGTCACGATGGTGTGGCTCGCGCGGCAGTGGTAGAAGATTTTGACTCCGATCGGCTGCCCTGTGCGTGTGCGTTTGTTGTGAAGCAGGAGTTAGAATCCGATTCGGATCGACTCGAGCACGAGCTGCGCAAGCTGGCGGCACAAACACTGCCACGCTTCAAACAGCCGCGGCGGTACATATTTGTGAGCCAGCTCCCCTACACTGCAACGGGCAAGATTCAGCGGTTTAAGCTTCGCCAGCAATTGCGCGAAGAATTTTAGCCGCGGCTAATAAAAAGATTTCGACATGCAAAGCATTCAGGAAACATTCGCTCCAAACCTCGCGTGCTTCGGCTGTGGCCCGGCGAACCCAAAAGGCCTGCACGTCCGCAGCTTCCCCGACGGTGATGAGGTCGTCGCTGAGTGGCAACCAGCACCGGAGTACGAAGCCTACAACGGCATGCTGAACGGCGGTATCATCGGCACGCTCCTCGACTGTCACTGCAACTGGGCGGCAGCGTGGCACCTGATGCAAAAGAGCGGCGCTGACAAGCCGCCGTGCACAGTCACCGCTGAATACACGATCAAGCTGTTGCGCCCGACGCCGACCGATCAACTGTTAAGACTCGTCGCGCGAGTAGTGGAATCGACTGACGATCGCGCCATCATCGAAGGTGAACTAATCGCGCATGAGAAAGTTTGCGCAACTTGTCGCGGCACTTTCGTCGCAGTCAGACCGGGTCATCCGGCATATCATCGCTGGTAGGAACTTAAGAAATGATTCATCGTCCTCGTCGACTTCGCCGAACAGACGCCATCCGTTCACTCGTCCGCGAGACGCGTCTCGCGCCCGAGAATTTCGTATTGCCGCTATTCGTTTGTCCCGGAACAGGCGTGCGCCGTGAAATTTCGTCGATGCCCGGCGTCTACAACCTCTCGGTTGATGAGACAACGAAAGAAGTCTCGGCGGCTTACGACGCCGGCGTGCGCAGCGTCATCCTCTTCGGACTGCCCGAAACGAAAGACACGGGCGCCTCGGGCGCCTACGCCGAAGACGGAATCGTGCAACGTGCGATTCGTGCCGTTCGCCAGTCATCGCCTCAAATGATCATCATGGCCGACACGTGTCTTTGCGAATACACGTCGCACGGTCATTGCGGTGTTGTACGCGACGGCGACGTCATCAACGACGAGTCGCTGGAGTTGTTGGCGCAAACTGCCTTGAGCCAGGCCGCAGCGGGCGCAGACATTGTTGCGCCCTCGGCGATGATGGACGGTCAGGTTGGCGCCATTCGCGAAATACTCGATCGCGAGGGATTCGAAAACACTGCGATCCTCGCCTACGCGGTGAAATACGCCTCCGGCTTTTATGGACCATTCCGAGAAGCCGCTCAGAGTGCACCGGAGTTTGGCGATCGCCGCGCCTATCAGATGGATCCGCCAAACGCTCGCGAAGCCATGCGCGAAGCTGAACTCGATTATTCAGAAGGCGCTGACATGCTGATGGTAAAGCCTGCGACGGTCTATCTCGACGTGCTAAGCATGGTCCGTGAGCGCTTCGACGTTCCGATCGCGGCATATCACGTGTCTGGCGAGTATGCGCTGATCAAAGCCGCCGCTCAGAAAGGTTGGATCGACGAGGAGCGCGTGATGATGGAGACACTCACCAGCATCAAACGCGCCGGCGCCGACATCATCCTGACTTACTACGCCCGCGACGCAATCAAATTACTAAGCAAGTAATCCGTGTTGAAAATCCGTCCAAATCTGTGTTTCCTACTTCTTTTGGTTTCAAGTGCCTTTCCTCAAACACCAAACTGCGGTTGTGAACAAAAGCCCGAGCTCAAGGTCCTCGCAGTGATCAATGGTATCAAGATCACGAGAGATGATTTGAGTATCGACACCAGAACTCAGGTCAGTCTCCTCCAGGAGACCGTGATCGCTACACGTGCGCAGGAAGTGGATCGTCAGATCAGCCAGCTGGTGCTCGACGCAGAAGCAAAGCGGCGAGGTCTTGCTACCGCTACGGTTGTTCTGCTCGAAGTCAAAGCCAGAGTAATTCCACCTACAGAAGAAGACGCCCGCGCATTTTACGAACAGAACAAGAAGAGCTTCGGACCAAGAAGTTTTAGTACTGTAAAGAAAGACATTCTCGCGCAGTTGAAAACTGACCGAGAGAATGCGCGTGCTTACCAGTTTCTCTACGCGCTGCGAGCGGGCGCACGAATCATTGGGTCGAACAACCCCGTCACACCGCCGGCAAACGAAGAGGATCTGGAGCGAGTGTTCGCCACCGTCAATGGCGTGAACATTACTTCAAAAGACGTCGAGGAAAGCCTGCTCCCGTTGATCTTCATGGTCCAGGAAAAAGTCTACGAGCTTCGCAAACGCGATGTGGATATCAGAATCAACGATCTGTTACTTAATCAGGAAGCCAAACGACTCGGAACGTCGCAGGAGGCGCTGCTCAATCTCAACGTCAAAACCAAAATGCATATTGTCAACGACGAGCAGGCCCGTGCGTATTACGAGCAACACAAGGCTGACTTCAACGGGAAGTTCTCTGAGAACAAGCTTCGGATCATGCAGCTTCTACAGACGCAGGAAGAACGAAAGCAGTTTGCGGCATACGCTGAGGAACTAAGGAAGGGCGCGGCGGTCCAGATTTACCTGACCCCGCCAACCAAGCCGGATCTTCGACAGCTCTGTTGCAACCCTGTAGACTAAGCCCGCTTCTAAGGTCACACCGCTGGAGAAAATCGCATGAAAATGCTCCCCGGCTTTCAGCGAAAACGCCATAGAAAAAGCATCTTTGCAGCCTCGGGCCTGCTGCTGTTGCTCTCTACACCGGCCATGGCACAGTCAGGCAGGCGCGCTCCGAAGCCTGCTGAAACGCCCGTCAGCTTACCCAAAACGGATTCTGCAGGTTCGAAAAACAGTGCCAGAGAGTTGAAGCAGCGGGTTTCACTTCTGGTTGGGAGGGAGCCTTCGTCCAAACACCTGCTCAGCGAGGATGCGATCTTTGCAGACTTCCTCAAACATCTCGGTGACTTCAAAAACGTCAGCTACACCTCGATGGGTGACATCAAGCGCGATCGCGCTGTGAAGCGGGCCAAGACCGAGACTGATTCCCCCGTCATCGTGCTTCACTTTGACGTGGACGAGTTTCAAAACGGAACTCTGATCCTGAACTCACCCGATCTCGAGGTTCATGTCTACGTATTCGAGCCCAAAACCGGTCAGAAGAAGTTTGAAGGAAAGGTTTATTACAAAGCGGTGGGTGGCCCAATGCTGAAGAAGGACAACTGGCCCACCGGAACCCCGGTCAAGATCACCACGGAAGCCGTCGGCATCGAAGCCGCAGAACAAGTCCGAGACTGGCTCCTCGTACAAGACATCCAGAAGAAGACTTAGCCGCGGCTAAAACTCATCGAGTGCTTTCCCCAACCGCTCAAGTCCCTGTTCAAGCGTAGACGTCTCGCCCGCGATCCCGATCCGGAAGTGCGCGGGCATCTCAAAGAATCTTCCGGGCACGACCGTAGTCTCATACTTCTCGCGCAACACCCGGCAAAGCTCTTCCGAACTTCCACGACGCACACGCGGAAACATCACCGTCCCAAACTTAGGTCTGACCGCTTCCAAATCCTCACGCGTATCCAGAAAGTCGTTGAGTAACTGACGATTCCGATTGAATAACTGCTTCGCGCGCGCCCCGATTTCTTCGAGCTGTTGCATCGCGATGACGCTCAGTCGTTCACCCGAATGCACGGGAGTCGATGCAAACAGATCGTTGAGCAGCCACATGCGTTTGGCGAGCTCGGGTTCGGCGAGTATCCAACCGCAACGGAGTCCGCTTAGTCCGAACGCTTTGGTCAGACTGCTGGTCACGACAAATTCGTTTCCTAAATGGAAACTTGTGCGCGGCGATTTCTCGAACAACGTTTCCATGTAGACTTCGTCGATCAAAACACGCGCGCCGGCCCGGCGTGCGAGCTCGCCGATCTGTTTAATCGTCGCCTCCTCGACTAGAACACCACTCGGGTTGTGAAGATTGGTGATTACGATCAGTCGCGTGTTTGGCGTGATCAGCGACTCGAGTTCGTCGAGTGAAATGCCAAAGCCGTTTTCAAAACGTCGCGAGAAGCGTTTCACTTTCGCGCCGAGGTAATAAGTGAGCGCGAGCATCGGTTCGTACGCCGGATGTTCGAACAACACTTCGTCGCCGGGCTTGATTAAAGCCGCCATCGCCAGATGATTCGCAAAGGTGGTCCCGGCCGCCGTCACGACTTCTTCCGTTGCGACTCGATACCGCTTCGCAATCGACTCAACCAGTGGCTGGTAACCATAACCGCCGTTCGTAATCTCCAGATCGTCGAGCGAAACGCGCAGCTCGCGCAATTTCAGATTGCCGAGGCCGCTCGTCGCCAGATTGTATTTTGCGACCGAGCTCGTCTTGGCCCAGTTCATGTACGACGACGTCATAACCTCGCGCGCGGCTGTCATCTGCTGTTCCTCTGTTGCCAAAACCAGTATGCCGGAATGCCCGCGATCAGGATCGCGATTCCTATCAACGTATTTTGCGGAAAATGAAAGACTGTATTAATCGCCACCAGCCAACAGACGGCAATAAACAGGATCGTCGTAAACGGATGGCCTGGAACTCTGTTGGCTGCCGCGTTTTCACGTTTACGAAATACGAAGATACAGCAGGCGGTCAATCCGAAGAAAATCACGTCGACCGAAACGACGTAGTTGAGGATGCGATCATATTTTCCGAGTAACGCAATCACGATCGCGAGCAATCCCTGAAGTGCGATGGCAACGATCGGCGCTCGCGTCCATGGATGCACCATGCCCACACTCTTGAAGAACAATCCATCTTTCGCCATCGCGAAGTAGACACGCGGCGCAGTGAGCATGCTCTGACTCAAAAAGCCCACGGTCGAGATTGCTATTCCGGCGGCGATGATGCGCGCACCGAGATCTCCGAGCGCGCTGCGCATCACGTCCGACGCAGGGGCTTTGGATGCGGCGAGACCTTCCGTTCCCAAAACGCTGATGTAGACGACGTTCGCCGCGAGATAAAGCAGTACGACGCCCGCGACGCCCAGTATCAATCCGCGTGGCAGATTTTTCCGCGGCTCCTTGATCTCACCGGCGACGAATGTCGCTGTTTGCCAGCCACCGTAAGCAAAGATGACCGGTACGAGCGCCGCTCCGAATGCAGTCAAAAGATCCGGTGAGACGGGTCTGTCCAACAAAGCAGAAGGATTCGCGCTTCGTTCTGCAAAGATAAATCCACATACCACGAGCATCGCAATCGCCAGAATCTTCAACACCATCAGAATACTCTGCACTGTGCTGCCCGCACGTACGCCGAGACAATTGATAATTGTTAGTAATGCGAGCACGATGGCAGCCAGGTAAGGTGATGGAATCGGCCAGTGGGTGAGTTCGACAAAATAGCGCGCAAACGTAACAGCCACCGCAGCCATGCCGCCCGTTTGAATCACAAGCAAAAGCACCCAGCCATAAAGAAACGCGACCGCCGGATGAAACGCTTCTCGAAGGTAAGCGTATTGCCCGCCGACGTCAGGTCGCAGGGAAGCCAGTTCAGCCCAGATGAATCCGGCGGCGAGTGCAAACAGACCGCCCAGAACCCACGCACCGAGAATCAGGAATGGAGTGTGAACCTGAAGTGCGACCACCGAGGGGTTCATAAAGATCCCCGAGCCGATAATGCCACCCATCACGATCATGGTGGCATCGAACAGGCCGAGTCTTCGGGCTAGTTCAGCGTGCGTGTTGTTTTGGTCCATTGGTGACAGGATTTACAAGATTATCAGGATTTTGGTTCTGAATCTTGTAAATCCTGCAAATCTTCGAAATCCTGTAAACCCTCTTTTGACAGTCACACGACTCTCCGGTACCCTTGCGCGTTTTGCCTGAACTATCCCTACAAGCTGAACCCATTATCACTGCCGGTTTGAGACCTGATCTCTTCGCCGCACAAGGTGTCTTAACCAACAGCCGTACCCTGGTCCTGGTTGCGCTGATTGTTCTGGTCGTCGCGGGGTTTGCTTTTCGCGTCAACGGCTTGAGTGCAGAGGGTTTAAGTGAAGACGAGCTCAACAAACTCAGCGCTGTGGCGGACTATCGCGCCCACGGTCTGACTGGCGCGAATGGCGAGCATCCGATGTTCATGAAAGCGTGCCAGGCCACGTCGATTATCCTCGCAGAGAAATGGAACAATGCGCATCCAGCAAATCAAATCTCTCCTGAAACAGCGCTAAGACTGCCTGGGACCATCGTCGGAGCATTGAGCGCGGTTTTGATCTTTCTGATCGTAGCTGAGCTATTTGGCGTCGACGTCGCGCTGATTGCAGCAGCGTTGTGGACATTCGATCCGAATGCCATCGGATTCAATCGCATTGCCAAGGAAGACTCGTTCCTGCTGTTCTTCTTCCTACTGGCGAATGTGTTCTGGCTGCGAGGCCAGCGTGTCGCCGAAAGCACGAATCAAAATCCCAACAAGTACTACTGGGCCACCGCTGCTTCTTACGGCGCGATGGTCGCTTCGAAGTACGTACCACACCTGTTCGGGATCAGCATTTGTTACTACTGGATGTTCCAGGCTATTCCCGAGACTCGCTGGCGTTTAGGCAAGAAGCGACTGCTCATATTCTTCATCATCATGGGCCTCACGTTCCTCTTGCTCAGTCCGACGGTACTGCTGCCTGAGACGTGGAAACAGATGGGGCTGTTCGCCGGCGGCAAGCGCATCAGTCACGACGGCTACGAGTTCATGAACAAACTTTATCCGCAGCGACTCGAAGACTGGCTGCGTGGTATTCCGGTTTACTTCTACTTTGTTTTCACGGCCGTCAAAGTGCCGCTCTTGACGTTGCTCGGATTCTTCGCGGGACTGCCGTTGTTGTTTAGAAAAAAGTTGGGCGACGGACGCTACTTCATTCTGTTTTGGTTCATGTTGTGGGTCGTGGCGTTCGCGTTTCCGGGTGGAAAGTTCACACGCTACTACACGACGGTGTTGCCGGCGGTGTTGATAACGAGTGCGCTGGGAATTCAGTTTGTGGGTCGCTGGCTGGCAAATAACGTCGCGAGCTTTGATTGGATCGAGAGGCCCAACAGTCTCAGAGACTACGTGCCTGCAACTCTCGCCGTGATCGTTATTGTAGCGTCAGTAATCAACTCAGTTCAGGCGGCGCCACACTTTCGCCTGTTTACAAACTCGATTGGTGGTGGCACGGACTGGGCGGGTTACTACTTCCCGCACGATGAATTCTACGATGCGAGCATGCGTGACGTAGTGAGCGAAATCGCTCGTCGTGCTCACCCCGGCGCGCGCGTTGCGAGTGAGAGCCCGTCACTAGCAAGCTATTACGCGGAACGTGAGAAACGCCCCGACCTCATCTGCCTCTCACTCTCCGACGCGCAAGCCATCAAACAACTCACCCCCGGCGACTTCATCATCGTCGCCCGCGGACGTCGTTACTTCAGCAATGACATGCTCACCACCACCATCTCGAACTACACCACCCCCGCCGCCGAATTCAAACTCGGTCCCACCCCCTCAGCCGACCTCTACGAAGTCAACGAAAGCACACTCTCAATCCTCAGCCTTTTCACCAAAGCTAACCCGTGAGACTAACTCATGTGGTACTACTTCTGCCGTAATGGATCTCAAAGGTATTGTGCACTCTGATCCCGCGATTATGGGAGGCACAGTTGTCTTTGTGGGCACTCGCGTTCCCTTACAAAATCTCATCGACTGTTTGGAGGGTGAAAGGGTTTCTCACGCGGCGAACCATGAGTCATGATGGAAATGAACAAGTCAGGAAGAGGGGCTTGCCCCCGCTTCTACGTGAATTAGGTTCCGCAGCGGGAGCAAGCTCCTCTTCCTGACTTGTTCTAATCAATCATCATT
>JBKPPU010000393.1:0-5934 GCA_046733695.1 Acidobacteriota bacterium
GGAAATCACCAAGGCACTCGCAGCTCTGCAACCCCTTTATGGCAAGGATAATGTAGAGATTGTAACGACCGACGGGCGGCGCGTGCGTGGGACAGTTCGCAGCATGAAAACCACCCAGGCCCTCACGACTCCCAGCGTAAAAATCGAGATTGCAAATGGCCAGATCGTGAAGATACCGTTCCCGACGATTGCGGAGATCAAAGACCACAATCTCTCAAGCTGAGTATAGGTCCTATAGGACTTATATGACCTATATTGTATAGTACGCCGTTCTATGCCTTCACCTCTCATCATCGACGATTTTGGTGGTCGCATTGCAACGGTCTGGTCGGAGTTGCGCCCCGCAACACGCGGCCTCGTCGAACGTGCTTTGCAAGCCGCGTCAACCGGCACTCCACCGGTGCGTAATTTTCAGTACGACGCTCGCGCAGACATTGAACTCAGCCGGTTTCTCGCTGCGCTCGACGACCGTGCCGCAGAAAAGACCGACGCTCTCGACCCTGAAAAAAATGGCAAGCTGAAGTCGATCGCTGATACGTGTGCGGCAGTTTTGTTGGAAAAGACGGAATCAGCCGAAGTCTTCACGCAACTCGTGCGTCGCGCGAACATGCAAAGAGATTATCGACGCATCGACAGTCTCGCTGACGCATTGACTTCACGTTTTCCGCCCAGTGAGATCTGCGAACTCGCGCGCTCGGAAGACATCATCGTCCGCGAGCTCGCAAATGAAGCACTCGCTCGTTGCCCGATTTCGGTGCTGGCAGGACTGCTCAACGATCCGATTGACTCGGACACCGCGCGCGCAGCTCTGCGACGACAGGTTGTTGAATACGGATCAGAGGAAGCCCGTCAAATAGTCAACGCTCTTGATCAGGCTGACGAGATGTGAGCCGCGGATGATACGGATTTAAAATCCGGATTTTATCCGTGTCATCCGTGGCTAAAATTGGTCTAAGCAGATATCTGGTGGAGTCGTTCCACGACTTGATCGATTAACCAGTTTGGAGTAGAAGCACCAGCCGTCACGCCAACTTTCTTCACACCCTTCAAATCAGCCGGATTGATCTCAGCCGGAGTTTCAATCAGAAAACTCCTGGCGCATTGTTCCTGGCAGACAGCTAACAACTTCACGCTGTTCGAAGAGTGGCGACCACCGATTACATAGAACGCGTCAACCTGGCCGGCGAGCGCACGCGCTGCGTCCTGTCGATCGCGAGTGGCGGAACAGATCGTGTTGACGACTTGCGGTTCGGTGTCAGCCTTTTCTCGTACCGCTTCTGCGACTTCCAAAAAGGTCTGTAGCTTGATCGTGGTTTGCGAAACGACGAGGGGTGAGCGTAGCGGCGGCAGTGAGGCTACTTCACCTGCGTCTCGCACAACGTAAGTATTATTCGGAGCGTAGCCGACGACGCCGATCATCTCGGGATGATCCGGATTGCCGGCAACGACAACATCACGTCCCTGTCGTGCGGCTCGTTCGGCGAGGTGCTGCACGCGAGTTACAAACGGGCATGTGGCGTCGATGACTTTGGCGGCGCGTCCTTCCAGTTCGCGCTGCACCTGGGGCGTGACGCCGTGCGCGCGGATGACGGCGATCGTGTCTGCGTCGGCTTCTTCGGGTGAATCGATCGTCGAGACGCCACGGGCGCCGAGTCGCTCCATTTCCTGGGCGTTGTGAATTAGTGGCCCAAGAGAGCGAATCGGGCGCACGCCTTCTTCGACCGCCTCTTCGACCATCTCGACGGCACGCTCGACGCCGAAACAAAACCCGAATTCCTCTGCAAGTAAGACTTCCATTTGTCCCTGTATGGACCTCCCAACCCGCAAGCATTCTAGCAATATTTAGCCGCGGATTACACCGATGTATACGGATTAGGTCGGGAGGCCGTTCCGGGCGATTGATTCCATCAGGTTACAGAAGCGGTCGAGCTCACCGAGGGTGGTGTAGACGTTCGGGGTGATGCGGATGCCCTTGAATTCTTCGTGGATGATTGGGGTCGTGAAGATGCGGTGCTTGTTGAAAAGATAACTGCCAATCGCCGTCGGCTCAATCCCTGCGATGTTTACATTCGCGATCGCACACGACTGGTTCGGATCGAACGACGTATTGAAGCTGACTTTCGGTACGTCTTTCAAATGGTTCATCCAGTAGCGCGACAAGTACCTCAATCGCGCTTCCTTGCGCTTGCCGCCGATGCCATTGTGAAACAGCAACGCTTCGCCGATCGCGAGCCGCGGCGCTGCGGAGTGTGTGCCGATCTCTTCAAACTTTCGAATGTCGTTAGCTTGTTTCGTCTCGGCTGCCATCAGCGGCCAAATCTTCTCGATCTTGTCGCGCTTCACAAATAACAAGCCGCTGCCTTTCGGCGCGTAAAGCCACTTGTGCAAACTCGTACCAAAATAGTCGCAGCCCAGATCCTTCTGTTTGAAGTCAAACTGCGCATAAGAATGTGCGCCGTCGACAACCGTCTCGATTCCTTTTGCACGCGCCAGTTCGCAGATGGCTTTGACCGGCGTGATCTGGCCCGTGATGTTCACCTGGTGCGAAACGAGAATGAGTTTCGTTCGACTGGTGATTCCTTTTTCGAAAGCTGCCGTGATCTCGTTCAGATCTTTTGGTGGAATCGGGATCTTCACCATCTTCAATACGAGACCTTCACGGCGCTCGCGCTGCCTGAGCGTAGTCAACATACGCGGGTAATCCTGCGTTGTAGTGAGTATCTCGTCGCCGGGTTTGAAATCCATTCCCATCAAAACGATCTCGAGCGACTCGGACGCATTGCGAGTGATCGCAATCTCTTCGCGATCGCAACCAAACATCTCAGCCAAACCGGTGCGAATGGTTTCTGACTGCGGTTCGAGCAGTTGCCACATCGTGTAAGCCGTGGCGTCCTCCTGCTGCCAGATGTAACGAACGAGCGCTTCGGTGACGATGCGCGGGCTCGGCGAGACACCACCATTATTCAAATTCACAATGCCACGCGTGACTGTGAACGAATTCTGGATGACGGCCCAGTAGTCTTCATCCATCGCAACTTGTTCCGGCGTCAGATGCGCAACGTTTCGCGTTGCCGCTTCGACTTCTTTCACAAGTGCGCCCAGCGTCGGAACGGCGAGTGCTGCAAGTCCAAGACTCTTGCCGGCCAACGAAAGAAAATCACGACGATCCTTGTTGAGGTTTGGCATGTTTGTAGCCCTCCAACGACTACTTGTTTCGACTCTGATAACCTACGCGCGTGATTGCGACGCGCTTTTCCTCAGTCGGGTTTTCAGCGATAGTCACCAGTACCTTATGAAAGTCTTTGCGTGAGTTATCACCAGAGGGCTCGTAACCAATCACGTATTGCATTCTTATGTCGTTGATAATCTCACCAGCAATCCGTTCGACATCTGTCTTGGAAGTTGGGAAATAGGTGCGCCCGCCCGTATCAAGCGCAAGTCTCGTCAGCAACTTCATGGCTTTATCGCGGCTACCGGACTGGAGATCGTTTGTCAAGGCAACGGTAAAGACCTGAATGTTGTTTGCACCGAGTAGTTCAAACAATTTGTCTTGGTTGTAAAAGCTCTGTCGATCTTCACCGTCAGTTACGAGGATAAGGATACGACGGCGTAACTCAGCCGCATCTTTCTTTTCCGCCAACTTCTGCGCACCAAGGTAAACAGCGTCTATGACGGCCGATGATCCACCCTCGACATAAAAACCCTGGAGGGCTTTCAACAATGCCGCTTTGTTTGAGGTTGGTTCCACCTCAACATATATTTTGTCACTGCTAATAAACCGGACAAGGAAGGTTTCGTCAGACGGTGTATTGCTCAATACAATTCTGCCTGCGGCCTCCAAAACCTGATAAATCTGAGAACGCATTGAGCCAGAGGTATCGATTAACAAACCATATCTGAGCGGAATCTCCTTGTTCATAAACAGCGTGATTTTTTGCGCAACGCCGTCCTCCGTGACCTGAAAACGGCTTTCCGGCACGTCGAGCACAGCCTTGTCGTTAGGATCGGTCACACGAACGTGAAGAACCACCGTTTGAGCTTGCTGCTGGGCCAGCGAAGTACAGCTTAGCCATAACAAAAGAACGATGATGACCGAGTTGCCGGTGAATTTATAGTTCATTCGTCCTAAGAACCTTCATAAACAATCTCGCCGTTGATCACCGTCATCACGTTCCGCGTCTTCAAAATCTCCGGGGCCGGGATTGTCATGATGTCGGCTGAGAGGATCGTAAAGTCTGCGAGTTTTCCGACTTCGATCGTGCCGCGCAATTTCTCTTCAAAGGCCGCGTAAGCGGGCCAGATCGTGAACATCTTGAGTGCCTGTTCGCGAGTCACTGCTTCTTCCGGATGCCATCCTTCGCCGGAAAAACCCTTCTGATCTTTGCGCGCGACGGCTGCGTAAAACTCGATCATCGGTTCGCCGCGTTCGACCGGCGCGTCAGATCCGCCCGGAACGACCACGCCCGACTTGATAAAACTTTCCCACGCATACGCGCCGGCCAGACGTTCGATGCCGAGTCGACTCGGTGCGAAGAATAGATCGCCGATCGCATGCGAGGGCTGCATCGATGGAATGATTCCGAGCTTTGCGAAACGCGGAATGTCAGCCGGATTAACTATCTGCGCATGCTCGACACGCCAGCGTGGCTCGGCAACCTTTCTTTCTGACGCCGGCACCGCTTTCAACGCCGTTTCGTATTCGTCGAGTATGAAACGATTTGCCTTGTCGCCGATCGCGTGTGTTTCGACTTGAATACCTTTGCGCAAAGCCTCGACCAGCATCGGTCGTAACTCTTCCGCTTTTACTGTCAGGAAACCGGAAGTGGAAGGAGCGTCGGAGTATGGTCCAAGCAACGCGGCTCCGCGTGAACCGAGTGCGCCATCAGACACGACTTTGATCGTTCTTACAGTCAGACGGTTTCCAAAAGCACCGATAGTTGGACCTTCGTTCATCAGACGAGTCGCCTGCGGCCCTGGACCATAGACGGCTTTGTAGATTCGTAACTTGATCGTTCCCGCGGCGTAAAGTTTTTTGAAGATGTCGACGTCGGCGAAGCTGCCGCCCGCGTCCTGAATCTGCGTCCAGCCGAGCTCGATGTCTCTCGTTACGCCAAGCTCTACGGCGCGTTCTTCGTCTGCTCGTGTGGTTGGCGGAACACGTCTCCGGACGAGTCCCTGCGCACTGTCGAGCAACATGCCGTTTGGCTCACCGCTGTTTTTGTCTTTTGAGATCTCGCCGCCGAAGGGATTCGGAGTTGACTTGTCGACTCCGCCGAGTTTCAGTGCTGCGCTGTTGGCGACTGCGCCGTGACCATCGGCGCGGCCTAGAATCACCGGGTTGTTAGGCGACACTTTGTCGAGGTCCCAACGCGTCGGGAAGACAGGCGGTTCCCAGTGCGTCTCAATCCAGCCGCGTCCAGTGACCCATTGGCCGGGTTGCGCCTGGCCCACTCGTGCTTTCACTTTTGCGAGGAGATCGTTGAGGCTGGTGGTGCCCTCGAGATTGAGAGTCATTTCACGCTGGCCGACGCCGGAAAGATGTTGGTGTGCATCGGTAAATCCCGGCAGTACTGTGTTGCCTTTCAGATCGACAACGCGCGTGTTTGTGCCGACGAATTTCTGTGCGGCTTCGTTCGAGCCGACGAAGACGATCTTGTCGTCTTTGACTGCGATCGCCTGGGCTTTTGCTGACTTGTCGTTTGCGGTGTAAACGTTGCCGTTCTTGAACACGATGTCGGCGGCAGATTGAGCACGCTGCGGCGCAGGGATGACGAGAGTCAGGAGAAGCAGGCTAGCTACCAGTAAAATGACTTTCATTTTTTCCTCTGAGGTTTAGGGCTACGGATTTGCGCCCGGGATTATATACCGTAGTTGGATAACGTCAGAACCACCTCGCGGTAGCGGGTGGGTGCGAAGCCTTCCAAGCGCATAGAC
>JBKPPU010000394.1:0-3641 GCA_046733695.1 Acidobacteriota bacterium
GCCAAACCGATTTTTTCCGCTAAGCCAATCCGCAACAAAACTGACTCGCGGATGCAGCGGCTGTTCATACCCAACGATGGCGCCACCTTCCGATCCATTTCCGTTTGCTCGTCCCACCAACCCATAGCCGCCACCTGTTAGACGTGGCCCATGATCACCTTTGAACTTCTTGCTGACTGTTGTGTAAAGCAAGCCGAACGTGTCTACTCCCGTTCGATTAGCTATCGGCGTATAGAGAATTCCACCTGCCGCCGCAGCCACTCCGTTCCCTTCGTTCTGGTAAAACTGGTACTTAAGGTTTGGCTGTAGCTCCACCGGCTGATCAGGAGCGAGCGCATCGAGAAATGCGACATTCGCGCCCACTTCAAGATTTTTTGCGACGCCGGCGACCACGCGGGGTACGTAGGCTTGAAAGCCTCCCTTCTCGTGCGATTCAAGATGACTGATGAAGTCAAACTCAACGTAAACTTTCTTAGTTGCAACCACGTCAGTCGACGGGATATTGAATAGTGTTGACTGTGCTTTGACGATACTCGAGGCAAACGTAACCACGCAGAGGGCGCTAAACGCCCACTGCATTGCTTTCGATTTGAGCATGATGTATGTTGCTCCATATCGTCTCCTAAAGAGACGATGTCAGTGGCCTATCTGTTCCGCGCCGCCAAAGCCAGGACAGATGGGCCATGTAATTTTCCAGACCATCGCACTCGCGATGAATCGCTAATCAAACCAGGTATTGAGTTCTGATTGCTGCGAGATCACATTTCAAGAATCGTGCCATTGGTGTGATGAGGAGCAGTTGTTGAGTTTTGCTGGAAGAAATGCGGATGCCGCGAATAAGAGCACTCTCGACCCCGACAATTCTGTCGGATCAGGTTACTGTCAACGCAAAAATGTCGCGATAGGGCCAGATGACATCTCTGCGACGAGAGAACCGGTTTACCCTCCCTTACAGTTTTGAAGGATTCAACGATGACACCGACAATTTTGTAGGTCAGGGGTATGGGCCACAAAGAGGCACAAGAAGCACAAATCGTTTTTCTTAAGTTTTCTGCTTCATGTGCCTTTCTGTGGCTACGGTATGCGTCTTGCCGTCCGATGACTCAATGCAAACCTACCGGGAAAAAGTCTGCGAACACGCGGCTCGGCGTCTGGCCCTAACCGATCCATTAGATCCCGCCATAGCCGCTCACCGTTTACGCCGTTTCCTGAAACTCGAAGACGAACGCCTGCGAATCGCAATCCGAGGTGGGGCCACTGGACGTTGGTTGTCCGACGCTCGTTGCTTTGCACTTGACGTCGTCGTACAGCATGCATTCCGTGATGCGGGATTACCTTCACAGAACCTCACCGCAATGGAAAAGGCCAAGAGCGCTCTCGCTGTCGTGGCGCTCGGTGGGTACGGTCGCGGAGAGCTTGCTCCCTTTTCTGATCTCGACCTTTTGTTCATACACACTGGCATCCGGACCGCACAGGTACAGGAAGCAGTCGAAAGTATGTTGCGCCTGCTGTGGGATGCGGGGCTGAGTGTCGGTCACAGTTTTCGCACTGTTAGAGAGTGTATTGCCGCCAGTCATTCCGATGTGCATCTCGCAACGGCGCTGACGAATACTCGACTGCTCGCCGGCAGCCCATCCATCTACGACTGTCTTTCGGTTGCCCTTGAACGCGACCGCCGCAAACAAAGCCATACCCTTATCAGAGCAGTTCTTCGCGAACGCGCCGAGCGGTACACAACGTTTGGCGACGTCGTTTGTTTACAGGAACCCAACGTGAAAGAGAGTGCCGGAGGTCTGCGCGATCTGCACAGCGCAATTTGGATTGCCTACGGAAAATATGGGTGCCGGACAGTCAACGACCTGCAGAATCAAAATCTGATCTCGGAAGAGGAACAGGAGGTTATCGAGCGCGGTTATGAGTTTCTCCTGCGCGTTCGCTATCAGGCACACTTGCTTTCAGCTCGCAAGGTTGATCGTCTCTCGCTCGATTTACAGCCTGCGTTGGCGCACGCATTTGGCTACAGTTCGGATACGCAGCTCGAGGCCTCGGAAAAGTTTATGCGCGATTATTACAAACGCGCGCTGGACATTTATCTCGTTGCGGACGCCGTGATGACGCGTGTGGCGGAGGGTGAGCAGCGCCCGTCGCGTTGGTCTCTCAGGCGCCGCCGGGTTTCACTTAACGAACTCTTCTCAATTGACAATGGAAAACTTCAGCTCGACCGCGAACTAACTGATTTCCATTCCAATCCACTCTTCATGTTTGACGCGTTCGCTCTGGCCCAAGCCGCGAAGGTACCGCTGGGACACAATCTTAGTGAAGCAATTCGAAATCACCTCGGTTCGATCAATAGAAAGTTCCGTGGTTCTGCCGAAGCATCCGCTGAGTTTGTCAAATTGCTGCGACGTCGTGGGCGCGTGGGTCACGTCCTGAGGCTGATGCATCAGGTCGGTTTTCTGGGACGATATCTGCCGGAGTTTGGCCGGGTCAGTCTGCTCATTCAACACGATCTCTATCACCACTACACGATCGACGAACACACGCTCAGGGTTGTCGATGCCCTGGACGAACTGAATAACAGCGATGATAGTCGCCGGGCCGATCTCCGTTCGGTCTTTCACCAGGTAAACGATCCAGCGCTTTTGTACCTTTCTCTTTTGTTACACGACATCGGTAAGGGTCAGGGCCCCGGCCACGTTCCTCGTGGCGTGAAAATCGCGGAACGAATATGCAGCAGGCTACAACTCAGTAAACATGAGGCTGCCAAAGTCGTGGCCCTCGTTGCGCATCACATAACTATGGCTCACATCTCGCAGCGCCGAGATCTAACCGAACCACACGTAGCCATCCAATTCGCGGCCGAAATGACAACAGTCGATCAGCTGAATATGTTGCTGCTGCTGACCTACTCAGACATGAATGGCGTGGGTCCGGGCGTCTGGAGCGAGTGGAAAGGTCATCTTCTCTGGGACCTTTACGAGCGTGCGCGAAGTCACCTGGTTGAAGCGGAGACTCCAGCGCGTGGACCGGCACAACTGGCGGAGTTGAAAGAGAAAGTTCTGAGCGGGCTCGCTGGCAAGTTTCCTCGCAGTGTCGTCGAACGACACCTCGCGCTGCTTCCCGATCGTTATTTGCGCACCACCTCGCCGGCAGCAGCAGCACAACATCTGCGTTTAATTGACGGCCTCGACACCGACAGTTTTCGTTGCCACTGGGTGCAGCACGGAAAAACCATCACTGAACTGACAATCTGCGCCCGCGATCGCCATGGCTTGTTCGCAGATATCGCCGGAACATTGACCATACACGGCGTGGAGATTCTCAGGGCGGAGATAAACACGCGTGAAGATGCAATCGCGATCGACGTATTTATCTTGCGCAATGCAGCAACACACCAGGCAGTCGAAGAAATCAGATGGTTAAGGATCGAACAGGGGCTGCGGGCTGCTATTGCCGGAGAAACTAATGTGACGGCATTGGTGGAAAACTGGCGGACGAAACATGCGCCACGTCCACGCCGGCGAGTCGTACCAACTAACACTCGTCACAAGAAGCTGGCTCATGTGGCGTGCGATAACAAGGCCGCACAGGCGGCAACTGTGGTTGAAGTGCGTGCGTCGGACGAGCTGGGACTGGCTTAC
>JBKPPU010000395.1:0-7690 GCA_046733695.1 Acidobacteriota bacterium
GATCGATTCGACGCCGGGCGGCCACGGAGGGCCGCCCCTACAGTACGTTCCTGGTAATCACAGAAGTTAAGACGCTTCGAGGTCCAAGTTTCTTCCAGCAAAACTTCTTCTGTGCGTCACAGGTCACTATAATGTCTCTTGACATTTTAATTCGGACTACGTTTTATTCGGTTCTGGTCAAGCCCTCCATTGGAGCCTTTATTCTCACCCTTCCAGGAATCAAGCTCCGGAAGACGAGTGGATCTTGAGGTGCCTGCTACTGTGGATAATAACTTCCTGTATTTCAGCCACGCTCACGCCGATGATGGCCCCTTCCTGCGCAAATTCTACGAAGATCTGGAAGAGGAAATTCGAGGTCTGACTGGTTTACCACGCGCGCAGATTGGCTTTCTGGACCGCAACGACATCGCACTTGGTGCAGTTTGGGATGCCATTGTAGACGAACAACTGAGTACCTGCCGCGTATTCGTTCCTCTTATTTCAGCGTCGTATGTTCAGTCTGTGTACTGCGGCAAGGAATTGGCCGTCTTTCGAGAGCGTTTGCACCATTACCAGCAGCAGCAGGCACTTCCTATCGACGACACGTTGATTCTTCCTGTGCTCTGGAGCCCGGGGGAGTTTCTCAAAACGATTGGTCAATTTGGTCTTTCGTACACAGATGACGATTATCCAGAAGAATACACGCGTAAAGGCATGCTTCAGCTGGTGAGACTCGGCGCCACTCCGAACGGCAAGTACTACATTGAATATTTTGAATTCATTAGAAAGTTCGCAGTAAAAATCGTCGATTCGGCACGGCGTGTTGTCCTGCCACCTCTAGAGACTCCTCTGGCTTCACTTGATAAGGTCGAGAGTGTTTTTCTAACAACAACTCCGCCATCGCCGTCATCCTCCCCGGCAGGTGCCCCTACTATTATCCAGAGTGAGAGAGACTATTTTACGATAGATACTCTATCCAAGACCGACAGCAGCAAAGCACCAGCAGACGGTTCTCACACTTCGAAGCTAACCGAACCGAGCGACTCGACAAAGCCGGACCAACCGCTAGTCTTTATCTGCTATAGACGGGAAGACAGTGCGGACATCACGGGACGCATCTATGACAGTTTGGTGCAACGATTTGGTCACAGGGCAATTTTTAAGGACGTAGATTCGATTCCATTGGGCGTGGACTTCAAACGATACCTCGAGAAACAAGTCGAGCAGTGCAACGTGTTGCTTGCGGTGATTGGGAAGTCATGGTTAAAGAAAAGAGCAGGCAAACGGCGGCTCGATGACCCTAAGGACTACGTCCGGATCGAAATCGCATCGGCTTTGCAAAGAGGAATTCCGGGGTCCGCTGATGGTAGTAATGCGCGCATGCCGGCCGAAGCAGAACTACCGGATGATCTCAGTAACTTGGTTTTTCGTAATTTCCTTCAGATACGGTCCGACCCCGATTTTCATAACGACGTGAATCGTTTGATTAAAGAGCTGGAGCCGCCTTCACCGATGACAGCCACAGACCGGTAATGTGGCGCGAACCGTAGTGACAGGTCTTGCTCGGGAGTAAGAATTAAACTCTTCGAGGAGGGCCCATATTTTGAAACGCATACTTTGCCGCATTCTTGTTGCAATAGCGACGTTTCTAATCGGCACAACCAGCCACCGGGTTTTTGAAAGTCATGAGATAGCGTCGCCTGTTCCTCAATCCCAATGGGTTCGAGCCACTTTTCAATCGCCGCCGGCCGAGCCCGAGGTTGTTTTCGACTACGATCCTACGCAGTTTAATCCACGCGGTGATTACCTTATTCTGGGGCGAAAGCCAAAAGAATTTCGTGAGTTTGACTCTATCGAGCTGGCCGTCGATGAGGATAAGATTTCGGGACGAGTGCTGATTTCGACTTCCTCCTACGACGATGAGTACGGTGCAATTTATAAAATATCGGGTGTTGTCACTAACCAGCGGATATCACTCGTCGCCATACCGTCAACTGAGGAAGCGGTTGGCTATCGCTTCGAAGGAGAATTCCTGCGGCAAGGCGAACTCTGGCGCGCCGGAAAGTTTCAAGCTGTCTTGAAGGGCCGTCTCAGCAAGATAAAGAACGGCGAAACGATCGCTGAAGCGGTTGTTAAGTTTCGGATTGAATACCTGGGCTGTTGAGAACGCATTTGTTCGATCAGACCAAGCAGCTAAGAGCTTTGTCGGTGATGCTATACTCCACGCATGGATAAGCTCCAGCTATACGGTTACGTCGCTTGTGCGGCGGGAGCCGCGGCGCTCATCACTGCCTTACTACCTCAGGACAAAATGGACAATGTTCGCGCCTTCATGCATAAGCACTTCGGACAGAAAGACGCGAAAAACGATGAGCGCGTCTCGCCCCGGCTGCAGCTTATTGTTTTCGGCGCGTTTTTCTTATTTATCGGCTTGGTGATATCGGGGTTAATTCGTCTGTAGCCCTTCACGCAATCTCATCAACAACGTGTACCAGCCGAAGGCGAAGATCGTTAACAAGGCGTAAGGTATTGCGGCGCGGACCCGAACGGCGCTTCAATGAGAGAACCCTGCGGCCGCCCAACCGTTTATGACGCGGTTTTTTGCAACAAATAAGTTTGCTGATCTGTGCTATAGTGCGCGGCACTCAAAACGAAGCGGGCCGACTTGTGGTGCAACACAAAGCCGACCCTAAGACCTCAACCTTCACAAGAAAGGATGAAGCCTATGACTACTCATAGTAGCGCAACACCTCACTCAAACCGAATATCAAGAACCAACACCATCGTCAATGCTCTTAAACGAAGAGCGCAGGCAGTCTTGAACGACAAGTCGATCGATCCGCAGAGTCGGGCGATTATTCGTTACGCCATGCAGATAGATGATCCGTGGCTGGATGAACTCGTGCGTCGTGCGGACGCCGGAGAAGCGATTAGCGAGACACTCGATTTCGAGGGACTGTCCGAAACTAACAGCGGCGATTCAGATGACGGAAAGATCGCAGCGTTGACGGAGATGATCTGTCGCGGTGGTGACGAGCCCGAAATCAAATCCGCTGCCCTATTCGTGCTCATGGCCGCTGTTGAAAACTCCGCACACCCGAAAGCACTCGCTAACGCGGCGAAATACGGCGCCTTTATTCGGTGCGCAGAGCTGAATCCCTACAACGTGGTTGACGCTCAAGTCGAAGTGATGGAGCGTGAGTTGTTCGCGGATAACTCACATCTGTCTTGACCGAAATGCTCAGTGGCCGGTTCCCACCACCGGCTGCCGCATCCACAGATTACGCTGATGACACAGATTGGAGTAACCTGTTGCTACAAAACTAAACTCAACGCTTTCGAAAGGAACCTCACATGCCGAATACCTCGATCGCCTTACCGGACGAGTTAATTGAAGACACGATACTGCTCATTCGCGGAAAGAGAGTAATTCTCGATCACGACCTGGCGAGACTTTATGGCGTTCCTACCAAAGTGTTGAATCAGGCCGTCAAGCGAAATACTGATAGGTTTCCGGAAGACTTCATGTTTCAGTTAACCAAAGCCGAAACTGATCCTCGTGGTGATTACTTCATCATCGGGCGAAAGCCGAAAGAATTTCGCGAGTTTGATTGCGTCGAGTTGGCCGTAGAATATGACGACGACGGCAAGGTTAGCGGACGAACAATGATCTCGACTTACGTTAACGATCAGTACGGCGCGATCTACGGAATTTCTGGAGTTGTTACAGAGCAGCGGATATCACTCGTCGCCAAACCTGTGTCTGACGAGGATGTTGGATATCGGTTCGAGGGAGAATTTTTGCGGAAGGGCGAGCTGTGGCGTGCGGGACGATCTCAGCCTGTGTTGAAGGGTCGCCTCAGCAAGATCAAAGGAGGGAAGACGATCGCTGAAGCAGTTGTTAAAGTTTCGGATTGAGTATCTGGGTTGCTGAGCTGCGATTTGATTCCTGACACTGCCGTGCTTTGATTGGATCACTCATCGTGCTAGCACTCTATCGAATTGGTTGGCGACCAGGACCACGTTGGCACTTATTTAATCGGTGCATTCAGTTTAATTCCTGTTTTGAACAACGGCGAATCGGGTGGAGCAAGGCGGGAGAGCAATTCTGCTATCCGCGTGTACGAATGCTTTAGGGGATCTGAGCCCAGATCTTGCCGGACAATATAGGTACCGTACCTATAACGCGGATCATATGGAATTGCGGAATTCCACAGGTCGTCGGAAGTTATTTCTTCCGGTATGGACTTCCCAAAAAGAGTGACGAACTTCTCTTTAAATTCGTCGAGTAAGGCCAGTTCATTAAATTCAATTCTCGACGGAACTACGATGAGTTTTAGTGATGTATCGCGGAGTTCAGCCAGCCTGGCATCGCGAAGCTTCGACACCATCATGTCAGTCCCCGAAATCTGCTGAAGATTCATTGTCGTTAGGAGCACAACCACATCAGCGACTTGCCCACAGCAAACTCCGCCGGCATCGGTAATGCCGGTTCGGCAATCAACAAGTGTCACATCCGCGTGTTCGTCGAACTGTTGTCTCAACCAACGAAAATATAATTCACCTTCCCACTTTTCATAGAAGTCCTTCCAGTCAAATGTTCTCACGACATTGGCATACTGACTCATGCTATCGGCACTTCGCCTTCCGACTGGGATCAGATCTACGATGCCGCCGCTAACCTCATTTCGTACATTAACCATGAGCGAGCGAATGTCTTCAAACGGTGATGGCGAGTCAGCTGTCTGATAAAGAGAGCCCGGAGTTGCAATCGCGTGTTTGTAAGAAGTAATTAAGTCAACTACACCTCGTGAATCGAGGATGGTTTGGGTCTTGTCGGGGTAGAACATTTCTAAAGATGGTGCTTCCAAATCAAAGTCTACAAGCAGAACCCGCAGGCCAGCCTGAGCAAAGACTTCCCCTATATTGACAAGTGCCATTGACCTGCCGGTGCCACCCTTAATGGAAAAGAAAGTAACGATCATAACGCTTACCAGGGGCCGAAAATTAGGCGTCCGATTCCTTTGGGTTCTCCCAGGAGGTGGCGCAGAAACTTCCTCGTTTCCCGCGACGGCGGTTGTTCTTGAAGTTCCTCGCCGGAATTCGCTTGCAGCCTTCTTAATTCATAGTCGTGAAGCAACGTCTCGAGTGCCTGGATCAGACCGGCCATATCAGTGTCGAACTTGGTATGGCGAATTTCTACGGCATTAAAGTTGGGGAACATGATTAATTCTTCCGGCAACTCCTGCGGTAATGGCATTTTGGCGCCGGCTACCAGAAGAGGGATTATCGTGATCTTTTTTTCGATAGCAGTTTGTATTTCCTGGCGTACGAAGTCACCCGGCGCATTCAAACGGAACGTACCATCGGTTTTTGGGCCAAGCCAATTCTGTCCTACTACAGCAATTAGGACGTACGAGTCAGACAAAGCCTTTGAGAGCACCGAAGGAAAGTCCGCGCCAGGATCAATAGAATCGACGTCCATGAAGACGCCATCGGGGCCGAACTGTGAAGTTAGTCGATCCCAGATCCGGCCGGCATAGCCTTCGCTATCAGTGCGTCGATAACTAACAAATATTTTCGCCATGTGTGCGTTGCGAGTCTCTCACAACTAACGTTTTGTTGCCCAGGGTCAGCGCTTCCGCTCACAATTACAATTCGGCGGGTCAGGCGTTGAACTTTTCTCGATACCACGGAAAAGAAGAAGGTCGCTTATGATTAACTGTACTATGATCTTCCTTTTATTATTCGCATCACTCTTCGGACAGGACCCTAAGCAGAAGGAACCTGCTGATTCAAAATACAAGGTCGGTCAGCAATGGAGTTACAGTGCTCGGCCGGGAGAAGAGAAGTCGTATCTGATCATCGTGAAGATCGATAACGACCCGAAGCTCGGGCGGATCATTCACATCGCACTGCGTGGGCTCAAGATGAAGAACCCGCACAGTCCGGACGGTTTCAGCGAAGACGTAAACCACATGCCATTCCTGGAGGCTGCGATCGAGAAGAGCGGGCTAAAGCTCCTCAAAGAAAAGGTCGAGTTGCCTGATTTCGAAGAGAGTTATCAGATCTGGCGAAAAGCGTTCGATGCCGGGGATGCTGGGGCTTATTCGATTACGGTTTCCGAGGCGGTGGTGGTAATGGAAACGGCATTGAATCGCTAACGCTGTTTCTACCGAGAACTGCGCGACTCAATGTTCTCACAACGTCGGCCGTTTCATAATGATGCCGATTCCTGGCAGCAGTGAGAGCCGACTCGAGGAGGGCTTCATCTCTGAGACCTTGCGTACCACCAGTCTCGGCGATCAATCTCGCGTGGATTGTCAGCACATCGAGCTTGTCCGGGAATATCATCTGCCGCTGTTATGGTCAGGACCCTTTGACAGCTCTTCGTATGCAGTGCGGCGTTTGGAGAGGATTGACTCGAAGGTGTTTATGAAGTCGGCCGAACGGCGGGCTTCTTCAACCGAGCGCACGACCAATGCACGTCCCACAATCTCAACCTCCAGTTCTGCCCCCGCCTCGATGCCGAGGGCATCAACCGCCTCCGGTGGAAGGGGAACTGATGAGTGCTGGTCTAAGGTGGTAAAGGTTTTTGACATGCGCAAATTGTATCACGACTGCTTTAGCTCAGTGCGGCCCCTTCGATTAAGGCGAGTTCTCAAATGCTCGCCAGCGCGCACGAGGCATTATCCGAACTACGTCTAAGTGAGCAACAGTTATCCGGTCTTCTCGATGACTTAGCAGCACGTTCTCAACAATGTGTTGCCCGGCTTACCACTGATCTAGAGAGCGCTGCCCTGCTCGACGCCGACGTTGTGAGTGTTCTCACTGAACGATGCTCTCTCCTGGTTTCCTACCAGGATCTCATAAAGCGAGTGCGTGAAGACCCCGGTTCAGCTGATCTAAAGCCACTGGGCGAAGTCGATGCGCTATCAAACCTACGCAAAGGCATAGCAGCACAACTCTCTGAGCGACGAAGGGGTTTGATTCCGGCTAATACCTCGGAGCTTGAGACCACGATCGCTTTACTAAAGAAGGCCAGGACCGGAGTACCGAGAATTGAAACTTGTCAATCAGCGCTTAAAACTATTGAAGGAGAGAGTCTGGCTGCCTCACAGGCACGCGTCGCATTCTCGACAGCTCGCGAAAAAGCAATTCAGCGAGTCTTCGATCAGATTGCGGCAAAGGTCCTCGAGTATTACAAGCAACTACACGATATACCGGTTGGAGAAGAAAGTTGTGAATGTACAGGAATTAGTCTGACGACTACACCGCGCGCTGCCGCCGGGGGCTTGAGACTGGCGATAGAGTTCTTAGGATTGGTCGATTCGTCGGATGCACGAGCATTTTTGAGTGAAGGACATCTAGATTCCTTGGGCTTGTGCATCTATTTGGCGAGTGCTCGTATCTTCAATCGTTCGGGCTCATTGTTAGTTCTGGATGACATCCTCACCAGCATTGATATGGACCATCGACAGCGCTTTGCTGAATTGCTTTTCGAGGAGTTTTCGGATTACCAGATTGTACTGACGACTCACGATGAATATTGGTTCAATACCCTTCAGTCAATGGCTCACGCCCGCGGAGATCAAGCACAGTGGGTCTTTAGACGAATCGCACGTTGGACTCTGGGTGGAGGACCAGAATCTGCTGAATACCAGAGTACATGGGAGTTTATAGACGCTAATCTTATAGAAGATTCATACCG
>JBKPPU010000396.1:0-5191 GCA_046733695.1 Acidobacteriota bacterium
GGATCCGGATCATAAGATTGCCGAAATGTACGACATGATCCACCCAGAGATCAGCGACGTATTCACGGTTCGTTCGGTTTTTGTTATCGGCCCAGACAAGAAGGTTAAGTTGATGATCACGTATCCGGCGAGCACCGGACGTAATTTTGACGAGATCCTGCGCGTGATCGATTCGTTACAACTGACGGCGCAGTACAGCGTTGCCACACCGGTTAACTGGAAAGATGGCGACGACGTGATCATCGTTCCGGCGGTGTCTGACGAAGCAGCGAAAGAAAAATTCCCGGCCGGCTGGAGAGCACCAAAGCCGTACCTGCGAATTACACCGCAACCCAACAAAACAGAACAATCCGACACCGCCGCAAAGAGCGCGTCGTAATTGCCGGTTCATTCTGGTAGAGAATACGGAGCAGGAGCAGACCTCAGGGGCAGCTCCTGCTTTGTGCATCCTGCTCCTGACTCATGGCCCTTGCTCCCGGAACACAACTTGGCCGCTATGAAATCCGCTCCCTTCTTGGCGCGGGTGGTATGGGTGAGGTCTATCTCGCTCAGGACACCAGTCTCAATCGCAAAGTGGCTTTGAAGGTTCTGCCCGCCGACGTCGCTTCGAATCAGGATCGAATGCGACGCTTCAAACAGGAAGCGACCGCTGCTGCATCTCTCAATCATCCAAACATCGCGCACATCTATGAAGTCGGGGTCGCGTCCGATCTCAACTTCATCGCCATGGAGTACGTCGACGGCACGACACTCCGCGAGAAGATTCACAAAGACGACGAAGAGCTCTCAAAACTACTGCGTACTTTGCAGCACGTTGCGGAAGGACTCGCGAAGGCGCACGACGCCGGTATCGTGCATCGGGATCTCAAGCCCGACAACATCATGATCACGTCCGATGGTCACGCCAAGATTCTCGACTTCGGATTGGCGAAGCTCATCGAATCTACCACGGGCAGTGTCACGAGCGCCGAGGACCCCACTATCTTGCAGCAGTTCTCAACTCCGGGTTTGGTACTCGGAACGCTCGGTTACATGTCGCCCGAGCAAGCGCAAGGCAAGACAAAAGAGATCGATAACCGTTCTGACATTTTCTCTTTTGGTTGCATTCTGTTTGAGGCAATCACACGACAGAAGGCGTTTGCCGGCAAGGACCAGATCGAGGTACTCAACAAGATCATTCGTGAGCCGGCGCCGCCGTTGTCTGCTTTCATTCCAAATGCACCGCCGGATCTGCAAAGAATTGTGCGCCGTTGTCTGGCGAAAGATCCGGACGAGCGTTATCAAAACATCAAAGACGTCGCGATTGAATTGAAAGAGATTCGGCGTGAGATTCAGGACAGGCCGGTCGATACAACGGTTCCTCCTGTCTCTTCTGCCAGCGAAGCGCGAACGCTCTGGCACGCTGAAACCACTCGCGTTCAGTCGCAACCGGAGTCAACACGAGCTTCGAGCGCCGAGTTCATCGTCAAGGAATTAAAACGTCACAAGACGGCAACGATCGTTGGCGCCATTCTGATCTTGATCGCGGCTGCCGCTGCTGTATTCGGCATTCGATCTTATTTCCACGCACGTGATACCGAGATCGCTGTTGATTCAATCGCCGTGATTCCGTTTGAAAATCAGAATAAGGATCCGGGTGCTGAATGGATCTCCGATGGACTGACGGAGAGCATTATCAACAACCTCACACAACTTCCGAACTTGAAAGTGATCTCGCGCAGTTCTGTGTTTCATTACAAAGGCAAGCAAACTGATCCCATCGCCGCCGGCAAGGAATTAGGTGTACGCGCAGTGCTGACGGGCAGGCTGATGCAGCGTGGCGAAACGATGCTGATCAGCGCCGAGTTGATCGATATTCGTGACAACAAACAACTCTGGGGCGAGCAATACGAGACGAGGCTCGCCGACATGCTTTCCGTTCAACGCGAAATTGCTCGCGAGATCACGAACAACTTGCGCCCGACGCTTTCAGGTATCGACAAGTTGCGCATGGATAAGCAGTACACCGCCAACTCTGAAGCTTATCAGCTTTACCTGAAGGGTCGTTTCTACTGGAATAAGCGAACTCCCGCTGAGATCCAAAAGGCGGTGCCGTTTTTCGAGGAGGCGATCCACAAAGATCCAAACTATGCACTCGCGTACTCGGGCCTCGCTGATGCCTACACATTGATTCCGGTCTACACGAGAGTGTCGTCCCGTGAGTACATGCCGAAGGCCAAACAAGCTGCCCTGAAAGCACTCACTCTCGACGACAAACTCGCTGAAGCACACGCTTCTCTGGGCCAGATCTCCGATTACTACGACTATGATTTCATAACCGCCGAGAAAGAATATCGTCGCGCTATCGAACTCAATCCGAATTATGCGACCGCGCATCAGTGGCTTGCCGAGCACCTGTCGGCGCTGAAACGAAACGATGAGGCAACTGCGGAGATCCGGCGCGCGCTTGATCTCGATCCACTCTCAGTGATCATGAATCGAATCTACGGTGACATTCTCGTGGACGGACGAAAGTACGATGAAGCGATTGCGCAGTATAAGAAAACTCTCGATCTCGATCCTAACTTTCCCACCGCGCATTATTTCCTTGGGCGGGCATACGAGTTGAAAGGCATGTACGACCAGGCTGTTTCGGAATACACAAAGTCACAAGCCGTCAGCATCATACCGCCGGAACAACTTCAGAAGTTGAAGGATGTTTACGCGAGATCGGGTTGGAAAGCTTACCTGCAGATGTCGATTGACATGCTGATCCCCGACTCGCAACGAACGGTGTTTCCGCCTTTCGTGATCGCAACCTTCTATGCGCGATTGGGAAACAACGACGAGACGATGAAGTGGCTGGAAAAAGGTTATGAGGAACGTGACTTTCGCATGACGTTACTCAGCGTTTCGGCGGAGTTTGACGGCGTGCGATCGGATCCGAGATTCCGTGAGTTAGTGCGTCGCATGGGACTGCCAGAGTAGAATCTATGTAATCTCTGGATATGAAACTGATTTTCTGCCTGGTATTGTTACTGTTCGTCCATCAGGACGACGTCATTCGCACCGAAACGGACGTAACCAATCTGCCGTTCACGGCGATGGATAAGGAACGTCGCTTCGTCACGACTCTCAAAGCAGAAGATCTTCGCGTACTCGAAGATGGCGTCCCGCAACAGCTCTTCACTTTTCAACGCGAAACGGACAGGCCGCTTGCCATTGCGTTTCTCATCGACGTGAGTTTCTCGCAGGAGACTACACTGCCTGCCGAGAAGGCTGCAGCGCGAACGTTTATCGAGAAGGTGATTGACTCACACAAAGATCAGGTGGCAATCATTCCATTTACCGGCCTGGCGTATCTCGAACAACCAATGACGCGCGACATATTGAGCGTGTATCAAGTGTTGGAGCGAATCGACGTTGCAGTGCCGTCGTATCTGGGTGCAGGACGGCCGCTCACCGGAATTCCGACTGGTCCAGGATTACCCGCGCCACCCGAAGAGGGCACTACTGCCATTTGGGACGCCGTTGCATTGACGTCGTCCAACGTTCTCGCGAACACTCAGGGTCTTAGACGGAGAGCGATTATTTTGTTGACAGATGGTCTGAACACGACTGGTCGGTTGAATAAAAAGCAAGCCATCGATGGAGCACTCGCTGCTGAGACTGTGGTTTATGCAATCGGGATTGGCAGTGCGAAAGACGGGCTCGATCGTGGTGTGCTTCGCGATGTTGCACAAGGCACCGGTGGTCGCGCCTTTTTTCCGGACAAGAAATTCGATCTCAATGCGGCCTTTGCAGAGATCGAAAAGGAGCTACGCACGCAGTATCTGCTCGCGTATTCATCGACGAATAAGAAACGCGACGGGGCTTATCGAAAGATCTCGATCGAGGTCACCAATCCTGAGTTGAAAAAAGAAAAATTAGAAATCCGCCATCGCCCCGGTTACTTCGCCAAAGCCGGACAGTAGCCACAAAAAAGCACATAAAGCACAAAATGGATCGACCAGTTCTTTGTGCTTTTTGTGTTACTCGAAAAAATAATCGAAAAAATAATTGTTGACAGATACCGATTACTACTTTATACAAGTGCGTTCGTTTTCAAGAACGAGGTAAACCAAATGACGAGCTGGACCAACATAGAAAACACCATCAAACGGCAACCACGTACGCATATGCGTGCCGCCGCGTGTGGTCTCGGTGTCAGCTTGTCACCCACCAATATCGTAGGCGATAGGTTTACGTACAGATAGTTCAGCGGGAGCGGACTCCCGCTCCCAAATCTCAAAGAAAATTCGCGAGACTTGTAAGGAGCGGGCAGCTTCCCTGGGAGGCTTTAGACCCGCTCCTTTAGTTTTTTGATAATCGAAATACCCTTTTTGCGGGATGAAGGCAGGGAGCCTTCGACCGGATGATGAACTCGGTGCTTTGCGAGAGTCCGCGAGTTCGCCATCCTCAGGAGAAGTGTGCCTCGAAGTGTGACTTACACTTGTGATCGGGGCTTGTTTCTCTCTGCCTTCATCTGTTTTTTATCACATACACAAATAAGCACCAAAGGGACCTGTAGCTCAGTTGGAAGAGCGCGACACTGCGAAGGTCGAGGTCATGCGTTCGAATCGCGTCAGGTCCTCCAGATTTATGTGGGCTGTAGCTCAATGTCAGAGCCCTGCACTGTGACTGCAGTCGTTGCGGGTTCAACTCCCGTCAGCCCACCCAAACCAACGCGGAGCTGTGGCCGAGAGGTGAGGCACCTGGTTGTCAACCAGGCCGATGACGGTTCGAGTCCGTTCAGTTCCGCCAATGCGTCAGTAGCTAAATTGGCTCAAGGCACCTGCCTCTTAAGCAGGGGATTGTGAGTTCAAGTCTCACCTGGCGCACCAATTTTCAAAAAGTATTATCTTAGAGAAGGAGGTGATCCATGTCTTATCAGAAGCTGCAACTCGGAGGTGCTCAGAGCGAGATCCTTTCCTGGGCCAACCATGAGTTCAGCATTGAAGAGCAGTCGATGCTGCGCAACGTTTCGCGTTTGCCATGCTTGTTCAAGCACGTCGCGCTGATGCCTGACGCGCACCTGGGAAAGGGAAGCATGGTAGGTTCGGTTGTTGCCACAAAGGAGGCAGTAATCCCGGCAACAGTCGGCGTGGATATCGGCTGCGGAATGATGGCTGTTAAGACACCGTTCAAGAGCGGGATCCTCGACGGTAAGTTG
>JBKPPU010000397.1:0-13478 GCA_046733695.1 Acidobacteriota bacterium
AAGGCGATGCTCTACCACTGAGCTACTCCCGCTTGAGCACGGTCGATTCTAATGATTCAACTGTTCTTGTCAAGCGACGCCCGCGACAAAAGGCAACAAACGGTGCAATGCGAAAGGGGATCACCCGATAACATTGCACCGTCGTTTTAACCCTAAGCCTCACGCCGGTACCAGCACGCAGCCGTCGGGTCTATGTTTCGCAGTCTAAGAGCGCGCGGATATCTCGTCAACAAGTGGGCAAAAATAAAACAGGTCGGTATAATTCGCGTCGTTGCAAGTCTCTTTGCAGCATTCCACACAATTCGACTGTTTACACGCTTCGCGGAGGAGCCACCATGAAAGCCCACAACGGATCGCGTCTCGCCATACTCGCGGTAATCGTGTTACTCGCGAACATCAGTTATGCGCAAACAGGTTACAAGAAACCCCCAAAGGAAGTGCTCGACATCCTGAACGCGCCGGTTACGCCGACTGCGTCGGTTAGTCCAACACGAGCGAACATCCTCCTCGCGACAGGGTTACGTTTTCCACCACTTGCCGATCTGTCGCAGCCAATGTTGCGGCTCGCCGGCCGTCGCATCAATCCTGCTTCAAACTCGCCACATCGCTTTCAGTATTCAGTGGCCTTGACTCTGAAGCGGGTCGCCGATGGTTCGGAAGTCAAGATCGACGTTCCTTCAGGGGCAAAGATTAGCGGCATTGACTGGAGCGACGACGGAAAATATTTCGCTTTCATGAACACTACTTCAGATCGCGTGGAACTGTGGATCGGCGACGCCGCGACTGGAAAGATTCACAACCTCCAACAGATCAGACTCAACTCAGTCATCGGGAATCCGTTGACGTGGATGCCTGACAACAAAACCCTGCTGGTCCAATTCCTCCCGAACGTGCGCGGTGCTGCACCCACAGAGCCAGTTGTGCCAGATGAACCAAACACACAGGAGAGCTCCGGCAGACCTGGACCAGTAAGAACCTACGAGGATCTGTTAAAGAGCCCGTACGACGAGCGCTTGTTTGAGTATTACGCCACCTCGCGTCTGGCTCTCATCGACGCCGCAACGGGAAAGGCAACGGCCATCGGACAGCCGGCAATTTTTGAATCTGTCGATCCGTCGCCGGATGGCAGTCACATCCTGGTGACACGCATAAAGAAACCGTTTTCATACCTCTTTCCTGACGATGATTTCCCGAAAGAAATTGAGGTTTGGGATGCGAAGGGCAAGCTTGTCTACAAAGTCGCGAGCCAACCTCTCGCCGATCAGGTTCCAATCGATGGCGTAATCACTGGACCACGCTCAATTCGCTGGCGTCCGACTGAGCCGGCAACACTCGTCTGGGTTCAGGCTCTGGATGGCGGCGATCCGAAAAAGAAAGTCGCCTATCGCGACAGCGTTATGTTGCTCAAGGCACCGTTTAGCGGGCAGCCATTGGAACTATTCAAAGTCGAGAATCGCTTTGCCGGCCTGTCGTTTGGCGAGAAGGGTGGACTGATGCTGTTCAGCGATTACGAACGCGACAAGCGTTGGGTGCGCACGTTCAGCTTTGACGCAGACCAGCCGGGCACGCCGCCGAAGCTTCTGTGGGAAAGAAATCAGCAGGATCGTTACAACGATCGCGGTACACCCGTTACCCGCATCATTGGTGGGCAGCGCGCGATTCAGCAAGATGGCGACTCGATCTTTCTCAACGGCAACGGCTCGTCGCCTGAAGGCGACCGGCCTTTCCTCGATCGGTTCAACTTGAAAACAATGAAAGCGGAGCGGCTCTTCCGCAGCGACTCCAAGAGCTATGAGGGTGTCGTGGCGTTGTTGAGTGACGATGGCAGCCAGTTCATCACCCGTCGCGAATCGCCGACCGAAGCCCCGAATTACTACGTAGTTAGTACGAATGGCGCCGGGCCACGCGCGCTCACGAAGTTTGCGGATCCCATGCCGCAGTTGCGTGGCATCAAGAAGCAGCTGGTTACTTACAAGCGCGCTGATGGTGTGCAGTGTTCGTTTACGCTTTACCTGCCGCCGAATTTCAAGGAAGGCACGAGACTCCCGACCGTCGTTTGGGCTTATCCGCTGGAGTTTACCGATGCCGGCACGGCCGGACAGATCTCAGGTTCAACGCAGAAAGCAACGTCGATTGTTGGGCCATCGCATCTGTTTTTCCTGATGGAGGGTTATGCGGTACTCGACAATGCGACGATGCCGGTAGTTGGCAGTCCGGAAACAGTCAACAACACTTACGTCGAACAGATCGTGATGAGCGCGAAGGCCGCAATCGACAAGGCGACTGAAATGGGTGTGACTGATCCGGATCGCGTCGGTGTTGGTGGTCATAGCTATGGCGCGTTTATGACGGCGAACCTGTTGGCCCATAGCGATCTGTTCCGGGCGGGCATCGCACGCAGTGGCGCATACAATCGCACGTTGACGCCGTTCGGGTTCCAGACTGAGCGCCGGACGATCTGGGAAGCGCCCGAGCTTTACCTAAAAGTCTCGCCGTTCATGTTTGCGCAGAAGATCAATGAACCGATGTTGATGATCCACGGTGAGGCCGACGACAACACGGGGACGTTCCCGATTCAGTCAGAGCGAATGTACCAGGCGATGAAAGGCAACGGCGCGACCGTGCGGCTCGTAATGTTGCCACACGAAGCGCATGGTTACGCCGGACGCGAAAGCATCGAGCACGTGTTATACGAAATGATCAGTTGGTTTGATAAGTACGTGAAGAACGCTCCCGCGCGGAGTAAGGAACCGACAACGGCTCAAGTTAAGTAAAAGAGATCAAATTGCCAGCGACGTTTGCGGAGAGATTCTTCAGTCCAGAAGTTTCGCAGCAGTTCGATCTGTGGGGTTGAGTCGCTGGCGAGAATCACCGTCACTACGTCGTAGCGAAACGGCTGATCTTCGATGCCGAGCATATGTCTGTACGCGCGTGCAGCGCGGGTTACTTGGCGGCGTTTGCGTAAGTCGACATTTGCTTGTGGTGGGGCGAACCAGTCGGAAGAACGTGATTTGACTTCGATGAAGCAGAGTGTGTCGCCGTCGTAAGCGAGTAGATCGATCTCGGCATTGATAACGGTGCCGCGGCGGTTGCGTCCGACGGGGAGCGTGAAGTTTGCAGCGACGAGGCGAAAGCCGAGTTGCTCGAGGTATGCAGCGGCGTATGATTCACCGAGAGCGCCTAGTGAGGAGGTCATAGTTAGAACACAATTTATAACATCAAATGTTTAGGCGTCGCGATCGTAGGCGACTTTCAGCCAGTGTTTCACCTCGTCGTCAATGTCGTCTTTTGAACTGATCGCGATCCGGTGAGTGATGCGATCCTTCTTCGCGAAACCGCCCGTATCGATCAGGCGCCCGGTGGGTTTCATGTCGCCGAGCGCGAAACCCATGTCGATGCGCGTTTGAGTGGTGGGTTTAATCTGCGCGAAGACGTGATTGCGATAAAGTGGCACGATCGTCTGACACGGACACGCCTTCGCTTCCTTACCGGTTTTGAGTCCGAGCTTCAACAGCGCATCGTAGAGCGGCCGCAGTTTGGCTTTGCCACCCGAGAACATCTTTTCCACGTCGCTCTCGGCTTTCTCGAGATAGAGATCGGGATCGCCGGATTCCTCGCCCTTACCTTCGGCACGTTCTGCCAGCCACCACGCGGTGTTTGTACCGAGGCCGTATTTCTCTTTCAACCACGCACGCCGTTGCGTCTCGTCTTTCGGACCGGCCTTTTTGATGTGTGCCAGCCATTCTTCGAGCGAACGACCGGTTTTTTGTTTGAGCTCGCCGATCCATTTCTGCATCATCAGAATGCCGGGATGAACACCGTAAATCGACTTCTTGCGCTGAGCTGTAGCTGTGCGAGGCATACGATCTCCTTTGAGAGAAGGCTATCAGGAAGCGGGTAGCGGTTGCTTCTTCAAAATTGCTTTCTTCGCCCTTTACTCACTGAGGGTCGCCTTCTCCAGAAACTTCGGCGGGCGGCGCGCCTTTGTAGCCTGCTCGAATGCGTAGGCAATCTTGATCAGCTTTGGCTCACTAAACGCTTCACCAAAGAACGAGATACCCACCGGCAAACCAAAAACGTAGCCCGCGGGCACGGTGATGTGCGGGTAACCAGCCACTGCCGAGGCCGATGAGTAACCACCAGTAAAGTGATCGCCATTGATCCAATCCGTAGGCCACGGTGGACCTCCAGTCGGAGCAACCAACGCATCAAGTTTGTTTTTCTTCATGACAAAGTCGATGCCCTGTGTTTGCGTGAGCAAGTGATTCTTTTTCAGTGCCGCGAGATACGGCTTGCTGGTGAGCGGGCCTTTCGCTTCGGCTTTGATCATGATGTCCTGACCGAAGTAAGGCATCTCACGATCGCGATTCTTTTCGTTGAAAGCGATGATGTCTTTGAGTGAACGGACAGGCGCCTGTGGCCCAAGCCCGGCAAGGTAGGCATTCAAGTCGGCTTTGAACTCGTACAGGAGTACTTCGAATTCCGAGTCGTCGAACTTCCCGGTCGTCGGAATGTCGGCCGGATCGACCAGCACTGCACCAAGCTTCTTCATTTCGTCCAGCAGGTCGCTCATCAACTTGTCGACGCGTTCGTTGAATCCGAAGTGTTTGCGCGCGATGCCGAGTCGCACACCACGCAAACCATCTTTGTCGAGAAACTTCGTATAGTCGGTAACCGGCTGACCGCTACGCGCAGTTGCTTCATCACGCGGATCGGTGCCTGTAAGCGCTGTAAGAAGGATCGCGGCATCACTCACTGTGCGCGCCATTGGACCGGCAGTGTCCTGGCTGTGTGCAATCGGAATTATTCCGGCGCGACTGACGAGGCCGATAGTCGGTTTGATTCCTACGAGGGAATTTGCCGAAGAGGGGCAGACGACAGAGCCATCAGTCTCCGTGCCAATCGCCGCCGCACACAGATTAGCCGCCACGGCTGCGCCCGAACCCGAACTCGAACCGCAGGGATTGCGCTCGAGCGAGTATGGATTCTTTGTTTGACCGCCGCGTCCACTCCAGCCGCTCGACGATTTCGTGGAACGAAAGTTGGCCCACTCGCTAAGATTCGTCTTACCCAGAATGACAGCGCCCGCTTCACGTAGTTTCTGCGCGACGAATGCATCGCGAGCGGGTTTGGCGCCGACAAGGGCAAGGGAGCCGGCGGTCGTCATCATTCGATCGTTGGTGTCGATGTTGTCTTTGATCAGAATCGGAATGCCGTGCAGTGGACCGCGTGGACCTTTCTCTTTGCGTTCGCGATCGAGTGCGGCGGCAATCTGCTCTGCGTCCGGGTTCAGCTCGATTACCGAGGCGAGCGCCGGGCCTTTCTTGTCGATATCCGAAATGCGATGGGAATATTTCTCAACCAGTTCTCGGGTACTGTACTTACCTGACTGCATTCCTTGTTGCAGTTCGGCGATAGTCAGTTCATCGAGCTCGGCTGGCGCCGGAGCCGATAGCGTTGAAACGGGGTTGATGATCGAGACGATGGAGGTGGCGGCGGTTGTTTGAAGAAATTGTCGACGCTTCATGTTGACGCTGTTTGTTGGACAGGATGAGCAGTATGATTCAGGATTTACATGACCAATCCTGAGACATCCTGTTCATCCTGTCTATTTTTCTTAATTTGGACTGACCTTAAAGGAATTGAAAAATCTATTCACGCTCGCCGTATCATCCATTTCCTTTGGAGAGCCGATAACAAGCTGATAGGGCCGCCGACCCACCAGGAAGACTCTCGACTTGAATACCCTGTCCTCTGTCTCCGCCGTAAATTCCAATCCTGAGTAGCCATTGACCATCGTGGGCCGATTGGTGAGCAGCTTCGCATTAATGCCTTTAACGAAATTATCGCGATTGGCTTCCAGTTCAGCCTGCCGGTTGAAGTTGAAGCTCGGATCGTAATCAACCCAACCGATCAGGTAGACGCTCGTTGTGTCCTTCACGATGAACAGGTGAGTGGTGTAAGGACCATGCGAACTGTCTGTCGTCTCAACTTTTTCAGTCGGAGTATCCGGCATCAGTACGCTGAAATGCCCGTTGTCGGATGCGAATTTCACCCAGCCACTGTTGTCCGTCGCGGTCGCTGGTGGAGTTGTGTTGCTGGGAGTGGCCGACGGGCGAGCACTGTGTTCCTGGGCGTTGAGGGAAACGCTCAACCCGAGCATGACTAACGAAAGCGCCAAAAACCTTTTCATACTATGGAATCCCCTTTAACTCGAACTGAGATCTGTAGGCTTATACAGACAGGCTGGATTGATAGTCAATGGAAAATCCATCCACAGATTAAGCAAATTCAAAATTGGCTTCTGTGTAATCTGTGGATGGGTTTAGGGTAAGCTATCAAGCAATGCCAAAACTCGTTGCGATTGTCGGACGCCCAAATGTGGGGAAATCCACGCTCTTTAACCGCCTGATCGGCGAGCGGCGTTCCATCGTCGGCGACGAGCCGGGGATTACGCGCGACCGGATTTATGGCGAGGTTGAGTGGGGAGGAAAGAAGTTCTCCTTAATAGATACCGGCGGTATCGTGCCGGACGACGATGCGGTGATTCCTGCGAACATTTTGAAGCAAGCGGGGATGGCGATTGACGAGGCGGAGGTGCTGATCTGGGTTGTGGACGCTCGGGCAGGCATTACGCAACTGGACGAAGAGCTTGCCGCGCTGTTGCGTTCGACCGGTAAGCGTGTCGTTGTCGCTGCCAACAAGACCGATTCATCGCGACTGGAGAGTGACAGCGGGGAGTTTTATCGCTTCGGCTTTGAAGAAGTGTTTCCAGTATCGGCGGAGCAGGGAATCGGCGTTGGTGATCTTCTGGACGCCGTGCTTGGGCTACTGAATACCGGCGACGTCACTTTGCCCGAAGACACAGTTGAAAAGCGCGAACTTCGACTTGCGATTGTCGGACGGCCTAACGTCGGTAAATCGTCGTTGCTCAATCGAATTCTTGGCGAAGACCGCGTCATCGTTTCGCCGGTTGCGGGTACAACTCGGGATGCGATCGACACCGTGCTCGAAACACCCGAACGCAACTTCCGGCTTATCGATACGGCTGGAATACGGCGTAAAGGCAAAACGGATGAGATGGCTGAAAAGCTGTCGGTAATCATGGCGCGCAAGAGTTTGGAGCGTGCAGACGTCGCGATTGTTCTGGTTGACGCGGTTGAAGGTGTGACCGCGCTCGACGCCAATATCGCAGGTTATGCGCTCGACGCAGGGTGTTCGATCATCATTGCAGTTAATAAATGGGATGCGGTGCAGGACAAGGAGACAAATACTGCGAATGAATTCGAGCGCGAGCTCCGCGACAAGATGAAGTTTCTCGAGTGGGCGCCGGTGATCACGATCTCGGCGTTGAGTGGACAACGTGTCGAGCGAATTCTTCCGGTGGTTTTGAAAGCGGATGAAGCTCGGAATCGGCGAGTGCCGACGTCGCAACTCAACGATTTTTTCGAAAGGGCGATTGCGCAGCCGCGTGGAGGAATCGCACCGTCACCGGCGAAGGGCGGGATGTCGCGACTGCGTGTGCAGTATTTGACGCAGGCCGCCGTGCGGCCGCCGACGTTTGTGGTTTTCACTTCGGGCGGCAAGCCGGGGTTGCATTTCTCATATGAGCGGTACCTGGTGAATCGTCTGCGCGAGGAATTTGATTTCTTCGCCACCCCGTTGCGGGTAATCGAAAAGCATAAGTCAGCCACAAAAAGGCACAAAATGCACAAACAATGACAGCACCGCGGTTACGTTTCACGATCGATGCACAGGATGGTGAGGCACGGGCGGGTGTGTTGACCACGCGGCGCGGGCAGATTGAGACGCCTGTGTTTATGCCGGTTGGGACCGCGGGGACGGTTAAGGGAATTCGCTTCGAGGAACTTGAGTCGCGGGATCTCGACGCGAAGATCATTCTCGGCAACACGTACCACCTGTGGCTCCGACCGGGGATCGATGTGATCCGTGCCGCTGGTGGGCTACACCGTTTCATCGGCTGGGATCGCGCACTGTTAACCGACTCGGGCGGTTTTCAAGTCTGGAGTCTCGGCGCTTTACGCAAGATCACAGAAGAAGGCACGGAATTCCGCTCGCACGTCGACGGCTCACTCCGATTCTTATCACCTGAAGTCTCGATGGAAGTACAAGCCGCGCTCGGCTCTGACATCGTGATGGTATTTGACGAATGTGCACCTGGTCAGGCGAGTCACGAAGAGACTGAGCGAAGCATGAATCTCACCACACGCTGGGCGAAGCGTTCGAAAGCGGCATTCAACCAATTGCAATTCGATCGCGCGGACACCGGGCACATCGAAACCGACAATCTGAGCGGGACTCAGGCGCTATTCGGCATCGTCCAGGGCGCCGGCCACCTCGATCTGCGTCGAATCAGCCTCGAAGAAACCGTAAACATCGGCTTTGACGGCTACGCGATCGGTGGTTTGAGCGTGGGAGAAGAGAAGTCATTGATGTTTGACGTCATTGAAGACGTGGCCCCGCGCATGCCTGGAGACGCTCCACGCTACCTGATGGGCGTCGGGACTCCTGAAGATCTCGTCGAAGCCGTTGCACGCGGCGTCGACATGTTTGACTGCGTTTTACCGACCCGAAATGGTCGCACCGGACAGGCTTTCACGTCGCGTGGCAAGCTCAACATCAAGAACGCGCAGTGGTTGAACGACAGCCGTCCGCTCGACGAATCCTGCCAGTGTTCAGTCTGCCGGCGACACACTCGCGCCTATTTACGTCATCTATATATGACCGGGGAAATGCTGGCGAGTATTCTCTTAACCCACCATAATCTGGCCTTCTTCCTTGACACCATGCGAGGTGTAAGGCAATCTATCCGGTCTGGCGATTTCCCAAAATTTCGGCGTGAGTTCACCGAGCGGCTGGGTGCGAATGGTGAATAGTGGTTCGCGAGCTGGCCGCTTCGCTTTGTTCGCGGGGTTGAAATTGAGCGGGGAAATCAAGGTCAAACTCCTTCGAAACAACTAAGAGGTCAATGCAAACTTTTCTGATTTTCTTCCAGGGCGGTGGCTTGAGCGGACTTGCGCAGCTTATGCCTCTCGTTCTGATTATCGCCGTATTCTACGTCCTCGTAATCAGGCCTCAACAGAAGCGACAAAGACAGCTACAGGAAACGATTTCCAGTTTGAGGATTAACGATAAAGTGGTCACTACGGGGGGCATCATCGGTGTGATCACAGCGGTGCGAGATTCGAGTTTTATTATTCGCAGCGCCGACAAGACGATCCTCGAAGTGGCGCGTACCGCCATAGCCGACATCGATCGAGAGGGAAAAGAGGCTAGTTAGGCCACAGAGAGGCACAAGAGGCTCATCAGAGTAAGAAAGCAATAAGGCCAGATTCTGCAATGAAGAAAAAGAACCTTCTCACGCGTGTAATCATCATCGCCATCGTTACCGTCGTAGGGATTTACCTCGTAATCGGACCGCGTCGTCGTCCTAATCTAAAGGACTTTACCTGGTCGGGAATCAAGCAGACTCTCAAGTCGAATATTCATCTCGGTCTTGACCTGCAAGGCGGTTCGCATCTCGTGATGCGCGTCAAAACCGAGGAATATCTGAAACGACTGACCGAAGAAAACTACACCGCGGCACAAAACGCGGCGAAGGATGCGGGATTCGAAATCAAGGGCGGCCAGACCAATGCGAACCCTGGTAACTACCGAGTAGCGCTGCAACTGGTGGATCCTTCCAAAGCGACCGAAGTCAAAGAAGCTGTCGAAAAGAAAATCGAACTCGGCGATTCCAACGTTTGGAGTTATGCGGCTTCGGGCGACACGATTAGCTGGACGATGACTCAGTCGGCGCAGCGAACACTGTCTGACAACGCCACGACCCAGGCTCTGAACATCATCGATAGCCGAATTAACGCATTGGGTATTGCAGAACCAACGCTGCAAACACACGGCGCGCAGAGCTCACATCAAATTCTTTTGCAAATGCCCGGAGTACAGGATCCTGAACGCGTCAAGCGGATCCTTCAGGGTGAGTCGCGACTCGAGCTCGTGCACGTGATTAGCCCTCCGAGCCCGGCGCCGCACACCACGTACGCGACTGAAGCCGACGCCATCGCTTCGCTGGGCAGTGCCGGCACCGTTCCACCGAATCGCAGGGTCTTGCCCTACCAGGAGCGCAATGACAAGACTGCTGATGCAAATGATCCGAACCAGCAGAAACCGAAGATGTGGGTTGTAGTTGAGCTCCCGGCAATCATCGATGGCAGCGAGTTGAGAAATGCTTCGGCGATTCCTGCGCAGGGTGGTCGAGCGGACGACTACGAAATCAATTTCTCCCTGAAGAAGACTGGGGCGGAAAAGTTTGGCGCCTGGACCGGTGCTCACATCAACGAGTACATGGGCGTGGTGCTGAACGGCGAAGTGAAGTCGATCGCGTACATCAGATCGCAAATTTTTGATTCCGGCCAGATCACCGGACGCTTTACAAAACAATCGGCAGAAGACCTGGCGCTGACGCTGCGTTCGGGCGCCCTGCCGGCTCCCATCGAGTATCTCGAGGAACGCACGGTCGGGCCAAGCCTTGGACAGGATTCAATTAAGGCGGGCGTGCGGGCTTCGGTCGTCGGTCTGGCTCTCGTCGTTGTTTTCATGCTCTTTTACTATCGCGGTTCCGGTGTGAACGCGGTTGTGGCTCTGCTTCTGAACATGATTCTGATGCTCGCAGGTCTGATCGTGTTTGGCGCTACGCTGACGCTGCCCGGTATCGCCGGTATCATTCTGACAATCGGTATGGCCGTCGACTCCAACGTGCTCATCTTTGAGAGAATTCGAGAGGAGTTACGATCGGGCAAGACAGTTCCCTCGGCAGTGGATCTGGGATTTGACCGTGCTTTTATCACCATCATCGATACGCACGTCACTACTATCATTTCATCGCTGTTTCTGTTTGTGTTTGGCACTGGACCGATTCGAGGTTTCGCGGTGACACTGGTCATCGGACTGCTGGTTAACTTGTTCTCGGCAGTTTATGTCTCGCGCACGATCTTCATCTGGTTACTGTCACGCAAGAAAATGGAGACGCTGAGTATTTAGAGATTAATCATGTTTCAAGTCCTTCACGATATAAATCTTGACTGGCTGGGTAACCGGCGCTGGTTTATCGGAGTCTCTGTGCTGCTCATGCTGCTGGGTTTGGGCTCCGCAATTTTTCGGCAGGCGACTGGTCGTCAGGCCTTTAATCTTGGCGTTGACTTCAAAGGCGGAACAGTTGTAACCGCGCGCTTCAAGCAAAAGCCTTCCGACGACGCAATCAGAAACGCTTTGACTGAAAAGGGTGTTCGCGACGCTGTAGTCCAGCCTGTGACTGACAGGCCCGACACCGTGCTAATCAAAGTGCCACTTGAAGGTGAAGGCCAGGACGGCAGAACGAAAGTCAAAGAAGCTCTGAACACGTTCGGTGCTGAATCTGACCCGAATAAAGACCTCGAAGCGGATCAAAACGCCTCGTACAAGATCGTTGGAACTGACGCAGTCGGGGCCATTGCCGGTGCTCAGCTCAGAAACAAGGCGATCGCGGTGACACTCGCGGCACTCGTTGGAATCCTGGTTTACATTGCGGCGCGCTTTGAATGGACTTACGGCGCCGCCGCTGTGATCGCCGTGTTTCACGACGTGCTGGTGACGCTCGGTTTCTTTTCGATCTTCCAGATCGAGATCAGTCTCAACGTGATTGCGGCATTGCTGACACTCGTCGGATTTTCGGTTAACGACACGATCGTTGTGTTCGATCGTATTCGTGAAAATCGCAAGCTGCACCGGCGTGATTCGCTCTACAAGATCACGAACGACTCCATCAACCAAACGCTTTCGCGCACCGTGATCACCAACGGACTCGTGTTCCTGTCGGTGCTGGCGCTAGTGCTTTTTGGTGGCGACGTGTTGTTCGCGTTTTCGCTTGCGCTGTTTATCGGCGTGGTGTTTGGTACGTATTCGTCGATCGCCATTGCGAGTCCGATCATGGTTTGGTGGGAGCAGCGACTCGAGGCAGCGAATCGCGAAATGGCATTGAGTTTTAATCAGCCCAGGGTGATGAAGGCGACTGGTACAGCGAAAAGCGCGAAGAGGAGTCTGCGCGACGCGTCCAAGCCGCTGCACTAAAAGCCGTACTTAGGTTTTCGTTCTTTGTACTTTGCAAGAACTAAGTACAAAGAACAAAGCACAAATTTCTTTTCAGTGTGAATTAGGTTTTGGGAACTTTTTGACCGCAACGGGTGTCCTATTTGCGCTTGACTTTGAAACGTCATGCGGACTAGTATGCGACCGTTGCTGGCCAATTTAAGTTTCTCAAGTGTCGTCCCGCGGTGTGTGTTAACGCAAGAAAGTTGGGCGCGGCGGCGGTGTGTGTTGAGTAGGCCGGCGAGTTGCTCTCGCACAGTGGCTTCAATTCGGTGTGCTCAATATCGCAGGAGCTGCTGTTTCCCCTCTTAATGCGGAATACAAAGCGGTACTTAATCGACACTTACGAGGTAACTACTGCTTAAACTTTCGTAACCCCTGATCCATTTGGCGCCGGAGTCGGAGGATAAATTTAATGTTCGATAATCTTGTTGAGTCCAGTTCGCATAAAGACGATATCGCGCGAAAAGGCTCATTTATTGGCGTAACCTTGGCGATTTACGCTGTGCTGATTGCGGTGTTCTTTGTCGCCGGCATTTACCTGTATGACGCACACCTCTCAACCCTGGATCTCGAGTTGACCACACTCGTGGCCCCAGTGCCCGTGCCGCAGCAGGCTCAGCCGGAACAGAAACAGCAGGAAGCCAAGCCGCAAAAAGTCGAGCAGAACGTCGACATCCGCAAGGAGCTGGTTGCGGCCGTTGACGAAAGTCGTCTGCCACCGAAGGAAATTTCGGCAAAGGCCAGCGAGGTGCCTCCAGTACGACGCGGCGTTACTACCATGGTTGGTAACACTGACTCGAATGCAGCTGCACCGATGCCCGCCGGTCCCGGTGCCGGCACTGTTACGACCGCTCCAGCCAAGGTTCAGATCGCTGACGAGCCGCCACCCCCTGAGGTTAAACCGACTCCGCCTCGCGCTCCCATTTCCGGCGGCGTTCTTAACGGCAAAGCGATCAGCTTACCCAAACCAGCGTATCCACCGATTGCCCGAGCAGCACATGCTTCAGGCACTGTAGTAGTTCAGGTGCTTATCGATGAAAACGGCAATGTGGTTTCTGCCCATGCCGTCTCAGGGCATCCGCTGTTACAGGCGGCTGCCGTGGGTGCTGCGAAATCAGCGAGATTCTCCCCAACCAAGCTTTCGGGGCAGCCAGTTAAGGTTACCGGAGTGATCCAGTACAACTTCGTGGCGCAATAACTGCGGAGAACATTTGTCGTGTCGCCGCGGTTAACGTGGGCCGTCCCGGCTTCTCTGCTTGCTATAAAAACTAATAAACCTTTTGGAGGGGTTCACCGTGACAATGTTAATGAGTCTTTTTGGAACCAAGGTC
>JBKPPU010000398.1:0-23828 GCA_046733695.1 Acidobacteriota bacterium
TGCTGACGCGCGAGCAGGAAGTGTCGATCGCGAAACGCATCGAGCGCGGCCAGAAACGCGCTGAAAAAGCAATTGCACGTTCGCCGATCGCAGTAGTCGAACTCTTTCGAATTGGTGACGAACTGGCTGCGGGCACACTCAACATCCGCGACGTGGTGGCGTTCTCGGATCAAATGGAAACCGAGGAACACGAGGATCGCAGCGAAGAGTATTTGCAGTGGACGATCGAAGGTCTCAATAACATCCGGCAACTCTACAAGCGAGGCTTGAAGGAGTTTGAGAAGTTTGCAGATGAAGTGAAAATCTCGCGCGGCAAGCGTTCCAGGAAACTGCTGCGGTACCGGCGCAAGTTGGCACGCACGCGTTTGGAGATTGCCACGGAGATTAGAAGTCTGCACTTAAAGGAAGCTGCACGACAGCGGTTGATCTCCGCTATCGGCGCAGTGCACAAGGAAACTCGCTCTCTCGAGCGTGAGATTGACGCGAATAATGAAAAACTGAAGCGCAAAGGTGTGAAGCCCGATAAGGCGAAGGAGTACCGAAAGAACATCGCTACTGCGCGCAAGCGTTTGAAGGAGATCGAGCTCGAGCATCACTTGTCTCCGCTGGAAATCAAACGTTCGCATCAGATGATTGCGATCAGCGAAGCGCAAACAGCGCAGGCGAAGCACGAGTTGACCGAAGCTAACCTGCGTCTCGTGGTTTCGATCGCGAAGAAGTATCAAAACCGTGGTTTGCAGTTCCTCGATCTGATTCAGGAAGGCAATCTCGGTTTGATGAAGGGCGTTGATAAGTTCGACTGGCGTCGTGGTTATAAGTTTTCAACTTACGCGACGTGGTGGATTCGTCAGGCGATCACTCGCGCGATTGCCGATCAGGCGCGCACGATTCGTATTCCGGTGCACATGATCGAAGTCATCAACAAGCTCAAGAACACTTCGCGCGAACTCGTCCGCGAGCTTGGCCGCGAACCCACCACTGAAGAGATCGCGAAGAAGATGGATACTTCAGTCGACAAGGTTCGCAAGGCGCGAAAGTTGATGCAGGATCCGATTTCGCTGGAGACGCCGATCGGTGAAAACGGTGACTCGCAACTCGGCGACTTGATTGAAGACAAGTCGAGCGAGAGCCCGGCGGCGCGTGTCATCACTTCGAATCTGCGCGAGATTGCCGGCGATGTGTTGCAGACGTTGAGCCCGCGTGAGGAACGCGTGATTCGTTTGCGATTCGGCCTCGACAACGGCGGTCACGAACGGACGCTGGAAGAAGTTGGTCAAAACTTCAATGTAACTCGCGAGCGGATTCGGCAAATTGAAGCGAAGGCGTTGCGCAAACTGCGACACCCGTCCCGTGCGCGACTACTCAAGAACTTCCTCGAAGGCGAGGGGCAATAACTTTTGAAGATCAGGTAAATCTAGGAGCGACTAATAATGAGTGAACATGTGAATGAAGTGAGCGATAGCTCGTTTGAGAAAGACGTACTGAGTTCCCCGAAGCCGGTGCTGGTTGATTTCTGGGCGGAATGGTGTGCCCCTTGCCGTATGCTGGCGCCGACTGTGGCGGCCGTTGCAGAACATTATGGCGATACCGCGAGCGTGGTGAAATTGAACGTTGACGACAATCCGTCAACAGCACAGCGCTACGGCATCAAAGGCATTCCCACCCTCATTCTTTTCCGCGACGGCAAGGAAGTCGAACGCGTGGTTGGCGCCACTAGTAAAGAATCGATAACGAGAATGATCGAGAAGTACGTGGCCGTGAAGGCGTAAGAAGGCGTAAGCTCTAACAACTGTTGATGCCAAGGCCGGGCGTTGATAAACGCCCGGCCTTTTCTTATGTGCTTTTTGTGCCTTTTTGTGGCTAAAATGAGGCTGCATGGAACAAGCGAAGCCCACCCGTCTCATCGTCGGTATTACCGGCGCAACTGGAACCATCTTCGGCGTGCGACTCCTGCAGATGCTGCATGGCTCGGGCGTTGAGACCCACCTCGTGGTAAGCAAGTGGGCGGCGCGCACGCTCGCACACGAAACACCGTACTCACTGAAGAACGTGCAGGATCTCGCGACGCAGAGCTACGGTATTGGCGCACAGGGAGCTGCGATCTCGAGTGGCTCTTTTGTGACGATGGGTATGGTGATCGCACCGTGCAGCATGCGCACGCTCGCCGCCATCGCGCACGGTCTCGGCGACAATCTGATCCACCGTGCTGCCGATGTGATCTTGAAAGAGCGACGCAAGCTGGTGCTCGTCGTACGCGAGTCGCCATTCAGCGAGATCCATCTCGAGAACATGTTGAAACTGGCCCGCATGGGCGTCGTGATTCTTCCCCCGGTGCCCGCCTTCTACAACAACCCTCAAAATCTCGATGACATGATTAATCACATCACAATGCGCGTGATCGATCAGTTTGATATCCACCTTGACGTGATGAATCGTTGGGATGGCGTGTTACTGGATCAAAAACGATCCGCGGAAACAGAGTAGGAGCAGAACAATGGGTGAAATGGTTCAATTCCCGTTTGATGGCGGAAACACCGGCGGCTATCTCGCGACACCAAAGCAGGGCAGTGGGCCTGGACTGGTTGTGATTCAGGAGTGGTGGGGACTTGTGGATCACATCAAAGACGTTTGCGACAGGTTTGCAGACGAAGGCTTCGTCGCGCTCGCACCCGATCTCTATCACGGCAAATCCACCAAATCGCCTGACGAAGCAGGGAAGCTGATGATGGCGATGCGCATCGACGAGGCTGAGAAAGATCTCGGCGCGGCGGTTCAGTATCTACTGATGTTAGATTCGACCACGAGCAAAAAGATCGGCGTCGTCGGATTCTGCATGGGAGGCGCCCTCGCTCTGTATACTGCCACGAAGAATTCGAACATCGGCGCGAGTGTTGTGTTTTATGGCGGACACCCAAAAGTTAAGCCTGATCTTCCGAACCTGCACGCACCCGTGCTGGGTCTCTACGGTGAGAAAGACGGATCCGTGTCGCCTGCTGTGGTGCACGATTTGGAACGCCAGGTAAAAGCTCTCGGCAAACAGATTGAAGTGAAGATTTATCCCGGCGCGAAGCACGCTTTCTTCAACGACACGCGGCCGGAGGTCTATGACGCGGATGCTTCGGCTGACGCATGGGAGCGTACGATTGCGTTCCTGCGCCAGCACCTGTCCGCATGATCCGTGTTAATCTGTGGCGGTAATCTAAGACGCCGACTCTACAAGCTCCATCTCTATTACAGTCAAGAGGAATAGTTTATGACCATGTCTTCGTGCGCACTGACCGTGATCTCGTTGTTTGTACTACTGCCGTTGCGCGTATTCGCCCAGGAACCACCACGACCACCAGCATCGCCGTCGCCAACGCCTGCAGCGACTTCGAGTCCGAGTCCAACGCCTACACCTGACGCATCCCCGACGCCGCGTGATCCGATGTCGACACCGACATTCAACGGATTACGAATGCGCTCGATTGGTCCAGCGTTTACTTCCGGACGCGTCGTTGGCTTTGCAGTCGATCCGGCGAATCCAGCGCGTTACTACGTCGCGGTCGCCTCAGGCGGTGTGTGGAAGACGATCAATGCGGGTATCACGTGGACGCCGGTCTTTGATAACGAGGGTTCTTACTCCATCGGCACGATCACGCTCGATCCGAAGAATCCTCTTACCGTTTGGGTCGGCACCGGCGAGAACAACAGCCAACGCAGCGTCTCTTACGGGAATGGAGTCTACAAGTCGGAAGACGGCGGCAGGAGCTGGAGAAACGTTGGCCTTAGAACTTCCGAGCACATCGGACGAATCGCAATCGATCCGAAAGACTCGAACATCGTCTACGTCGCATCGCAGGGACCGCTGTGGGGACCGGGCGGCGAGCGGGGCTTGTTCAAAACAACTGACGGCGGCAAGACCTGGAAAAGCATTCTCAACATCAGCGAGAACACAGGCGTGTCTGACGTCGTCATCGATCCAAACGATCCGAACACGATCTACTGTGCTTCGTATCAACGCCGTCGCCATTTCTACACGTTGATCAACGGTGGTCCGGAGAGTGCGATCTACAAATCGACAGATGCAGGCGCTACGTGGAACAAGCTGCGCGCCGGTTTACCGACCGTAGAACTCGGACGAATCGGCCTGGCGATTTCTCCGGTCGACTCGAATGTGATCTATGCGACGGTGGAAGCCGCCGATCGCCGCGGCGGAATCTTTCGCTCCGCAGACCGTGGCGGCAGTTGGGAACGGCGCAATGAATTCGATAGCGGTGCAATGTACTACGCTCGCATCGTCGCCGATCCCAAAGACGTCGATCGCATTTACGTGATGAACGTCTTTCTCATGGTTTCGGACGACGGGGGCCGCACAGTGCGCCGGCTCGGCGAGAAAAACAAGCACGTCGACAATCACGACATCTGGATCGATCCGGCAAACACGGACCACTACCTCGTCGGTTGTGACGGCGGTATTTATGAGAGTTACGATCGCGGACAAAATTGGGACTTCAAACAGAACCTTCCCGTGCCGCAGTTTTACGACATCACTACCGACAACGCGAAGCCCTTCTACAATATTTACGGTGGCACGCAGGACAACTACAGTTTTGGTGGTCCATCACGTACACGCAGCGCCTCCGGTATTGTAAATTCGGATTGGTTCGTAACGCAGGGTGGCGACGGATTTCGTTCACAGGTCGATCCTGAAGATCCTAATACAGTCTATGCGGCGCTCCAGCACGGCGTGATCATCCGCTTCGACAAGCGCACAGGCGAACGCCTTGGCATTCAGCCGCAACCCGGTCGCAACGAAGATCCGCCGCGCTGGAACTGGGACACGCCGTTCGTCATCAGCCCGCATTCACACACGCGCCTCTACATGGCGTCCGACAAACTCTATCGAAGCGACGATCGCGGCGATTCGTGGACGGTAATCAGCGGGCAACTCTCGCGCGCGCTCGATCGCGATAAGCTGCCGGTCATGGGCAAAGTGTGGGGCATCGACGCTGTTGCTAAAAATCAATCGACAGCTTTCTACGGCAATGCCTCAGCACTCGCTGAGTCGCAGAAGAAAGACGGTCTGATTTACGTTGGCACTGACGATGGCTTGCTGCAAATCACGGAAGACGGCGGAAAAAACTGGCGCAAGATTGAAAAGATTCCAGGCGTCGCAGACATGTCGTATGTCAGTCGCATCATTACTTCAAATCATGATGCGAACACGGCCTACGTTGCTTTCGATAATCATCAGAACGCCGACTTCAAACCGTATCTGCTGAAGACTACCGACGCCGGGCGAACCTGGACTTCTTTGAGCGCGAACCTGCCGAAGAACGGACCGGTATGGTCCATCGCGGAAGATCACGTCAATCCGAGTCTGCTCTTTACGGGCACCGAGTATGGCTTGTTCTTCTCGATCGATGGCGGGCAGAAGTGGGTCCAACTAAAAGGCGGATTGCCGACGATCGCAGTCCGCGATCTGAATATTCAGAAACGCGAAAACGATCTGGTGGTTGGTACTTTTGGCCGAGGCATTTACATCCTCGATAACTACGCACCGTTGCGTTCCATCAAGCCCGAAACGTTGCGCCAGGACGCAGCCGTATTTCCAGTGAAGGATGCGTTGATGTATATCCAGTCGCAACCACTCGGTGGTCGCGGCAAGAGTTTTCAGGGCGAGCGTTTCTTCACTGCCGACAATCCACCGTACGGCGCCACAGTCACGTGGTATCTGAAGGAAGCAATCAAGACGAAGAAGGAGAAGCGACAGGAAGCCGAGCGCGATGCGGACAGAAAGAAGGAGCCTGTCGGTTGGCCCACGGGCACGGAACTACGAGCCGAAGAGGAAGAAGAAGCGCCCGCGATTATCGTTACTATCACAGACTCCTCGGATAACGTCGTGAGAAGACTCAATGGACCAGTTGCAGGCGGTTTCCAGCGACTGACGTGGGATCTGCGTTATCCAGCGGCAAATCTGTCGGTGCCGCCACCACCGGATGCAGATCTGGATTTCGAACCACCGTCAGGTCCGCTTGTCATGCCGGGCACTTACAAGGCTGTTGTCTCGAAGAGAGTCGATGGCGTCGTCACGCAGCTTGGTCCACCACAGCAGTTTCAGGTGACTGTGGAAGGTCAGGAAAGCATGTCGAGTGCGGATCACTCAGCGCTGGTTGAGTTCCAGACGAAAGCGATGCGTCTCCAGCGCGCAGCGAGTGGTGCTACAGCGGCCGCCAACCAACTCAAACCACGGCTTGCCGCAATCAAGCGCGCCATCGGCGAAACGCCTTCACTGCCGCAAAAGCTACAGGAAGACGCTACGAATCTGGATCGACGAACAAACGAGATCCTGCGTGCCTTGAGTGGGGATAACGCCGCGCGACAGCGGAACATGAACACACCGCCCTCGATCAACGAGCGGATCGGTTACGTTGTAGGCGCGCAGCGAATGTCTATCTCGCGTCCCACACAAACGCAGATCGCTCAGTACAACGCGGCTGCGCAAGACTTCGAAACCGTGCTCAGCCAGTTGCGCCAACTGATCGAGGTCGATCTGGCGCGACTGGAGAAACAACTCGAAGCCGCCGGCGCTCCATGGACCCCGGGCCGGATTCCAGAATGGAAAAATCAGTAATAAATCCGTTTCATCCGTGGCTGAATAGGAGTTCGTAATGAAGCCCCTCGTTATCTTCTTGTTGTTATTGTTCTGCTTTACGGTCGAGGCCCAAAAGCCGCAATCCCTCACCGAGAAAGTCGCGGGCATGGAAAAGTTTCCCGGCTTCTTCCCGTTTTACTGGGACGCGAAGGCGGGAAAGATCTGGCTCGAGATTGACAAGTGGAACACCGAGTTTCTCTACGTTGAATCTCTGCCCGCCGGGATCGGCTCGAACGATATCGGCCTGGATCGGGGTCAACTAGGCAACAACGACATCGTTCGCTTCGATCGAGTTGGACCGCGCGTTTTACTGGTCGCGCCTAACTATCGTTTCCGCGCGATCACCAACAACGCCGACGAGCGTTTGGCAGTGAAAGATGCATTTGCAGAATCGACGCTGTGGGGGTTCGAAGTTGCCGCCGAAGAAGGCAATCGCGTTCTGGTCGACGCAACAAACTTCTTCCTGCGCGACGTTCATCAGGTGACGAACACTCTGCAGCGCGGACAACAAGGCACTTACCGCCTCGATCCGACGCGCAGCGCCTTTTATCTTCCCAACACCAGGAACTTTCCACAGAACACGGAAGTCGAAACCACTCTGACATTCACCGGCGAACCCGCAGGACAGTTTGTGAGACAAGTCGTGCCGGTGCCTGAAGCCATCACTGTTCGCGAACGTCATTCGTTCGTACAGTTGCCGTCAGCCGGCTTCAAGCCTCGCGTCTTCGATCCGCGTGCAAGTTACTTCGGAATTGACTTCATGGACTTCGCCACCCCGATCGAAGAGCCGATCACGAAGCGCTTCATCGCGCGACATCGTTTGCAGAAGAAAGATCCGAGCGCGAGTGTCAGCGAAGCGGTGAGGCCGATCGTTTATTACGTGGATCGCGGTGCGCCTGAACCGGTGCGTTCTGCTTTGATTGAGGGTGCGCGCTGGTGGAACCAGGCATTCGAAGCGATTGGCTACAAGGATGCGTTTCGGGTTGAAGTCATGCCCGCTGACGTCGATCCGATGGACGTGCGTTACAACATCATTCAGTGGGTACATCGCTCGACTCGCGGTTGGTCCTACGGAAGCTCCCTCGTCGATCCACGCACCGGCGAGATTATTCAGGGTCGCGTTTCGCTCGGCTCACTCCGCGATCGACAGGACTTCCTGATCGCGGAAGGCTTGACGGCTCCGTACGACAAGACAAACACCGCTTCACCAAAACTCCTCGAGATGGTCCTTGCGCGCCTGCGGCAACTCGCAGCGCACGAGGTGGGCCACACGTTGGGACTGCAACACAACTACGCTGCGAGTCCGGTGGGTCGCTCGTCGGTGATGGATTATCCCGCGCCGCGCGCTAAGCTCAGTGCTGACGGAACTCCGGATCTGTCTGATGCATACGCGAAGGGGATTGGCGACTGGGACAAAGTCGCGATTGCTTACGGCTACCAGGATTTCGCTCCGGGCACGAACGAGGCTGCGGCACTCGATCGCACGTTGAGTGATGCTTTCGCGCGCGGGCTGATGTACTTGACGGATCAGGATGCCCGGCCGCCGAGCAGCTCGAGCTCTGTCGCACATCTTTGGGACAACGGTTCCAATGCCATCGACGAGCTCGGCAACGTGATGAAAGTGCGTGCCGCGGCGTTGCGACGTTTTGGCGAGAACAACATTCGCGAAGGCGCGCCGATGGCGACGATCGAGGACGTCCTCGTGCCGATTTACATGTATCACCGTTACCAGGTCGAAGCCGCCACGAAGTTAATCGGAGGTCAGGATTATACGTTCAGTCTGAAAGGCAAAGGCGATCGCAATCCGCAAATCGTTTCGCCGGAAGAGCAGCGTCGCGCGCTCGCGGTGGTGCTCGACACGATCAAACCTGAGGCGCTGGCAGTGCCTGAGTCGTTGTTGCGCTTGATTCCCCCGCGTCCGGCCGGGTACCAGCGCACGCGTGAAGACTTTCGTATTCGCACGCAGCCTGTGTTCGATGCACTCGCGCCGGCAGAAGCGGTTGCGGATCACGTCAGTGGTTTCCTGCTAAACCCGGAGCGTGCTGCGCGTCTGGTTCAGTTTCATGCACTCGACCAGCGCAATCCCGGGCTTGCGGAAGTGATCGACAAGGTATTTGCAGCAACCTGGAAAGCGCCAACTGCGATGGGTTATTCCGGTGAGATCCAGCACACCGTCAACATGGTAATACTGTCCGACCTGATGGCGCTCGCATCGTCTGAACGCGCGCCAAACCAAGCCCGCGCGATCGCATCGTGGAAGCTGGAACAGTTGAAGACGTGGCTCGCAACGCAAAGTCGTCTGCGGACGGACGAGAACCAGCGCGCGTTTCTGTATTACGCAGTCGAGCAAATTAAACGTTTCCAGGACGATCCGAAGAAGATGAACCTCACAGCGGCCCAGCAACCGCCCGATGGCCAGCCAATCGGAATGGATTGGTGGTCCCAGGCGGACGAGTGTAACTACCGAAACTGATTTCGCCACGAATCCGTATTACAATCCGTTTTATCGGTGGCTAATATGCCGGAAGCTGAAGACTACGTCGGCGAGGTACTGGACGAAAAGTACCGCCTCGAACATCTGCTCGGAAAGGGCGGGATGGGCGCGGTGTACCTCGCAACTCACCTCGGCACGGAACGTTATGTGGCGCTGAAACTGATTTCACCGCAGTTCATGCGTAACAACGAGTTTGTCGAACGTTTCAAACGCGAAGCGCGCGCGGCGGGTCGTTTGCGCCATCCGAATGTGGTCGACGTAACTGACTTTGGTTTCGCGCGCGTCAAAGCTGGCCAGGTCGCCTACCTCGTCATGGAGTATCTCGACGGCTGCACACTTGGCGATGTTTTAGCCGAGGAAAAACGCCTGCCACTCGAATGGGTCGCCGACATTCTCGATCAGGTTTGTTCCGCAGTTCACGAAGCGCATCAACAGGGAATCATCCATCGCGATCTCAAGCCCGACAACATCTGGCTCGAACCAAATCGTCTCGGCAGCTATCGCGTGAAGGTGCTCGACTTCGGTATCGCAAAGGTAGGTGAGATCGGTCCGCCCACCCTTGATGACGATCCGGCAGCGACGATCATTGAAGATCTTTCAGCTACGCCAGTAGTGTCCGGAGCACAACTCGAGACTGACACATTGAAGCGAGGCGACGACGCTCACACACGCCAATTCAAAGTCAAAGCAGACGTCGAAGGAGTGAGTACCTTACTTCACGAACCCTTAACCAATCCGTTGCTAAGCAAGTCCAATCACGATCATGAGGCTGACGACGACGGCACGTTGCTCTTTGATGAGCCCGGTACGCACAGCGCCGCACGTCACACTGCGCATATTGGAACCTCGCCGCAAGGTCCGGCACTGACGCGCGTGGGTGCGATCATGGGCACTCCGCTTTATATGTCGCCCGAACAGTGTGGTGGCGGCTACGTCGACACGCGTTCCGATATTTACAGTCTCGGTGTAATTGCCTATCAGATGCTTGCGGGTGAACCGCCATTTGCGGGAAATACCTCGGCAGTGATGCGTGCTCATCGCGAGCAGAAGCCACAGGAACTGCGCGAACGTGCGGCAAAAATCCCGAAACGCGCCGCTGGCGTGGTTATGTCGGCGCTCTCGAAAAATCCGGCAGAGCGTCCGCAAACTGCCTTTGCGTTTGGGAGCGGATTGCGGGCCCAAAGCGAGGGTGTCGGCGCACTTTATCGACGCGCGTTCGCACTCTACAGCGAGTACTTTCCGAAGTTCATCAGACTCAGCCTGATAGCGCACGTGCCGATGATCATCATCAGCATTCTCCTGGGCGGCACGTTTATCTGGTACTTGCATTCGCCGCCTGTCGGAATTTTGCACAAGGTCGTGGTGTCTTGCGCGATAGCAATTCTCAGTTTAATGAAGTTTGTGGCCACCACAGTTGCCGTCGGAGTTATTTCCGGAGTGACGGCCATAATCATCACCCAACTGACTGCGGCGCCGTTGCGGCCGGTGAAGTTGCGAGAGGCTTTTACTGTTTTGCGAAGCCGCTGGCGTCCTTTCCTCAAGACTCTGATTAGAGTCACGCTGCGGATCTTTATCGGTTTCATCCTGCTCGTGATTCCCGGCATGGTCATGTGGATGCGCTACTCGCTTTATGCTCCGGTAGTTCTCATGGAAGGACTGGAAGGTAAAGCTGCGATGAAGCGCGCCCGCGAACTCGCCTCACGTTCGTGGAAAACCATCATCGTGGTCTCTATCATTCAGTTCACGATTCAAATGTCGGTCAGTGCCATCATTGGAGCGGTGGCAGGTGCAACCGGCGTTAAGAAGAATTCGATTCCGGCACATCTCTACCAACAGCTTCTCGAAGTCGTGAACATCTTCGTCATCCCCTTAATCTCAATCGTGCCGGCGTTACTTTACGTTAAGATGCGGCAACTCGGCGGCGAATCCCTCTCCAGTGTCTGGGCGCAAATCGAAGAACGCGAAGGGAAGCAGAGCGCCTGGCAACAACGCATGCGCACCCGCCTCAGCCTACACACGCCAACCGGGCAGAAGACCACCGGCAGTTAGACCACAAAGATTGACAAAGATGACCGGCATCGGATAGCGTCGGCATCTCCCCCACTCACAAGCAGGTCGTTCTAATTACGGATCGCGCCCAAAAAGGAGTCCTCATGTCATCCACTCACCCTCGCACGCGTGTAGGCGTTTCGCTATTTCTTTCCTATAACCTGATTCTCTTGCTTTGTGCACCTTTCTCGGTTTCCGGTGTTTCTTCGTTCACCGGTAAAGGGCTATCAACACAAGAGACGGTGCTGGTTCGCTATCGTGAAGGAGAAGTACTTTTACGTTTTCGCGAGGGCGTTTCTGAGAAAGATAAGGAAACGATCATCGCCACGCACGGTGGGCGAAAGAAGAAGCAACTCAAGGGTGATTCCGGCTTCGAGAGGCTTGAACTGGCTGCCGGCCGCGATGTGAAAACAGCAGTGCTGCAATTGTTGCTGAATCCTCAGGTGCAATTCGCAGAGCCAAATTTCGTGATAGCGAAAGAAGACGTCAATCCGAACGATCCGCGATTTCAGGAACAGTGGGCTTTGAACAATAGCGGGCAGGATGGCGGGCAGTTTGGTTCTGATATTCGGGCCCGCAGCGCCTGGGACAAGACCAAGGGAGCACTTTCAACCGTAATCGCCGTGATCGATAGCGGTATCGATTTTACACACCCGGATCTGACTATCAATCAATGGACCAACGCGTTGCCGAGCGCGGAAGGTGATCTTCACGGCTGGGATTTTGTAGCGAATAACCGTGAAATCAAAGACGAGCAGGGACATGGAACTGCTGTGGCGGGAATCATTGCTGCCGAGGGCAACAACGCGCTGGGTATAACGGGTGTGATGTGGCGTGCCGGTCTGATGAGCCTGCGGGTGTTGGATAACACCGGTACCGGCGACGTCGGAGATGCAGTTGAAGCTATCGATTATGCGGTTGCACACGGTGCGCAGATCATCAATCTCTCGTGGGGCACGACTGGTGAGTCAATTGCGTTGAAGGAAGCCATCGAGCGCGCGATCAGACGCGATGTTGTAGTGGTTTGTTCAGCTGGTAACAACGGTCAGGATCTCGATGCGACTCCATATTACCCGGCCTCGTTTGGTTTGAAGGACTTGATCGCCGTTAGCGCAACTGACAACCGAGATCAACTGGCCTCGTGGTCCAACTGGGATTCCCGCAAGGTTGTGGTCGGCGCGCCCGGAACAAACACTCTGACGACGCAACGGGGTGGTGGTTATTGGCGTGTGAGCGGCACATCGGCGGCAGCGCCAATCGTGAGTGGTATAGCCGGACTACTAAAGACGGTTAGTCCCGCAGCCAGCACGGGAAATATCTCTCAGGCAATCTCAAAGAGTGTCCGGCAAAATGTTTCCCTCTCGGGAAAAGTGTCGAGTGGTGGTGTTGTAGATGCTGCTGGAGCGCTCGAGAAGATTCATAGCAATCAGTCCCCGCCCTTTTCGCCCCCTGGCCTCGGCAGTGGCGGCAATGGACCAGGCGGCAGTTTCTCGGCGACACCTCCGGCGACCTTGCACGGGGCCCCTATTTCAAATTTGCCTAATCTGGATGAGGCGCGTAATGCAAAGTTTCCGGAACCAAAAGCCCAGCCTCGGATTCAGTCGAATTTGCCGTGTGCGGACTGCGATCCATACAGCGGCGGCGGTGGCGGGGGCAATGTTCCGAGTGGTGATCCGGGGTTTTCAGAACCTCGTACTCTTCCGCCTAATGAAACGGGACAGCCTGGGGTCGACCTTGGCTCACAGAACTTGAACTGGAGTCTGCCAGTCGTATCTCTACCGGGACGAGCCGGTATGGATTTGAATCTGACGCTTACCTATAACTCGCTGGTCTGGACGAAAGACGGTTCGTTCATTAAATACAATGCGGACATGGGAAATCCCGCGGCGGGCTTTCGGCTGGGTTTGCCGATCTTGCAACCGCGATTTCTCAACTCCGCTATAAACGTGTATGCGTACCTTATGATTACTGCAGCAGGCGGCCGCGTGGAGCTGCGACAGATTGGCAGCTCAAACCTGTATGAGTCACAGGACAGTAGCTACACGCAGCTCGATGTTAGCAATCCTAATGCATTGCTGCTTCGCACGAAGGATGGTATTCAATTCACCTTCGTGCCAGTCGCGTTCAACAACGAATACAGGTGCACGCTAATTAAGGATCGGAACGGCAACTACATTTCCGCCAGTTACAACTCTACGAACGGTCACATCGATTCGATAACCGACACCCTGCAAAGAACTCTAAATTTCATCTACGACACAAATGGCAATCTGCAGACAATTAGACAAACCTGGAGCGGTGGTGTTGCCCATGACTGGGCCACTTTCAGTTACGGACAGGTGTATGTAGCGCCCGGTTTCGGAGGAGGATTGCAGATCAATGGTCCAAACAACAACTATGTTACCGTGCTAACCCAGGTGACTTTGCCCGATGCCAGTTATTTCACTTTCAACTACAACGCCGCTTTTGGTCAGGTGAATCGCATAAATCACTATGCTGCTGATAACCATTTACTCAACTACACCTCCTATAACATGAATTCGAATTCCGGGCAGACTGATTGCCCGAGATTTACTGAACAACACGACTGGGCGGAGAACTGGAACGACGGTAATGAAGTGGTTACGAGTTTCAGCACAGCGGCCGATAACTCATGGACTCAACAAACGATGCCGGATGGAACGATCTACAAAGAATCCTTCCATACCTCCGGCTGGCAAACGGGCCTGACTCACACCACCGAAGTGTGGTCCGGTGGGATTAAGAAAAAATGGACCACGGTCTTTTATACACAGGATGACCCAGCGCTGACTTACAAAAAAAATCCGCGCGTTACGGAGACGAACATTTACGATGAGGCTGGGAATCGCCGCCGGACTGTAATCGAGTACACAGCGGCTTATGCACAGTGGGGTCTTCCTTACTGCATACATGAGTATGCGGCTGATGGTACGACCGAAAGCAAACGGACGTATTATGACTACGAGCTGAGCCAGGCGTACCTCGATCGCCGCATTATTGGACTGGTTTCGGCAATGCACCTCACCGACGTCAGCAACTATCAGTCTAAGATCACCTACACCTACGACGATCCAGCGCGCCTGCAAGCAGTGCCTGCCGCGGCAACACAGCATGACACGGTTTACAACACGTCCTTCACTGTACGAGGAAATGTAACCAGCGTTTCACAGTGGGATGTGGCTGACATCAACAATCAGGCAAAGAAGTTGGCCACGTATACAAACTATTATGTGACGGGAACCCCCGTTTCGATAACAGACGCGAGTGGTCATCAAAGCACCATCAGTTATGCTGACGCATTTTCTGACGGAGTTAATCGCAACACTTTTGCGTACCCAACCGCGGTTACGAACGCTGACAGTTTTTCATCGACGGTTCAGTACAAGTTTGATTTTGGTGTAGTGACGCGTACGCAGGATCCAAAGGGAGCGGTCAAGACAATTACCTATGACAGTGTTGCGCGCACCGATCGCATTACCAATCAAACAAGCGGCGCTTACCTGCGCTACGCGTATGCCCCGCAAGGTTATGTTGCTACGTACGCGACAATTCAGGATGGTGCCGGTGAAGCATATGGCATCACTTATTTCGACGGTGCTGGTCGCGTGCGAGCCGAAAGTATGGAGCACCCTGGAAGCACAGGCGGATACATGGGGACGGTAACCTTTTATGACGTCATGGGACGCGTATTAAAGGTAGCGAACCCCACCGAGATCGATAGCATTTGGACGCCCACTGGCGACGATGCGGCCGGATGGTTTTTTACCAACCAAGGCTATGACTGGAAAGGACGGCCATTGGTGACGACCAATGCTGATGGCAGTACTCGAGAAAATACCTACGGTGGCTGTGGCTGCGCCGGAGGCGAACAGATCACTGTGCGCGACGAACAAGGTCGCCGCAAGCGATACAGCAAAGACGTCTTTGGTCGTCTGGTTAGGGTTGAGGAGTTGAATTGGGATCAGACCGTCTATTCCACCACGAACTACACGCTGAATGTGCGAGATCAGATCGTCACGATTAATCAGGAAGGCCAAACCAGAACGTTCGGCTACGATGGCTATGGCAGGATGGTGACCCGCACCACCCCGGAACAGGGCAGTACCACCTACACTTATTTTGCCGACGGCACAACGCAGACCATTACTGATGCTCGTGGTGCAACGACAACGTTTGCTTACAATGGTAGACATCTTGTCACTGGGATTAACTACGGGGTTCCAGCGGGAGTCGCAGCCACCGCGAATGTTTCGTTTGGGTATGACTCAGCAGGCAATCGGACCAGTATGACCGACGGTCTTGGGTCAGCGAGTTATATCTACAACACGATTTCGCAGTTGACTGCCGAGACACGCACCTTTACCGGTGTTGGGTCTTATGCGTTGAATTATACGTATAACCTGAGCGGCGAATTGACTTCGATTATGAATCCATGGGGCGCTCAGGTGGGGTATGGTTACGATAAAATTGGACGTCCCACAAACGTTTCCGGTTCCGGTTATACGGGACTGACGAGCTATGTAAACAGTCTCACATACAGAACCTTCGGTCTGAAGCAGATGGCCTATAACAACGGTCGCACGCTCTCAGTGCAGTATGACAATCGCCTGCGCCCGACTGAGTGGAGCATCCCTAACGTGCTTCGACTGCAATATAACTATACCTGGGAAAGGGACGGTAGAGTTGGTTTTGTCCGCAACCCCGACGATGAAACTCTCGATCGATACTACGGCTACGATCATGTGGGCCGGTTGACAGTATCACGATCTGGTAATGAAGCCCGGCTCGCGATCGGAGAGCAGGTGCCTCTGCTTTACAATGGGCCATACTCGCAGGGTTATCAGTACGACAAGTGGGGCAACATTACCTCTCGTGAAGGTTGGGGCGGAGAAAATCCGTCCTTCAGCGCGACCTATACAAACAACAAGCGAGACGGCCTAACGTATGGCCCGGCTGGCCACGTGGTCTCTGACGGCGGACAAACTTTCACGTACGACGCGACGGGCCAGCAAGCAACTGCAAGCTTTCCAGGTTATCTGTTGGAGCAGTACTACGATGGTGATGGGCTGCGTGTGAAGAAGAGCGACGCCGGCACTGCCACACTCTACTTGCGCAGCAGCGTTCTCGGAGGACAGGTAGTTGCCGAACTGAATGGCGCCGGCTCATGGCAACGCGGTTACGTGTACCTGGGCTCGCAATTGTGCGCGATACAGCAGTCAGGTGTGTACTGGGTGCATCAGGATCCGCTGGTCAAGAGCAAGCGCGTGACGAATAGCACCGGCAACGTTGTGAGCACAGTGGAACTTGACCCCTGGGGTGGCAACACGAACAAGAGTAACAGCGATGCCTTTCAGCCGCACCGGTTCACGACTTATGAACGCGACCTCAATGGTTCGGACGAAGCGATGTTCCGACGTTACAACCGCTGGTGGTCCAGGTTTGATCAGCCTGATCCATACGGCGGCAGCTACAACATGACCAATCCGCAGTCGTTCAACCGTTATGCCTACGCACATAATGATCCAGTAAATTCGGTGGATCCCACTGGCTTGGACGTGGAGGTAGAGTGGCAAGAATTCAACTGTGAGACGCGACAAGAGTTTGGTATTGGAATTCTTGATATGGCATTTGGCCCCCAGGGTCCATGCCAGGGAAGCGGAGGTGGTGGTGATAGTGGCGGCGGCGGCGGTGGCGGCGGTGGCGGCGATTCGCAGAATACCCCTGCGCACTTTGATAATGACAAATTCAACAACTGCGTAGATACGCTTTTCGGCGTATCACACGCACCTACGTCTGATGGCAAGAGTGTTGGACTGGCACCGATGAGGAATGGGATTGGCTCCTACACAGGTTTCTCGATGTTGACCCACACAAGATTTACCATTTTTACGGATGGGCAAAGTAAAAATTCTAAACAAATCGGAATAGAGGGAGGAGCAAAACCCGGTACCACCGCAGTTGGACTCACATTTTCGTCTGCTCCGTATTTGAATTGGATAGCATCAGATTATGTGCAGAACCCGAACGTGGCGTCCATCTTTAATCTTGCTAACCAAGTCCACGAAACCGGCAATGCGATAGCCGACATTATTGCCCAGAAATTCTCAGGTTACGTAAAGCCGAAGCCTATTAACTCCGAACCTTTCGGAGGCGATACCGATTCTGGCGCGGCTTTAGAAGAATGTGTATTTGGTGGGGCTGTTGTCCCTAACGGGACAGTCCAACACTGAAGGATAGGTGCGGAATGATCAGGCAACTCTTAATTTTATGCGTTCTCTCGACTGTAGGTTTTTTGACTTTCAACTACTGCACTCGGACAAGTGTGCAGGGCCTGAAATCCAGCGGGGGGGATCAGTCTAAGAATATCGTTCATAGCACGGTGAGCGAAAGGTTAAATTCAGGTTGGTCTTTTACTACTGTAAAGTTCAAAGAAGATCTTCAGCTCACCACTGTCCAATTCGTCGATATGAAACACGGATGGATCGCTGGGCATGAAGGTATTGTCTACTCAACAGAAGATGGTGGTCGAAGTTGGAAGACATCTCAGCTTGCTACTGGTCCGAACAGTTATGTCTCGAGCATCTCTTTCTTACCTAGCGGTATTGGCTGGGCGGCGGTAAGGCGCGATCCGCCTGACGCGATTGACCGAAACGGCTATAAGAGTTTTGTGCTGAGAACGAATAACGCGGGGCAGAGTTGGCAAGAGCAACGGGCATGGGATGCCACTCAGATTTACAGGGTCCGATTCGTGAACAACGACGAGGGATGGCTGGTTGGGCGCAAGCTTGAGGATGGCGGGCTGTTTCTGTCGCGCACCACTGATGGTGGCTCGAATTGGGTTGAACTCAAACCGGCCCTGCTTAATATCCCAAACAACGATTTTGGCACCGACATCTATGCGTCTGAACCCTACAGAGCGACCTTACTGACAGTCGACGGAAGGATTTACAGTACGTTGGATGGAGGCCAGAACTGGGATGGAGGTCTTGCGATCCGCGACGAACCTGAACAAACCTTCGTGGCCAAGTTAGGTATCCTGCAAAACAAAAACCTCTGGGTACTTGGCTCTACCGACAGCAAAGAAGGCATGTGGACCACCATACTGACACAACACCATGATCACGGCTTAAGTAGATTCCGCATCGATGGCGTGCGCGTTCGAGACGCGGTCTTCCTTTCCGAGAATAGGATACTGGGATGCGGATCCATGCCGAGCAGCGATAATGCCTTATTTGGGAGTAGAACTGGCGTCGTCTTGTATTCCTCGGACGGAGGACATACGTGGGCAAAAATATACCGCGACGCCGACAATCGACGCTTGAACGCAATTGCCGTTGACGATCGTAATGTTTGGATTGTGGGTGAACATGGCTTGTTACTTCACGTTCTAACATTTGAAAGGTTAGACTCTGGAAGCAGCTAGAGGGCTTTGCGAGGCGATATACGTTTGTGAGAACCGGACCTTTAGGAATTGAAAGGCCGAATTGCAGTTGTGCGGTGAGGTTTCACTGGAATAATCGGTGACGGCGGTGAAGTAATAATGGCTCTGAGTCCTCTGGGACGGTCGGACCAAACTGGGCCGCAGAGCCCTTTAACGCCAGAGGATTTCAGGCGTGATATCTTCAACAAATTCCAAGCTGACATTGACCGATGCATAGATAAGATCTTGGGGAAGACGGCAAATAAAATTCCTGCTCAAACCCTCGACAACGCTCCAAACCTCGACGTTAGCTTAAGTGGACAAGAACTGGCCAAGAGTCTCTAAGACATACCGAAGCATCTTGGCAATGCCATCTCCCAACAAGGGTAAGCATGGCACTGTGTACATCGCAAGCGGTGCATTTCCCGCCGGTTATCCGCGTGATGTGTTGGAAGGCGCTTACGTCCATGAATATGGGAACATCCTGTCTTATAAATACGGCGGGGGAAACTACTATAAGTTCGGCGACAAAGGTGGTATCGGAGGCTTCTTTAAAGACACGGATACTGGAGCAAATTTTCAGAAGTGCATCTCCCCCTCAAGCATCAGATGGTAATGAGACCTTATCTCAGATCTAGATTGGAGGGTTTCTCATGCGATGGATATTATTAGTGGCGATAGTCTTTTGTGTGATCGGACACGTTTCCTCGTCTGCGGGTTTGGCTTGGAGTGGACAGCAATCTTCCCGGAATCTCGCTCAATACGACAAGGCCGGACCTTATATATTTGACAACGAACCACCGTTGGCTAGGCGTGAACAGGCCGCAGCGGAGTTGAGAACCTTCCTATGGGAACACTGGCGAGAACAGCGCCTTGGCCTCGCTAAGGCCACCTTCTTCTCAATTGAGGGTGATTCAGCGACCGTTACCTTCCACCTAGAACCGGACGCAAAAAAGCGATGGCAGGTTGCGGTTGAGTCGTTTACCTCCAGATCGGTGCTTATGAAGAGCCGAAAACCTCGTCGCGAACTCAAGAAAGAGAATTACAACCTGCTCGAGCGAGTTGAAGCTACAGGGAACAGTCTGTCCTCCTCCATCGCTCCCGCTGAAGTGCGAGACGGCGGAAGGTACAAGCTTCGCTTGACTAACACCTTGACGAAATCGGTAAGGATCCTTTGAGGTAGCTGAAATTTTGTCAGATTCGAAAATGTTTGGGATTCCTATGATGCCGGCGTACGGCACACCGAAATAACAGGGAGATCCTGCCTCTGGGTATAGGACCGGCTCAGCAAGCAATGCCTCCCCTTCATTGTTGAGCCTTTCTCAAAAGTGGGATTGAGAGTCCCGCAAGCGAAACGCGGATTGACGGTTTTTCGAATCGAGATCCGAATTTACGGCCGGTAGCCCCTCCCAAAACGTCCGGCTTTCCTTGTTTTTCGAACGTTTCAGGCTCAAACTATGGCCGCACCCACTGTTGGCACGGACTTTGACAGAGCCAGGGCGGAGAACTGTATAAGTTGTGCGTGAAGTTTTGATCTAGTTTCGTCCTTTTCATTCTTCGCGCGCGCATCGCCGCTCTCTCAACTGGCTTTACAGCTCTCCAAAATTTCTTTGAAGTAAAGCATTATGGATATCAAGCGAGCCCCTAAATCGAAAATCAAGAAGAAGATTCGTAATGCCGTCATGATTGTGGTCGGTGTGGCCGCACTCGGCGGGATTACGTACGGCCTGACCAAGCTAAAGCCGGCGGCACCGACGCTCGATCCGTCCACTGCGGTTATCGAAACGGTTAAGCGTGGTGAAATGGTCCGCGACGTACGCGGCAACGGAACCCTCGTGCCCGAGGTCACGCGCTGGGTGCCGGCGCCTGCTGATGGCCGCGTCGAAAAAATTCTTCTGAAGGCGGGCGTCGAGGTTGATCCATCCACAGTCATCGCTGAACTGTCGAACCCGCAGCTTCAACAACAGGCAACGGACACTGATTTACAGGTCAAAGCGGCCGAGGCCGATCAGGAAAACCTGAAAGTTAAGCTCGAAAGTGACGCGATGACGCAGAAGTCTGCGATCGCGACCATTAACTCGCAGTACAGTCAGGCAAAGATACAGCTTGACGCAGACGAGATCCTGTACAAACAGCAATTGGTCGCCGAGCTCACAGTGAAGATTTCGCGCGTAGCCGTCCAGGACCTTGCGAACCGGCTAAAAGTCGAGCAGGAAAGACTCGCGGTCATGTCGAAGTCGACGAGTGCGCAGTTGAATGCGGCAGCTTCACGCCTGCAACAGTTACGTGCGTTGGCGGCACTGCGACGACAGGATGTTGAGCATTTAAAAGTGCGCGCGGGAACCGGTGGCGTTCTCCAGCAAGTGCTGGTAACCGAAGGGCAGCAGGTGACACCCGGTACCAATATCGCGCGGGTTGCGGATCCAAACTCGCTCAAGGCCGTTTTAAGAGTGGCGGAAACACAAATCGGCGGCGTAAAAATCGGCCAGAAAGTGATCGTCGACACGCGCAACGGTTTGATTGACGGTCAGGTTTCGCGCATCGACCCGGCAGCTCGCGAAGGCACGTTCGAAATCGACGCTACGTTGGTTGGTCCGTTGCCGCCGAGTGCTCGTCCCGATCTGAGCGTCGATGGCACGATCGAACTCGAGCGATTACAAAACGTTTTGAAAGTCGGCCGGCCGGCTTTTGGACAGGCACAGCAAACCATCGGCATGTTTGTGCTGACACCCGACGGGACGGAAGCGGAGCGGAGACAAGTCAAACTCGGCCGCAATTCCGTCAGTATGATCGAGATCCTCGACGGCCTGAAGGAAGGCGATCGAGTAATCATCTCCGATACTTCGGCGTTGGACAGTTACAACCGGATCCGGCTGCGGTAAACCTTGGAGTGCGCCGACTTGTCGGCGCTTTTGTACCAAAGCGGTGACAAGTCACCGCACTCCAAAGAGGCGTCCGTGGATAGTTTCGTGAATTGCCATACAAACCCGGTCCGCGGTGTTCAGTTAACAAGATTGTGTACACAAATTCGTTAAGGAGCGCATGAATGAGTTCTACCGAGCCCCTAATCCACCTTTCTGATGTCAAGAAAGTCTTTTACACAGACGAGGTGGAGACACACGCACTCTCAGGTATTCATCTCGACATCAAACAAGGTGAATACGTTTCCATCGCCGGACCTTCGGGCTGCGGCAAATCCACATTGCTTTCGATCCTCGGCCTGCTCGATACGCCGACCGACGGCAAGTACATCCTCAACCAGCACCCGGTTGAGAACCTTTCGCTTTCCGAACGCGCCAGAATCAGAAACCGTGAAGTCGGATTCATCTTTCAGAGCTTCAATCTGATCGGCGACCTGACCGTTTACGAGAACGTCGAGCTGCCGCTGACTTATCGCGGGATGAGCTCGTCCGAGCGAAAGAAGCGCGTCTCTGAAGCACTCGAACGCGTCGGCATGGCGCATCGCGCGAAGCACCTTCCCAGCCAGTTGTCCGGCGGTCAACAACAGCGCGTCGCAGTTGCACGTGCAGTTGGCGGACAGCCGAGCATCCTGCTCGCAGACGAGCCGACTGGAAACCTCGACTCAACCAACGGCGAAGCGGTGATGGAGCTAATGCGCGAATTGCACCGCGGTGGCGCCACGATCTGCATGGTTACACACGACCCGCGTTACGCTCAGCAGGCCGATCGCATCGTGCACTTGTTCGACGGCTTGATCGTCGAGGAAGAAGCCGGTGCCGATCGTCGCGAGATTCAGGAAGCGAAGCGTGAATTGGCCGAAAGTGGTTTTGGAGCTGCTTCATGATAAGCCTGCGCGGCGTCGAAAAATCTTTTCCCCACGGTCCAACGAGGACTTATGTGCTGCGGCGGATCGATCTCGACATCAAGGCCGGTGAGTTTGTGTCGATCATGGGTCCGTCCGGAGCCGGGAAGTCGACGTTGTTACACATCCTCGGCATGCACGATCAGTCGTGGAGCGGCGAGTATTACTTCGACGACGTGGCGGTCCATAAGCTCGACGGCAAGAAGCGCGCGGCACTGCGGAATTCGAACATCGGATTTGTTTTTCAGAGCTATCACCTGCTTGACGATCAAACCGTTTTCGAGAACCTGGAGCTGCCGCTTTCTTATCGCGACGTGAGTAAGAAGGACCGTCAATCGATCGTCTGCGACACCCTCGATCGTTTTCAGATGGTAGGCAAAAAGGATCTCTTCCCGACTCAACTTTCAGGTGGCCAGCAACAACTGGTGGGCATTGCGCGTGCAGTTGTTGCGAGTCCGCGAATCATCCTTGCCGACGAGCCGACTGGAAATCTCCATTCGGCCCAGGGCAAGGAAATCATGGACATGTTCAAGCGGTTGAATGACGAAGGCACCACGATCGTGCAGGTGACGCACTCGGAGACGAACGCGTCATACGGCAATCGGATCATTCAGCTTGAAGACGGTTGGATCGTGAATCCGGAGAAATCCGAAGCAGCAGTTTCCCTGTAGTTGCTCAATTAAAGGCGTGAGTTAAACCGAACGTAGATCAAGCAGATTTACGTTGACGTCACAAGTGTGCCTCGAGCCATTGCCGATTGCCAAATGCCGATTGCCAATTTTTATAGGTGCACGGCCGCAGGCTCAAATCGGCAATCGGCAATTGGCAATCGGCAATTCAGGAGCCAATTATGGAGAATCTTCTGAGCGACGCCCGGTACGCAATACGAAATCTCTTGAGGCGTCCCGGTTTTACCCTTGTCGCGGTCGTCACTCTCGCCCTCGGCATCGGCGCCAATACCGCAATCTTCAGCGCCATCAATGCACTTCTATTAAAGCCGCTGCCGTTCCCCGAGCTCGATCGTACAGTTGCGATCTGGGACAAGATGGCGGGTCAGGGGGTTCCCCACAACGAAGTGGCGTTTGCAAACTACCTCGATTTAAAAAACCAAAACCAGACATTTGAACAACTGGCGCTTTATAGCTGGTGGAGTCCAAATCTCACCGGCTTCGAGACACCTGAACGGCTACAGGGATTCCTCGTTACTGCAAACCTCTTCGACGCTCTCGGCGTGAAACCCATCATGGGCCGCAACTTCACCGCGGAAGAAAACCAACCCGGTAAAGATGCGGTTGCGATTCTCACTTACGGTCTCTGGCAGCGTCGTTTTGGAGGGGACCCCGACATCCTCAACAAGACCATCACTGTTAACACGGTCGTGTGC
>JBKPPU010000399.1:0-3041 GCA_046733695.1 Acidobacteriota bacterium
AGAAGGCGGACGTGTAGGAGGGTTTGGTTCGATTGTCGGCACCAGACCTGTTACTACTGCCGGGCCGGGAGCATTGATTGGCTACATTCGATCGACAACCGGCCAGATGAGTCAACCGTTTTTCATCGGCAGCCAGGTGACCATAAGCGCACCGGCCGATGGCCGTTTGTATCTCGCCATCAATGACGACGATTACAGTGACAATGGTGGCGCCTTCAAAGTAACGATCAGATACTAGAAGGAATTTATAAATCCACAGAAACCGGGGATGCGAGAGGCCGATTCGATTCCTTTGAGAACTTAAGGTGAGCTGTGCTCTAATCTGTCCGCATCTCCCTTTCTTAGCCGTTTGGGTGAGGCGGACTGAAGGCTCGCATTCAATGCGGGCCTTTGGTTTTTTCAAACGTCTTCAGTGAAGTGTGAATCAGCTGCTTGGTGGGTCGCGCCAATCGGCAAGTTGCGCACGCACATCCTTGGCGCGGGGATCTTCGAGCTCTTCGAAAATGGTGAGCGCCAGTTCGGCGTATTTGATCGCTTTAGAACGCTCGCCGGTTTGGATCAGTAACATACTCATGTTCGAGAGATCATTGCCTTCACTTTTGCGGTCGCCCATCTCGCGATCAATGAGTACTGCTTGTTCAAAGAACTCGATAGCGCGGCGACTGTCGCCCAGCCCAGCGTAGGCTGTACCCAGGCTGCTCAGCGCAATGCCTTCACCTCTGCGGTCGCCCATCTCCCGATGAATGTGCAATGCTTGTTCAAATAATTCCCTGGCGCGGCTGGACTCACCCATCTCGGCGTAGGCTGCGCCCAGGTTTTGCAGAGCATTGCTTTCCATTCTTCGGTCGCCAATCTCGCGCTGAATGGACAATGCTTGTTCAAAGAACTCGATGGCGTGGCGGTTCTCACCCAGATCCCTGTAGGTCAAGCCTAGCTTGCGCAGTGTATTGCCTTCATCTTTGCGGTCGCCCATCTCGCGATGAATGCGTAATGCTTGTTCAAAGAACTCGATGGCGCGGTGGTTCTCACTCCGTTCGGCGTAGGCCGCCCCCAACTCATCCAGAGCAATGCTTTCGCTTTTGAGATCGCCATCCCGGCGAGCGCGGTCCAATTGTTGTTCAAGAGACTGGATGGTACGGCGCGTTTCGTCCCGCTCAGTAAGGACTCGTTCTATAGTGCTGATGAGTTTGTTAATCCTGTCCCGCCAATAATCATCGGAAAGCTCAATAGCGTTTAACCTCGCTAATCTCTCCAAGTCACGAGGCAATTCCTCCATCCAGGGCATGCTCGCACCCTGCACCAATACGGGAATCACTGGGATATCACGGCGAAACGCGCGCGCAATTTCCAGCTGAACCATGTCATTTTGGTTGTCTACGCGTTCCGAAAGCCATTGAGGTCCGATGAGCGCGATTAGAATGTCGCATGAATCGATGGCGTCCTCTATTTGCTTGGCAAGGTCTTTACCGCCTTCAAGGAAATCAAGGTCCATTAAGACTCGATCCTTACCGAAGTGATCGACTAAGTTGTCGAACACACGGCGGGCGTAACCCGCGCTATCGTTACGCCGAGAGCTGATGAAGATTCCGGGGTGTTTCGTGGCGGGAGTTTGAGGATGTGGCACGGCAGATAACCGTGAGAGCACTTCTGCGATGTCATCAGCCAATTCGCTGACCTTCCTGATGAAATCCTCGTTGGACTCCCCGCCGAAACTGGGATTGAACTCTCTTGCCCTCTGAGTGTGAGTCATTTCAAAAAACTCGTACCCCATAGTATTTTTGACGCCATCAGGCAGACTCCGCTCAAGTTCTCGGTTGATAGGTGTCTTAATGACTTTAAAGACCCGGGATCTGTTGTCCACCACAACGCCCCCGGTCTGCTCAGCAATCTGACAAAACTGATTGACTTCCTGCATGGACCATTGGGAATTGAGGTAGCTCGGAGTCAAAATTGAAACCATCACAGCACTCTTAGAATATTGGGCGACGATTGTCTTGGACCATTCGTCGCCTATACTTAAGTCTCGGTCAATCCAAGTCTTGACCTCGCGCCCCATCCTCTGGCTGAGCAATACCCTGAGGGTTTCATTAAACGCCGTTACCCACCCCTTCTGCTCTAAAATGGACTGGTTGTCGGGGCGTGCGTAGCTGATGAAGACATCGATATCAAAATGTCTTGCTACCGGTGCTTCGGTCGTTGTCTCCGCCGGGCTCTCGACAGTTGACACAGCGCTGAGCAGGTACTCGTCACCGCTCAGCGTGCGCAGCGAAACTTCAGTCACGCCGGCGTCCAGGTCCACCGTGCGACCGGGCGCGGCCTCAACGAGCATCCTCGTGTCGCCGTCCTTCGCTTTCCAGCTCAATGACAGCAGCAGTGGACTCGTGGCCGGAAGCTCGAGTTGCGGTTGCACGCCGCCCGGCTCTGCGAAAGCCACACCACCCGCTACTAACTCCACTCCAATTCGCGCTGGTGAGCCTGATGTCGCACCACGAAGCAACCACGTCATATCGCTCAAGTCGCCGGTTAATTTCGGCACCTCTTGCACGATGGGCCGCCCGCCCAGCACGAGCGTCGCGCTCAGACCCAGTGCGATCGCATTAGGGCTCTCACGCACACTGCGATGGGCTTGTGAGAGTGCTCGCATGGCCCATTGGGCGAGCTGTCTGGCATCGTCGCCGCCAAGCTGCATCGTTCGTAGCGCTGGTCGCAGTGCCTCATCGATCTGCTGCTGTACATCGGGCTCGTTCAAGACGGCAAGAGAATTAAGTCGTTCCTCCAGTCTGATCGTCGTCGCCGATCCGGCATGCGCTTGTTCAGTCAGCGCGATCACACGCTGCAACTGCTCCCGATCCTCAGCCAGTTTCTCGCGCAACAACTCGACGACATAGCGATTCAAAACAATCGCGCGCACGCCGCGTGATTCGACCAACGGGCCGAACCACAGGTCCGCTTCGATACCCACATCGGCATCCGGCAACAGTTCGAGTCTTAGGCGACGCAACAAATATGATTCGACGCGCACCGCGAGACTCGCCAGTTTC
>JBKPPU010000400.1:0-18352 GCA_046733695.1 Acidobacteriota bacterium
CATTGCGCCCCGCTGGAGCGCAGGAGTAGAAGGTTCGAAACGCTATAAACATTTGGCCGCGCTGCGGCCAGAGGCAACAGTCCCGAAGGGACCTAATGTTTGTAGCTTCATACATAAAATAAAACCCGGCTCTGTAGGAGCCGAATGTTTGGCGCGTTGTCACAAACTATTTTTGAAGCGATTCCGAGAGTTCACTGATGAGTCTCTGTAGAGTTTCATCGGTCGTGACTTGAGCCTCGATCTTTTCCACCGAATGCATAACAGTAGTGTGATGCTTTCCACCAAACGCACGACCAATCTCGGGATAGCTATGCTTTGTCAGGTGCTTGCAGAGATACATTGCTACCTGGCGAGGATGTGAGATTTGCCGGGCATTGTTTTTCGAAAGCAACTCTTCATTTGTCAGCTTGTAAGTTTGCGCAACTGCTTTTTGAATCTGTTGAATCGTGATAACGCCCGACTCTTCTTCTTTTGCAATGTTTCTGATCGCGTCCTGGGCCAGACTCTTTGAGATCGGTTCTCCGCGAAGAGAAGCAATCGCAATCAAGCGTACTAATGATCCTTCCAACTCGCGAATGTTGCTCTTCACTCGACTTGCGATGAACATCGCAACGTCGTCGGCAATCGCTACTCCCATCTGATCGCCTTTTCGTTTTACGATCGCGATCTTAGTTTCCAAATCTGGCGGCTCGATGTCAGCAATCAAACCCCACTCGAAACGCGAGTGAAGACGTTCCTCGAGTGTTGGTATCTCACGAGGTGGACAATCGGAACTGATCACAATCTGTTTTTGCTGATCGTAAAGCGCATTGAACGTGTGGAAAAACTCTTCCTGAGTGCGCTCCTTGCCCGCCATGAATTGAACGTCGTCAATCAGCAACACGTCGACCGATCGATACTTTTCACGAAAACTCTGGGTCTTGTCGTAACGAATGGCGTTGATCAGATCGTTCATGAAACGCTCTGAAGAGATGTAGCAGAGTTTGAGATGTTGATTGCGTGACTTGATGGCGTGTCCACAGGCATGCATCAAGTGAGTCTTGCCGAGTCCGACACCGCCATACAGGTACAGTGGGTTGTAAGTGCGTCCCGGCGCCTCAGCGACCGCAAGCGATGCCGCGTGTGCAAACTGATTGCAGGAGCCAACAACGAAACTGTCGTAAGTGTATTTCGAACTGAGTGACGGCTCGGGCAGCGCCGGCGCGACTTCAGTAACACTAGCCGGTGTAGCGGAGGAAGTATTCGTTACTTCGTCATGCACTACGGGCTCAGCGTTAACAGTCAGATTATCCGGCACCCAGTCTGTAACCTTTCCAACAACCCAACCGACCGAGTAACCGGACAGCCGTAAATCGTTCAACGACTCAGCCAGCACCTTACCGTAGTTGGTGACGACCGTGTCTTTGACTATCTGGTTTGGCGCACGTAAACGAATGACGTGCTGCGAACTATCCAAGCTCTCAAATTGGATCGGGCTAAACCAGGTATCGAGAGTTTGTTGATTAAGTCGGCCTTTTAGCGAGTGGAGGATCTTACCCCAAACATTCGTCGTCTCTACAGTAGCGCTCATTGAAATCCCGTCGAGGGAAGGCCGTCAATTTGACTAAAGGCCGCGTAACAGAACCGTACGTTACAGCTAAGCGATTCCGGCGCAGAACTCTAACCTCATCCTACCCCGCTATTTCTTAATCCAAACACCAAAAAGCCAGCCGCCGGAGGGTTTTCCACAACCTTTTCCACAGCTAGTGGAAAAAACCCACCGTGTTAAAGTAACGCTTTAAAGCCCTTGTCTATCAATTGTTTACAGGACGGCGACTTTCGAAGCGAGCGGAGACAAACATGAAGATTAGTATTGATCAAGCGAGTCAGAACAAAAAACACAACACCAAATGATCGCCTTGCCAGGAATCTGAGTTTTGCACAACTCCAGTAAGCTTCTGGTACACATCATTGTTGAACGCGGGATGCGCATTTGATGGACCAAAGCGGCTGAATATCGCGGATCTAGCTGCGTAAATCCGGTTTGGCGGATCCGTTCCATCCATGTTAGTCTTAGCGTTTTCGTTTTTAAGGAGAATTCATTTCTATGTCGAAGCGCACATTCCAACCTAACAATCGCCGGCGCGCAAAGACTCACGGCTTCCGCGCTCGCATGGCGAGCAAGAACGGTCGCCTCGTTTTGAAGAGACGTCGCGCCAAAGGTCGAAAGCGGTTGACTCCTGCTCATTACTAAAATGAGTGCGTCTCTGTGTGCATGCGCAAGAATTTGCGGGACAGCGGAGAATTTCAACACGTCTATCGGAACGGCAAGCGGTATGAAGGCGTATTCATCACCGCGTTTGTTATTGAAAACCAGGAATTGAATCATCGCCTCGGAGTGACGGCTTCAAAGAAAGCCCTCGGCAAGGCGGTGCAACGTAATCGCGCGAAGCGTTTGTTGAGAGAAACGTTCCGCTCAAACGAAACGTTGTTGTGCGAGCTGGCACGGAAGTACGATTGGGTCCTGAACGCGAAAGCAGCGGTTCTGAGTCAAAAGGTTGAGGCGCCGCGCCTGGAGTTGAAGGGAATCATCGAAAAGGTTGGAAGGTTGGAAACGCGCGATATTGTTGAAAAGCGCTAGCTGTGAAGAGCGTTCTGATCTCATTACTCCGGTTTTATAAGTTGGCGATTTCACCGCTTCTACCCCCTTCGTGCAGATTCATTCCCACCTGTTCGGAATACGCTGTTGACGCAATCTCCCGCTACGGCGCACTGCGCGGAAGTGGCATGGCTTTACGTCGACTGCTTCGTTGTCATCCGTTCCATCCGGGTGGGTACGATCCGGTTAAGTGAACTGGTGAATTGTTATACCGGAGGGTTGATACCTCGAATAGGCGATGCAACAAAAAAGACTTTTACTGGCATTAGTGCTCTCCTCGGCGATCCTGTTCCTGTGGAGTTATTTCTATCCAGTTTCGCCGCCAAAACCGAATCCGCCGGCCACGTCTTCACCGACAGCGAGCGCGACTACAACACCGGCGGCGACTGCCGCAACGCCGAGTTCTCAAGCGACTTCGGCCGCGCTCGCGCCAGCTCCCAGTGTCAGTGCTGGGGCTAAGCGAATAATCACAATCAAGACTCCGCTATATGAAGTGAAGTTCGATACGCTCGGGGCCGAGCCAATCAGTTGGGTAATAAAGAAAAACAAGATCACCAACAGCGAGATCTTTTCCGTCTCCGGGCGCAAACGTGACCGAGTGCCTCTCGAGCTGATTTCTCCGGAAGGATTAAATCGACAGCCGCGACTCGTTCCGTTTCAACTGCACACAGGCGACGCCGCCCTGGACGCGGCGCTCGTGTCATCAACTTACAAAGTCGAGGGCGTTCAACAGGACAGCGGCGACGTCGAAGTTAACCTCGGCCTAGGTGAGAAGAAAGAGCTCACGTTTGTATTCGAAGACGCTAACCGGGTTCAGGTGCGTAAGAAGATAGTTTTTGACGCCGACTATTACGCAACTGATCTGTCGTTAATGGTTAAGCGCGGCGATGAAACGATACCGCAGGTCAAGCTTGCTATCGGTCCGAGCATCGGAGATCAGGGTGTGCCACATCACACGTTTTATTCAGTGGCGCCCGAGGCGATCTCTAACGTCAACGGCAAGATCGAACGACATCCACCCGCAGGCATCAATGGCAATAGCAGCAGTCCCGACAAGCTCGTACTAAACGGACCGATAGACTGGGCCGGCGTGGCCGATACGTATTTCGGAATGGTGGCCGTGCCCAACAAGCCGACTGAGGGGCTCGAATACCGAACTGCAGCCTACGAATTTAAACCCGCGAAGGGAACTCCGGAAAAAAGATTTCTAACGACGGCGCTGATGCCGGTTCCCGCCGATGGATCACGGATTGTGATCTACGCCGGCCCAAAGGATCACGATATGCTCAAGGAGGCCAGTAAAGAAATTGGCGGCATGGTCCACCGACAACAGCCAATCGATCTCGATGGACTGATTGATTATGGTTTTCTAAGTTGGCTTTCACGTCCGCTTGCCGTTCCGATTCTGCGCGCGATCACTTTCCTGTTCCAGGTAACCGGTAGTTATGGTCTGGCGATTATTTTCTTTACGATCATCATCTACTCGCTGTTCTTTCCGCTGAAGTGGCGTTCTTCGAAAGCCATGAAGAAAGCGCAGAAGCTCGCGCCGCAGATGAAAGAGTTGCAGGAAAAGATGAAGGGGATGAAGCAGAATGATCCCCGCATGAAAGAATTGCAGATGGACCAGCTGCGACTGATGAAAGAAGGCAATCCGCTGGGTGGCTGTTTGCCGTTGCTGATCCAGATGCCGTTTCTCTTCGCGCTGTATCGAGCTATCACGATCTCGCTGGACTTTCGCCAGGCCAGTTTTCTGTGGATACCTGATCTATCGTCCGCCGAGCCCTATCTGATTCACATACTTCCGATCCTGATGACGGGCACGATGGTCGTCCTGCAGCTGGTCACGCCGGCTCCTTCTGCAGATCCGTTGCAGAGAAAAATGATGGCGGTCGGTATGCCGCTCGTCATGCTTTACGTCTTATGGAGTGCTCCTTCGGGTTTAGTTTTGTACTGGCTCGTTGGTAATATCGTCGGGTTCACACAACAGTTTCTGATCAATCGTTGGACTAAGTCTGACGATGAGGGGGTCCCGGAGCCGCCGCCGGCAAAGGGAAAGGCGGGACCGAAGAAAAAGCTAAATGCGCCCGCGACGGGATAGTGAAGGATTTGATCGATGACCGAGGTTTCCGAACAAGCAGTGGAATTTCTTAGGAACGTCTTCGAAATGACCGGTCTCCAATTACGTGTTGGAGTGAAGCAGGGCATTGCCGGCGAGGTGCTGGACATCGAAGGCAATGACGCTGAATTACTGCAGGCGCAGACGGGAGAGTTGCTCGAGGCGTTGCAGCACTTGCTGAATCAGGTTTTCGGAAGAAGTCTGACCGGCGGCGCGCGGCTGGTTTGTGATGTGAACGGGTTTCGCGCCACTCGCGAAGCAGAGCTTCAGGCCATGGCCAACCACGCAGCAAACAGAGTGCGACAGACTGGCAGGCCCTTTACCTTTGAACCGATGAGCGCCAACGAAAGACGAATCATTCACCTGACGCTTGCCGAGAGCGAAGATCTCTATACCGAGTCGATTGGTGAAGGCGCAGATCGCAAGTTGAAAATTGGCCCAAAGAGTTCTGCCGGCAAGCACTCGTAAGAACCCTCCAGCAGTACACAATCTTCCCGTAGTTTTTAAGATGAATACGATCGTCGCACTTTCTACACCCAGAGGACGCGGAGCTCTCGCTGTCATTCGCCTGAGTGGTCCAACCGCGATCGCGATCGCGCGGCAAATGAGCGATCTCGACGGAGTCGAAGCGCGACGCGCAACGCTCGTCACTCTGCGCCGTCCGGCGAATAAAGAGATCCTGGACCAGGTTGTGTTGACGTGTTTTCAATCTCCGCATTCTCTCACTGGAGAGGACGTGGTTGAGATCAGTTGTCACGGCTCACCAGCCGTCGTGCGAAGCATCATCGATACGACACTTGAGTTGGGTGCCGTGCTAGCTGGTCCAGGCGAGTTCACACTGCGCGCTTTGTCGAGTGGAAAAATTAATTTGTCTCAGGCGGAGGCGATTCGAGATCTGATTGCGGCGCAGACTGACGCGGCAGTGAAACAGGCGTCACGGCAATTGAATGGCGAGCTGTCGAATGCGCTTGGTCCATTCAAAGAAAAACTTCTCGAGGTGATTGTATTGTTGGAGTCGGCGCTCGAGTTTGTGGAAGACGATCTTCCTGCGGTGCGTGCGAATGAGATCGACAATGAGTTACTGATGGTCGCCGCCGGCGTTGAAAAGCTGGCGCGGAGTTATAGCGCCGGCAGGTTAATTCAGGAAGGCGTCCGAGTTACGATTACCGGCCGCCCGAATGTAGGTAAGTCCAGTCTCTTCAATAGCTTAGTTGAGCGCGAGCGCGCCATTGTGACTGACGTACCCGGCACCACGCGAGACACTTTGACGGAAGCGATCGATCTTGATGGCATTCCTGTGATCCTCACGGACACAGCCGGGCTTCGTGAGACGTCGGACAATATTGAGACGCTCGGCATGGAACGAACACGCCAGGCGATGAGCGATTCGGATCTGGTGCTGGTGGTACTTGATGGTGCTGAAGAGCTTGGACCATCTGATCGTGAGTTGTTGGACCAGACCGACAGCGCTCATCGGCTTGTCGTAATGAATAAGAGTGATTTGCCTGGCTTCAGTGTCTCGGGAAGTTGTATTCAGGCGCTTCAAGCGATTAATGTATCGGCACGGACGGGCGAAGGTTTGGACGCGCTACGAGCCGGGATCCTGGCGAGTGTTAACAGCAACGGTATCGAAGATGGCTGTCTGCTGATCACAAACGTTCGTCACTACGATCTGTTGTGCAGCACTCATCGGGAACTCGAAGCCGCACGAGCTACTTTGAGTGAACGACACAGCGAAGAGTTGGTACTGGTACCGCTGCACAATGCGTTGAGGTTTTTGGGACAGATCACTGGTGAGACAACGACGGAAGATATACTGTCGGAGATCTTCGCCACGTTTTGTATCGGGAAGTAGTCATGTCGTTTGATGAGACCTTCAATGTAATTGTCATCGGCGCCGGCCATGCTGGTTGCGAGGCCGCGTCGGCGGCAGCTCGCCTTGGAGCTGAAACGGGACTGATCACGTTGAATCTCGATCTCGTCGGGCAGATGTCCTGCAATCCTGCGATTGGTGGGATCGCGAAAGGGCATCTCGTTCGGGAAATCGATGCGCTCGGCGGCATCATGGGTCGCGTTATCGATCGCACCGGCATTCAGTTTCGACTGCTAAACCGTTCCCGCGGCCCGGCGGTTCAGTCGCCAAGAGCGCAAGCCGACCGCATGAGATATCGAAGCGAGATGCGCCGGACGCTCGAGGCCACTTCGAATCTTCATCTCCGACAGGGGAAAGTCGTCGATTTTATTCTTGACCATGGACGACTCACCGGGGTCGTGTTGGAAGATGGCCGCAGATTTGGCGCACAGGCAGTCGTCGTTGCGACCGGCACATTCCTTAACGGACTGATACACACGGGACGTCGGACTTACTCCGGCGGACGTGCGGGTGAACCCGCGTCGATTGAATTGTCGGAGTCGCTCAAGCGCCTCGGATTTCCTGTCGGCCGGCTCAAAACAGGAACTCCGCCACGCCTTGATGGAAGAACCATCGACTGGAGTGCCTTTGAGCCACAGCCGGGCGACGAAGTGCCGGTGCCGTTTTCGTTTTCCACAGACAGCCTCGAGCAAGAACAGATTAAGTGTTATATCGGCTACACCACGGAAGCAGTGCACGACGCGATTCGCAGAAACATTGCCGAGTCGCCACTTTATTCGGGAAAGATCAAAGGCATCGGGCCGCGGTACTGTCCTTCTATAGAGGACAAGGTCGTCAAATTCTCCGATAAGTCGCGCCACCAGCTTTTTCTGGAGCCCGAGGGGCACGACACAAACGAAGTCTATTTAAATGGCTTCTCGACCTCGCTACCCGCTGAGTTGCAGCAGGATCTGGTGCGAATGATTCCCGGTTTAGAGGAAGCACGGGTTATTCGACCTGGCTACGCGATCGAATACGACTTCGTTGATCCGCGTGAGCTCGGGCCGGATCTCCAAACGCACCGAGTGCCGGGCCTCTTTCATGCAGGCCAGATCAACGGCACGACGGGTTATGAGGAGGCCGGTTGTCAGGGATTGCTGGCGGGAATCAATGCCGCGCTCCACACGCAGAAGCGTGAATCGCTGCGGCTTCGGCGAGAAGAGTCGTACATCGGGGTTCTGGTCGAAGACCTCATCAAACAGGGAGTCGACGAGCCTTATCGAATTTTCACGTCGCGGGCGGAATACCGGCTAGCACTACGTTATGACAACGCGGACGCGCGGCTTGAGCAGTACGGCAGGGAACTTGGACTCGTCGGTGATTCCGACTGGGATCGATTTAACACCCGTCAGGCGCGGCTCGCGAGTTTGAGAAACGCGCTCGACAACCTTCGGCTGCGGCGAGCCGATGCTCAGCATGCGGCAGTGAGTGCTCTGATCGGCAATGATTTAGGCGACTCGATTTCGCTTTCTCAACTGGCAAAACGTCCCAGGGTTACTGCCGAGTTAATAATGTCCCTCTTACCAGGGGAGTTAAAGCCTGTATCGGAGACTGACCTCAACTCAGTCCTGGCGGACTCGCTCTATGCGGGATACTTAGAAACCCAGAAGGCCGCGGTCGCAAAGCTTTACCAACACGACACGCTCAAGATACCGCGTGAAACTGCGTTCGCCACGATCAGCGGGCTCTCCAACGAGATCGTTGAGCGGCTCGACCGAGCTCAGCCCCTAACTTTTGGCGAAGCGCGACGTCTCCCCGGACTCACACCCGGAGCCCTATCGACGTTATTGGCTTACTTATCAGCCCAACAAAAGCCGCTTGCATAGAACCACCACGACGTACGGGTGGGGGCGCAGCTTATTCGACGGAGCCTACGGCGTACCCGCCCGCTACCGCATGGTGGTTCTGACCTTGCCCCAAGGGAGACCTTGATGTTTCACGTGAAACATTTTGCCCGAGACTCCGGGTGTGGTAGGTTAGGGCGGCCACCGAACGGACGAGGAAAATCGCTGAACAATGGCTAAATCCATAGCCGTCGCCAACCAAAAAGGCGGAGTCGGAAAGACTACAACCGCCGTAAATCTCGCCGCAGTTATTGCCTCCTGGGGGCATCGAGTCCTTCTCGTCGACGCGGATCCACAGGGAAACGCGACCTCTGGAATCGGAATTCAACGAGGCAGCTTTCGTCGCGGCCTTTATCACAGCATCGTGCTCGACCAGCCCCTCTCGTCGGTGGCTTTGCCGACGTCCATTCCGTCACTCAAAGTGATCCCGTCAAATAAAGACCTGGCGGGAGCGGAAATCGAGCTTGTCGAGGTTGCGCAACGAGAGTTCCGACTGAAGAACGCGCTGGCGGCAGTCGAGGGCGACTACGATCATGTCATCATCGACTGTCCGCCTTCTCTTGGGCTGTTGACTCTCAATGCCTTGACCGCGGCGAAGTCGTTGCTGGTTCCGATTCAGTGTGAATACTACGCCCTCGAAGGGGTAACCGAGCTCTTCGACACTCTCGCGCGGATACGCCGGATTCATAATCCTGGACTCATGATCGAGGGGTTGTTGCTCACGATGTATGACGAGCGGACGAACTTGTCGGCGGCAGTCGCTGCGGACCTGCGAGATTTCTACGGGTTACAGGTGTTTCAGACGGTCATTCCCAGAAACGTCAGGCTCGCCGAGGCCCCTAGTTACGGCAAGCCCATTATCAACTACGACGCGCACTCCAAGGGAGCTGAGGCTTACTCACAATTAGCCAGGGAGATTATTCATGAATCGAAAAGCGCTGGGACGGGGGCTGGGAGCGCTCCTGTCCTCTGACAGCACAATCGATCTCGGTGCTGAACCTTCGGAAATCAACCTCGACTCGATAGTGCCTGGGCCGATGCAACCCCGAACGCACTTCGATGAGGCTGCCCTCGAGAGCCTGGCGGAATCGATTCGAAGTCACGGAATCGTGCAGCCGCTGCTGGTCAGACATAAGGGCGACGGCTATGAATTGGTCGCCGGCGAACGACGTTGGCGTGCGGCTAAGCTGGCCGGAATCACGCGCGTCCCGGTAGTGGTAAAGGAGGTTCCTGACGAGAGCCTTCTTGAAATCGCGCTGATTGAAAACATTCAACGCGAGAATCTCAACCCAATCGAAGAGGCGCAGGCCTACAGGAAATTGATCGAAACCGTTGGTTTGACGCAAGAGTCTCTCGCCTCGCGAGTCGGACGCGACCGTTCCTACATAACCAATTACCTGCGCCTTTTGAGGCTGACAGATGATGTTCAGCAGCTCGTAAAGGAAGGCCGGCTCTCAACCGGACACGCGCGGGCACTGCTGGCCTTGAGTCACCCAGATCTTCAGCGGCGCATTGCACGGCAGGTCATTGACGGTGGCCTCTCCGTTCGCGTAACCGAGCAGTTAGTGCAGAAAGCGAGTGAAGAAAAACCGGCCAGACGCCCGCCACTTCCCCTGGACCCGAACATTAAAGCGGCCGAGACAAAGTTGCGACGGGCCTTGGGCACTCAGGTGAAGATTCTTCAGGCTGCTGATGGAAAAGGGAAGTTAGAGATTAGCTTCTTCAACGCTCAGGACCTGGACCGAATCTACAACCTGTTAGTCCAGCCTTCGCAAATGTAATAGAGGGACTGAGAGCGCGTCCGTCAGTAACTACATTGTAAAATACCAGAGCTGAATCTAATCCGATCCGAGGAGCCCTTCGTGTGTGAGTTTGGTGCCTTTTTGTGACTCGCCTTCGGTTGACCCTGTTTTGCCACCATGTTAGACTCGCGCGCTTTTCGGCAACCACAATTTGTACATAAGATAGAGGAATCGGATGATTCTCTTAGAGGCCTCAATTCAGTTGGTTCCTGACGGGACGTTACTGCTTCACCTGTTAATGGTGGGCGTGATGGTTTTCGTCCTGAACCGCACTCTATTGAAGCCCATTAACCAGATCCTTGCTGAGCGCGAAAAACAAATTGCCGGCCGTCTAAAAGAAGCCGAGGCCATGGTTTCTGAAACGCAGGACAAGCTGAAGCGATACAACGACGCGCTGCGTGAAGCCCGCGCCGACGGCTACAAGCTTCTGGAAAAAGAACGTGCTCAAGCGATCCAAGAGAAAGAAGAAAAACTGCGACAGTACCGTGAGCAGATGTCGAAGGAAGTTGCTGCGCAAGTCGAGACCACGCGCAGACAAGAGCAGACGGTAAAAGGAGAACTCGAGGCGCAGGCCGCCACGATCGGAAATTTGATAAGTTCTCAGATACTTCGTCGACCTACTCGATAACCAGACTGTCGACGAATCCTTAGCAAATCAAATGCTGTTACTTGCTTCTGGAGAATGGATGGAGTGGTTCAACTACCCCGGCCTCGAGCTGTGGAAGTTTGTGAATCTTGCCATCTTCACCGCAGCGGGCATTTTTGTACTGCGCAAACCGATTAGCCAGGCACTGATGGCGCGCCGTGGTGCGATCCAGCAGGAACTCGTCGCTGCACAGCAAGAGCGGGAACGAGCATTGGCTCAGGTCCAGGAAGCCGACAATCGACTGAGCCGGCTCCACGAAGATGTGCGCACCCTTCATCAACAGGCTGATGAGGAAGCCAGATCCGAGCGCGCGCGTTTGGCTGCCGCTACGCAGAGCGAGATGGAAAAGCTCAAACAGCAGTCACAACGCGAGATCGACGTGGCCGGCAAACTCGCACGCAAGGAGTTGCGACAATTTCTCGCGCAGAGAAGCATTGAACTGGCGCGCGAGTCGGTGCGTAATCAAATGAGGCCCGAAGACGACACGGCGTTGATCAAAGAAAACCTCGCTGATTTGAGGAGGACCACGGTTTGAGCTTGCAAACGGTTGCACGCCGCTATGCCGCGGCCCTCGCCGACGTGACCATCGAACGACGGGAAGAACGTGAAGTTCAGCACGAGTTGGACCAGTGGGCGGCGATGATCGAATCGCACGCACAGCTAAAAGAAGTCTTCTCCAATCCCACGATTGTTTACGATCAAAAACGCAAACTACTCGAGGACTTGATCTCGCGCACTCGAGTGCGAGAAACCACGGCGAGCTTTCTTCGCGTCTTGCTTAAAAATCAGCGCCTCTCCCAGTTGCGAGACGTGGCGGCTCGTTATGGTTACGTGCTCGACGAGCGCGGCGGAATCGTTGCCGCTAAGGTGACGACGGCGCGACCGATTCCTAAGGAGTTGCAGGAGCAACTGCACGATACGCTGATCGCCGCTACCGGTCGCAAAGTGAGGCTGGCGTTTTATACCGACGAAACGATTCTCGGCGGTATGGTTGCACAGATTGGTTCAACCATCTTCGACGGATCGGTGCAAAACCAGCTCGAACGTTTGGCCAACGAATTGGCAGGTCGTTAAGAAATGCTTGGATACAGTCAGTACCACCTGCGATAGCTGATGGGTAGAGGAAATTATGGAACCAATTAGAGCCAGCGAAATCAACGAGATCATTCGCAAACAGATCGAGAACTTCGAAACGGGAGTTACGGTCACCGAAGTCGGAACCGTCATCAAGGTCGGCGACGGTATTGCAGAGTTGCACGGTCTTGAGAAAGTCATGTCCGGCGAACTGCTCGAGTTCCCGCACAACGTTAGCGGTCTGGCACTTAACCTGGAAGAAGACAAAGTCGGTGCGGTGTTGTTCGGTGACTTCCAGACAATCAAAGAGGGCGATCTCGTAAAACGCACCGGACGCATCATGGAGGTGCCCGTTGGCGAGGCGCTCGTCGGACGTGTGGTCGACGTGCTCGGCAACCCGATTGACGATGCTGGTCCAATTGTCACTGACACCTACTATCCCGTCGAGCGAATCGCTCCGGGTGTGGTCGACCGGCAGCCAGTCAAGGAACCACTGCAGACAGGTCTGAAAGCGATCGACGCGATGGTGCCGATCGGTCGCGGACAGCGCGAACTGATCATCGGGGATCGCCAGACTGGTAAGACGGCAGTTGCCGTCGACACGATCATCAACCAGAAGGGCAAAGACGTAATCTGCATTTACGTGGCGATCGGGCAGAAGGCTTCGACCGTGGCCCAGGTAGTCAGGACGCTGCAGGAGTACGGCGCGATGGACTACACGATCGTGATCAAGGCCACCGCATCCGATCCTGCTGCGATGCAGTATTTGGCTCCGTATTCAGGCGCCGCGATGGGAGAGTACTTCCGCGACAATGGACGTCACGCGCTCACCATTTACGACGACCTTTCCAAGCAGGCGGCCGCGTATCGCGAGATTTCCTTATTGCTGCGCCGTCCACCGGGCCGTGAGGCTTATCCGGGGGACGTTTTCTATCTGCACTCGCGTTTGCTGGAGCGCGCCGCAAAACTTTCTGACCTCAAAGGCGGTGGTTCACTGACGAGCTTGCCAATCATCGAAACACAGGCGGGCGACATCTCGGCCTACATTCCGACGAACGTGATCTCTATTACTGACGGACAGATCTTCCTCGAAGCCGACCTTTTCAACAGCGGTTTCCGTCCGGCAATCAACGTTGGTAACAGCGTGTCGCGCGTGGGCGGATCGGCGCAGATTAAAGCCATGAAACAGGTCGCCGGAACGCTTCGTCTCGACCTGGCCCAGTTCCGTGAGTTGCAGGCGTTTGCTCAGTTCGGTTCCGACCTCGACAAAGCCACGCAAGCTCAGCTCGCACGCGGTCAACGTCTGACGGAGATTCTGAAACAACCTCAGTATCAGCCGATGGACGTTGCAAAGCAGGTGCTCATCATTTGGGCAGCAACGAACGGTTACACCGACGATGTGGCGATTGAAGACGTTCGGACGTTCGAAACAGGCCTGCAGAAGTTTGTTGAAAACTCGCATCCGGGTCTGCTCTCCGACATCGCTGAGAAGAAGAGCTTAACTGACGAGATCAAAGCGGGATTGAAGCAGGTGCTCGAAGACTTCAAACATAGCCTGAAGAACGAATCGACTGATTTCGCCGCGGCTCCAGCAACGACTGCCGCCAGCGCAGGAACACAGCCGACAGCTTAACGACTGAAACGTAATGCCTAATCTTCTCGACATTCGCCGGCGCATCAAGTCGGTCAAGAACACGCAGCAGATCACCAAGGCCATGAAGATGGTGTCTGCGGCGAAACTCAGACGCGCGCAGGAACGCGTTGTAACAGCGCGCCCCTTTGCAAACAAGATGTCGGAAGTTTTAGGCGAGCTCGCGAACCGGACGGATGAAGACTTTCATCATCCACTTCTCGATCAGCGGGGCGATCAGCGTTACCTGCTGGTGCTCATAACCGCCGACAAAGGTCTGTGTGGTGGTTTCAACACCAACCTCACGAAGGCCGCGCAGACTTTCATGCGAGAGAACGCGGACAAGTCTGTCGAGATCATGGCGGTCGGTCGTAAGGGTCGCGACTTCTTCCGCAACCGCCGGGCGACGATCTCGGGCGAGTACATTGGATTGACGGGAAAGGGTCGCGTCGAGTTTTCAGAAGCGCTCGAAGTAGCTCGCGACGTTATCAAAACCTACACCGAAGACACGGGCATCGATAAAGTTTTTCTCGTTTACAACGAGTTCAAATCTGTACTCTCACAGCGCGTCGTGTTGGAGCAGTTATTACCAGTCGCGCGCGCGAAAGAAGAAGGCCCGGAAGCGAAGTCGCAGCAACCGGTGAGTCTGGTTGATTACATCTACGAGCAACCACCTGAAGAGATGTTCGGCTATCTTCTGCCGCGTCTGATTGAGACGCAGATCTTTCGAGCGTTGCTGGAGTCAATCGCGTCCGAGCAGGGCGCACGCATGACGGCGATGGATTCCGCGTCGAAGAATGCGAGCGAGCTGATCGAGAGTTTGACGCTCAACATGAATCGCATTCGTCAGGCAGCGATTACAAACGAGATTATCGAAGTCGTTTCGGGTGCAGCCGCGCTGTAGCCACGAAGAAGCACAAAAGCAGATACTGCTGTGGCAAGGTTCACAAGGTTTCTAAGCCGCTACGTACCGCTCATCATCTGGCTCGGGTTTATTTCCTTCGCTTCCTCAAACAGTTTCTCAGCTTCAAACACTTCCAGAATTATCGGACCACTCGTGCTCTGGTTGTTTCCGCACACGAGCGCCGAGACACTCGACATAATCCACTACATCACGCGAAAGATCGCGCACTTTACCGAGTACGCGATTCTCGGTTTCCTGGCCGCACGCGCGTTTCGTACTTCGCCACGGCCCGCAATCAGCGAGCGCTGGTTCCTGATCTGCGCAACTCTAGTCGTGGTTTATGCGTTAATGGATGAGTATCATCAGAGCTTTGTGCCGTCACGGACGGCTTCGATTGTAGATAGTCTGATTGACATGGCAGGTGGGTTAACAGCGCTGTTGGTGATACGGAAGAGGCAAAAAGGTATAATCTCCCCTGATTTAGACCCTGTAACGAAGATGAGGCACGAAAATGGGAATTCTTGATCGACTCAGCCCGACGTCACAGTTCATTGAAGTCATCGAATGGCTCGACGACTCGCCTAACACTCTCTTGTACCGGTTTCCAGTCAAGGATCAGGAAATCAAAAACGGAGCGCAGCTTATCGTTCGCGAGACGCAGGCTGCGGTTTTTGTACACGAAGGTCAGATTGCCGATCAGTTTCCTCCCGGCCGCTATACCATCGACGGTGGCAACACTCCCATCCTGTCGAAACTGGGCGCATGGAAGTACGGCTTCAACTCGCCGTTCAAAGCCGAGGTCTATTTCGTCAACACCAAACAGTTCACAGATCTGAAGTGGGGCACGCCCAACCCGATCATGATGCGCGATGCTGATTTCGGCATGGTGCGTTTGCGAGCTTTCGGAATCTACTCAATGCGCGTTTCGGACCCGCAGGCGTTTATCAAAGAGGTTGCAGGAACCAATGCGCACTTCGTCACGGAAGACATTGAAGGTCAACTGAAACGCACGCTCGTCGGAGGCTTCAGCGACGCGCTCGGAGAATCCAAAATCGCAGCACTCGATCTTGCTTCGAACTACGATGAGCTTGCGAAGTTCACGCGAGTGAAGCTGAATGAAGAGTTCAAGACGTTTGGACTCGAGCTGACGAAGTTCGTTATCGAAAACATCTCGTTGCCGCAGGAAGTCGAGGCGGCGATGGACAAACGTACTTCGATGGGCGTGATTGGCGACGTTGGACGATACGCTCAGTTCCAGGCTGCTGATGCGATGCGCGATGCGGCGCAGAATCCGTCAGGCGGCGCCGGAACTGGCATGGGGCTCGGCGCGGGATTCGCACTCGGAAATGCAATGGCAGGTGCGATGAGCGATGCGATGAAGCCGAACCAGGGGCAGGGCGCAGGGCAACAGGCTGCACCGCAACAGTCTGGAATTCCGTGTCCCGAGTGTGGTCATCCGAACGCGACCGGCGCAAAGTTCTGCACGGAGTGTGGCGCGAAGCAAGGCAAAGCGACCTGTGCAAACTGCAAAGCGGAGCTGGCGCCCGGCGCGAAATTTTGTACAGAGTGCGGCACAAAGGTTTAACCCGCGGATTTGTAGAATTAACACGGACCACGCCCGTATGGTCCGTGTTAATTCGCGAAACCGCGTGGTCCTTTGTTATTCTTTTCCCCTCCTTTAACACCCCCGTTGTAAACATGAGGCGATAGCCATGTTTAAAGCGTTGACGCGTCCACGCAGAGTTGTCATTACGGGCATGGGGTGTGTCACTCCACTGGGTATTGGTCGCGATGCATTCTGGGATGGACTAATCACCGGTAGGAGTGGCGTACGCCGCATCGAATCTTTTGATCCGTCCAGCTCTCCGGTTCAAATCGCTGCTGAAGTTCCTTCGTTCGACTGGCAGTCGCAGTTAAATCCAAAAGATCGCAAACACGTGGCGCGGACGGTGCCACTCGCGCTTGCAGCGGCTCGGGAAGCGTTGGAAGACGCGCAACTGTTTCCCAACGATCTCTCGCTTGATGAACGCCGCGCGTTCGGTGTGGAACTCGGAACGGGTGGCGGAGGCCTCGCGTTTACCGAGCAACAGTACGAGTACTGGTATGTTGGCCCAACTAACAAAGCGAGCGTCTACACGATTCCATCATCGACGCACGGCGGCTTATCGAGTGAGTTGTCGATGGCGTTTGGTCTGCGCGGACTATCGCACATCGTTTCGACAGGCTGCACCAGTTCGACTGATGCGATGGCTTACGCGGCGCAGCATATCGCACTCGGACGGCAGGACATGATGATCACAGGCGGCGTAGACGCTCCCATTGCGCCGGGCATTTTGGCCGGGTTCAATCTGATGACCGTGTTGACGAGTGACTGGAACGAGGAGCCGCAGCGTGCTTCGAGACCTTTCTCACGAAATCGCTCCGGAATGGTACTCGGCGAAGGCTCGTGGATGTACGTCTTCGAAGAACTGAAACACGCACTCGATCGTCGCGCACACATTTACGCGGAGGTGATTGGCTACGGCGCCACGTGCGATGCGTATCATCGCGTCCGACTCGCTGAGGACGGCTATGAACCCGCGCGCGCGATGCGACTCGCTCTCGAAGATGCCGGCTGCGAGCCAAAAGATATTGACTATGTAAATCTGCACGGTACGTCGACCGTGCTCAATGATCGAATTGAGACCAGCGCCTTGAAGCAGGCGTTTGACGGACAGGCCGCGCGCATTCCGATGTCGGCGACGAAGTCGCAAATCGGTCATCCGCAGGGTGCGAGTGGCGCAGCCGGACTCGGAGCCGCGCTCTGCGCGATGCACACCAACAAGATCCCGCCCACGATTAATCTTGATGAGCCTGACCCAGCTTGTGATCTCGACTACGTTCCCAACGAAGCACGCGAAGCAAGCGTCAAAATAGCCCTCTGTAACTGTATCGGCTTCGGCTCCAAAAACAGCGCTCTCGTGATTCAGCATGCTCGAGAAATTTAAACGGCGCAGCTACAGACTCGAATACCTCGATACCGGTGATTACACGCCCGAGGAGTACGAGAGTTGTATCGGTGAGCTGCAGATAGTCAATCGTTGGATGGGTGATGCGCACAGTTTAAGGACCACGCTGTTTCCCGAGATCGAAGCGCAGGGTTTGAGTGGCTTTTCGATACTCGATGTCGGTGCGGGGTCAGGAGAGCTGTTGCGTGTGACGGCTAATTGGGCGCGACAAACCGGTCGTCGCTTGAACGCTGTTGGACTTGAATTGAATGAGCGATCGGCGGAGTCGATCATTGAAGAGTCTGAACGGTTCGATGAGATTAGTTCGGTTCGTGGGAACGCTTTAGAGCTGCCTTTTGTAGACAATCGGTTCGATTACGTGATCTGTTCGCTCTTCACGCATCACTTTGTAGATGAGCAGGTCGTCAAAATTCTTCGGGAGATGAGTCGAGTGGCGGGGCGTCGAATATTCGTTATCGATCTCAATCGTCATCCGGTCGCGTACTTGCTTTATACGACGCTCGGGAAGTTGGTGCTGCACAATCGACTGCTGCGACACGATGGCGCGTTGTCGATATTGCGAAGTTTTAAGGCGGGCGAGTTAAGGGCGTTGGGGCAGCGCGCAGGGTTGCGTGATCTTTCAGTGGAGAGACGGTTTCCATATCGCCTTGTTCTGAGCGCCGCGGCCGCTACGGAAAGAGTTCCACGCCGGGCGGCCACGGAGGGCCGCCCCTACAGTACGCTCCGCAGAGCTAAGTCGGCCTAATCATCACTGGCGCGGTGGAACGCACTGTAGGGG
>JBKPPU010000401.1:0-6378 GCA_046733695.1 Acidobacteriota bacterium
TGGCATTCTTGACACCCTCCAGATGCATTCGCATAATGACCTACCCAGCATCTTGCGGATGTGGCGGAACTGGCAGACGCGCAGGTCTCAGAAGCCTGTGATGGTGACATCGTGGAGGTTCAAGTCCTCTCATCCGCACCAAATACAACCATCCACAGCTCTCAAGCATCATGTGGATGGTTTTTTATTGCAAAAATAATTGTCACGAATTTTCGGAGCCTGGTGTTCTGGTTAATAGAGGTCAGTTCCGAAAGGGGAGTATTAATGAACGTCGATCAAGCAGCTTTGATGGAAACCGACAACGAGAGGGGTACCAGTGTTGCTCAGCTTGCTGAAAGAACAGTGCGTCTGAAACTCGCTGAACGACCGGATCGCGATCGCATTCAACGAGTCGTCGATCTGGCCGACGCCCTGCTGTCAGAAGCGGAAACGCTGGCACGTGACAAAGCTTTCACTGAAGAAGCAAGCAGACTCAAACCGTTGGATATTGTCGGTGGTATCAATTTCTATGACGAGGTGCAACGGTTCGAGACTCACCTAATCAAAATGGCGCTGTCTGAGACTGGAGGTAATCAGGCGAAGGCAGCAAGACTTCTTGGGATTAAGGCAACAACCCTGAATTCCAAAATCAAACTTTTCAAAATTGACGTAGGCTAGACTCCCCAGTCAGCGCGCAATTAAATAACGAGTAATCACAGTAGCAGGAGCAGCATTCAGGAGCAGGTTAACCTGTACCTGCATGCTGCTCCTGCTACTTTAATTGACCGCTTCGGAGGCGCCGAGGAGATCTGCTTCGGCGGAGTCGGAGACGAATAGTTCCTGCTCGTGAAATAGATTGGAGTCGATCAGAGTCTGGACTACGTAGCGCCCGCGTTTCGGGAAAGTCACGTTCACAAAGAAACTGATGTTGTCGGCGAAACCGCCCGACGCGATCTCAAATGGTGTTGGTTGAGATACGACGATAGCCTTTTGTCGATCGGGTGAAAGTATTCTCACTTCGGAAAGATAACTACCTTGCCCCTGCCAGTGGTTCACCACCGCAAACTTGATCAGAGTGAGCGGTAAATGCTCGACGAGAATATTTTGAAAGACCCCCATAAACGACAGCTTGTTTCCTGCTTCCAATCGCACGTCGTCGCAAAAGAGCGTGTAGAGTAGTTCTAACTTCCTGGTTGGCTCTGTACTCATCCTGATAATCCTGTCAATCCTGCAATCCTGTCTAACTCAACATGTTTTTAAACGCTTCTTCATCAATAACTGCGACGCCAAGCGACTGTGCTTTATCAAGCTTCGATCCTGCCGCTTCACCCGCGACCACGTAATCGGTTTTCTTGCTCACCGACGAATTCACTCTTCCACCGCGGGCTTCGATCAGCGCGCGCGCTTCGTCACGTGTGAAACCTGACAGCGTTCCGGTGAGCACGAATTGTTTCCCGGCAAAACGCTCGTCAAGCTCGCCCCTGCCCTTCCGCTCGGCTTCGGTTTTAACTCCTGCCGCTCGCAGCCTATCACAAAGCGCGCGATTCCCTTCATCGTCAAACCAGTCGCGCACACTCTCAGCCACAGTCAATCCAATCTCCGGAATCGCGTCCAACTCTTCCACCGAAGCTTCGCTGAGCTTTTCGAGTGAGCCGAGCTCATGGGCCAGGATGCCGCCGGTTCGCTCGCCAACATGACGAATTCCCAACGCATAAATCAGGTTCGACAGGTCTCGCGACTTGCTTGCCTCAATCTGAGTGAGCAGATTCGTCGCCGACTTCTTCGCCATCCGTGGCAAACCGGCAACCTGTTCGAGCGTTAACGAATAGAGATCACCCACGTCTTTCACCAGACCGCCGGCTACCAACTGTTCCGCGAGCACTTCACCCAATCCTTCGATTCGCATCGCCCGACGAGAAGCAAAGTGCAACAAGCGACCCATCAGTTGGGCCGTACAATCTGCTGCGACACAACGCGCCACGACTTCACCTTCAGGGCGCGAGATCAAACCGCCGCACACGGGACAATTCTTTGGCGGCTTAAACGGCTTTTCTTCTCCCGTGCGTTTCGAGGTAACGACACTCAGCACTTTGGGAATGATCTCGCCGCTCTTTTCGATCATTACCCAGTCGCCGATCTTGAGCCCGAGACGATTGATCTCGTCCTCGTTGTGCAGGGTCGCGCGTGCGACTGTCGTGCCGGCGAGAAACACCGGCTCCAAAAGCGCGACCGGAGTGATCGCACCGGTGCGTCCGACAGACACAAAGATATCCAGGACCTTTGTTGACGCCTGACGCGCGGGATACTTGTAAGCGATGGCCCAACGTGGCGCTTTTGAAGTGGCGCCAAACTCATCCTGCAACGCTGTCGAATTGACCTTTACTACGAGGCCGTCAATTTCATAGCCGAGGTCGTCTCGCAGTGCTTCCTGTGCGTTTGCGAAATCGATCACTTCCTCGATCGTCTCGCAGAGTTTGCGATTCTTGTTCACACGAAAGCCGGCGTTCTCCATCCAATCGAGTGCTTCCCAGTGAGTTGGAAACGGCTTGCGACCACCGACAAGCAGATCGTAAGCAAACATGTCGAGCTTTCGTTTCGCTACGAGGCGCGAGTCGAGCTGGCGAATCGCGCCGGCTGCGGCGTTGCGCGGATTCTGAAACCGCGGCTCGCCTTGCTCTTCCCTTTCCGCATTTGTTCTTTCAAACACGTCGCGGGGAATGAACACTTCACCACGCACTTCCAGATTCGAGTCGATGCTCTTCTTTTGAGATCTGAGACGCAAAGGCACGCTGCGAATCGTGCGCGCATTCTGCGTGACGTCTTCACCGATGCGTCCATCGCCGCGCGTCACCCCACGCACCAGCAAACCATCTTCATACTGAAGCGAAAGCGATAAGCCGTCGATCTTCAGCTCAGCTACATATTCGAGTTTGCGGCCTTCAGCAAGACGTTGGCAGCGTTCGTCAAACGCGCGAAGCTCGTCGATGTTGTAGCTGTTGTCGAGCGACATCATCGGGCGAGTGTGAACAACCTCCGGAAAGCCCTCCGCGGGACGTCCACCCACTCGCTGCGTAGGACTGTCGAATGTGATTAGTTCGGGATGTGCTTCTTCGAGCTTTTGGAGTTGTTCGAGTAAGGCGTCGTACTCACGATCGGAAATCTCCGGCTCGTTCTCGACGTAGTACAGCTCGTCGTGGTGGCGAATCTCATTTCTGAGATTTTCGATCTCGCGTGCAGTACCCTTTGCGGCCAAATTCCACCTCTATTTTAGTTTTGGTAGGGGCGCGGTGGGTCTCGTGTCTTCTCGAGTTTTGGAACCCCCGAGCCGGTGAATCACGCGCCCGATCAGCTTGATGGTCTTTAGAAAGTCATCGATGCGAATATTCTCGTTAGGGCCGTGAGGATTTGAACCGGCATAGCCCGTCCCGAATGACGCCACCGCTGTAGGCGGATCCGAAACTCCACAGACTGCACCCACTGGTCCACTCGAAGGATCCATGGGATAGATCACGGGAGGTTTCCCATGAACTTCAGTTGTCGACTCAATCACAGCTCGGGCGACACGCGACTTTGCCGAAGACTTCGCGAGCGGCGCACTGCCAAGCTCGATGATCTCGATGTCCTTGAAGCCACGTAGATCGAGATGTGCCCGTAACAGTTCTACGACGAGCTGCGACGTCAGATCGGGCACGAGACGGAAATCAAGCCGGGCCATCGCGGTGCTGGGAAGAACTGTTTTCGCACCCGCTTCCGTGTGACCAGTGTGAATACCGCAGATCGTACAGGTTGGACCAAAGATGTGTTCTTTAACCAACGTCGGTCCTTTCATCGCGCGGACCCAACCATTGATTCGAAATTCGCGTTTCAGTCCAATCTCGTCGAGTTCGATCGCTTTCAAAACTTCCGCATCTTCGTCGCTGATCGGCGCGATGTGCGACGAGAATCCATCGATCGTAATCACGCCTTTTGGTGAGGTGATCGTGGCCAGCGCCTGCACGAGACGCCAGGCGGGATTGGGAACAATCGCGCCCCACTTCGAATGCAGATCAGAACGAGCTCCGAAGGCGCGAAGCTCGAGAAACGTGATGCCCTTGAAGCCAAGGCTGACGACGGGATTCTCTTTTGTATCGCTCGACCCTTCGTCCCACAAACAGCCATTCGCCTTCAACAGCTCCGCATTCTCTTTTGTGAAACGATAAAGACTCGGGCTACCAAGACCATCTTCACCTTCAATCAAGAAGCGAAGCGTGACCGGAAGTTTTCCAAACGTTTTCTGGTACGCCTCGACGGCAGCCAGCCGCGCCACGAGATCGCCTTTGCTGTTAGCTGCGCCGCGCGCGTACAACTTGCCGTCGTCGATTGTGGCTGCAAACGGTCCTGATGACCATTCCGTGAGATGGCCCACAGGCTGCACGTCGTAGTGTCCATAAACAACAAACGTTTTTGGACCACCGCCACACTCACCGTAAAGGATTGGATACCCCGTTCCGACGCGAAACGAGCGCGTCCCCATGCCGACGCGCTGCATCGACTGTTCCACCGTCTCAGCGATCGCGCGCATACCTGTGCCGCGCGCGGCCACGGAAGGCATGCGGCAGAGATTCTGCAGGCGTTCCGTAAAGCTGCGTGCGTGCCGATCTACGTAGCGATCAAACTTGGTAAAGGTCATGATGATTGCCAATTTCCGATTGCCGATTGCCGATTGAGAAACCAAGTGCCGGTACTAAATTTGGCAATCGGCAGTTGGCAATTGGCAATTAAGAAGGCTCAAACAGCAGGTATCTTGACTCCTTTTCGCCTCGCTCAAATCCCGCACAAATCAGTCGTTGCTCAAAGGCTTTTTTGAACTCTTCCCTCACACGCGCTTGCTCATCTCGCGCGCGGCTCGGATTCTGCTTCACGAGTGCCGTCCACTCTGCTGGTATCGCGACACTCGCAACCGGCCTTGCGTCAACCGGCGTAACGGCTCCATTCGCAAGCGCACTCACTCTCGCAGAGTCAAGATCCCACGTCGCAATCAGACGATCACTCGGTAGTCCGACTTTTTCAGTGAGCGAAGCATCGGTGCTGTAATCAGTTCCATAAAAATTGGCGGCGTACGTGTCTACGGTTGCGCCTAACCGGTTCAGATTGAAGTGCGCGTTGCGCGCCATCATCGGATCCCACGTCCACTTGATTAACTTCCGTCCTTCTTTCAGCGCGCGTTCTCGCTGGGCCCACTTCAAACGCACACCGACGCCTTTATTCTGATAATCTTTCGCCACCGCCATCATGTGTGAATACCCAAAGACTTCATCGCCATGCACTGCTGCAAGGTGATGAACGAAACCAACCATGCGATCGCCAACAAAGGCTCCGAGCGTCCAGCCCCCGGCGCGGCGGGATACGATCAAATGACGGCGAGGTGAGAGTTCAAGATCAGGAAGGCCAAATGCTTCACGCTGCAACGCGACACAACCATCAAACTCCTCGATGGTCGTGCACTCCCGAATTGTCGTCTCTTCCATCCGTAGACATTATCCCTTCAATGGACGTGCCGGTATTTGAATGATTGCCTGTAAGCCGCGCGGAACGAGATTTTCCAAATAGACGGTTCCGCCAAGAAGCTCGAGCAGCTTGCGACCAATAATAATGCCAAGCTCATTGATAGTCGGCTCGTGACTCGGCGTACCGTGTTCCGGGTCGAAAACACTCTCCAGATCCGCGCGACGTTCGCCGTCATCGATCACCTTTATCGATACAAGATTGTGATCATCGATCTCGACCCCAACTTTAACTGATTCACCGGCAGGGCTGCGACTCACTGCCCACGCTATGAAATTAAAAAGCGTTTGCCGCAGTTTTCCCTGATCCGTGACGATAGTTGTGATCTCGGGCGCAAGTTCATAATCGATCTTCACCTGCGCTTTTTGCGCCATGCGTGTTGCTGCCGTACATGATTCGCGCAGCACTTCGCGCAACGAAAACTCCTGGACAAAGACTTCCGTTTGCCCCGCTTCGAGCCGGGATAGATCGACGAGTTGATTCAAACTCGCCTGGAGTTGAAAACCTGAGTCCTGAACTTTCTGACAAAAACGGCGCTGCGTCTCGGTGAGCTCTTCCTGATCGAGCAGGATTTCGCTGAAGCCGAGTATCGATGTCAAAGGAGTGCGCAACTCATGTGACATCCGTGCCAGAAACAAAGAGCGATAGTGAGACACACGCCGCAACTCGCGGTTCGCTTCTTCGAGTTCCTCCGTGCGCTTCTTCAATTCATCGATCAACCGCTCTTCGCGTTGTTTTAAGTCCTGTTCTGTAGCCGCGCTGGCCGCCGCACCGTTCAACGCCCTGTCGACACTTTCGCGTGCACTGTCAGTCATAAAAGATCTCACCTGCTTGAAGTTTCTAACTGCTGGGGGT
>JBKPPU010000402.1:0-17704 GCA_046733695.1 Acidobacteriota bacterium
GCTGTGTTCCCTTCGGCACACGATAGCCGCCGATCTCCGTTTCCTCGATTGCCTCACGCCCGACTGCATACGCCGGCGGGTAGAGACGCATCGCCTCTTTCGCAATCGTCTCCGTATAGTTTAGCTTCGGTAGATCTGAAACTGCCGGCGCTCTTCCGCCAAGCACTTCGGCAAGTTCGGCGTGAAACTTTCGTTCACACTCCGGATGAGTGGCAAGTAAATACCAACTCCACGACAGCGAGAGCGCCGTTGTCTCGTGACCCGCCAGAAACAACGTCATCACTTCGTCGCGCAGTTGCTGGTCGCTCATCTGAGTGCCATCGTCGTCCTGCGCCTGGAGCAGCATCGACAACAAATCACCTTCGTCGTAACCACTCGCGCGACGTTCCGCGATAATCCGAAACACGATTTTGTCGATCTCGCTGACGGCGTTGAAGTATCTGCGATGTCCCGGTGTTGGCAGACGATTGTCGAGAATCCATTTGAGTGTTGCCTGTGACGCAAACGGTTTCACGAGACTCGAGAGGATCGCACCGACGTGATCGGCATCATTCGAGACATCCGAATTGAAGAGTGTTTTGACTACGATCTCGAGCGTCAGGCGAGTCATGTCGCGGGCCAGATCCCGCTTCTCGCCATTCTTCCACGAGGCAATCGCGCGCTCTGCATATTGGACCATCACATCGCCGTACGAGCTGATACGCTGGCGATGAAACGCCGGCTGCGCGAGACGCCGCTGACGCCGCCAGAATTCACCTTCGCTGGTGACGAGACCATTTCCGACCAGACGATAAAAGAACGGGGACCGCAGCGAGCGCGCTTTCCGGTAGCTCTTTGCGTTCGTCGTCAGCAGCGACTCGATATCGTCGGGGTTGTAAAGAAAGTACGCGTGAAGGTAGAGAAACCTCGTGCGAACGACGTCGCCGTAATCTCGACAACGCGTGACAAAGCCGAGCGTGTCGCGATTGAAGTCGCGCATCACACCCATGACTAGCGAGCCCTTGGGTCCGGGCGGAAGTGCGTTGCGATCGTTCTGTCGCTTTGCGGGAAATGCTTCTGCGGTATTCATCGCTTCAGGTCTTCAGCAAGTCGGTGTAAATACCGGGCTCGCTGTCAGGAATAATAATCGCACCGACTGTCTTCTGATAAAAGCGTACCGGACCCGCAGCGCCGATGATTGCGTAGACGTAACCCCTCTCTCGCAGGGCTTCGAGTGAGGCGAGCAGCAGGGCTTTTCCGATGCCTTTCCCCTGCGCTGCCTGTACGACTCCTGTCGGACCAAAGAAACCACGCCGCGTGCATTCGTAAGCGGCAAAGCCGACGAGTTCACGATCGATCGTGGCGACAAAAACCGAAATCGGCTGGCGTGCGAAGCCGACGGAAATCTCATCCGCCCAACTGCCTGAGAAGTATTCTGTGACGAAGTTGCTTACGAGTGTTAACTCAAACGGTTGCGCGCGGCGAATACTGAAGCCCTCGGGAGCTTCGCCTGTGGGCAGCTTCAGCAGATTTACAAGCAGATCAGGCATTGTCTTTCGATTTGGGTTGCAGCAAACCCGGTCGCAAACCTTGCTCCGACAGCTCGACGAGTTGCTTGAAACGCTTCAATCGCGTCTCTTCTTTCTTGCCGCCCATTACCCAAAAAATGATGGTCCTTTTGTAACCTGGCGGCTGCTTTTCAAAGAAGCTCCACGCAGTTTTGTTCTTTCGGAACGCTTTCTCGAACTCGGGAGAAAACTCTCGCGGTCTGTTCTCAAAAGCATAGATGCCGGTGCGCTTTGGATCGCGACGCGCGTACGCTTCAATTCCCGGTGGCTGCATGCGTCCTTCCTTGGTCAGACGCTCGACGTGTCTCACATTTACAAGGCTCCAGATACTCCTCGGCTTTCGTGGTGTAAATCGAATCGTATAGCTCGTTTCGTTCAGATTTTTTCTGACGCCGTCGATCCAACCGTAACAGAGCGCCTCGTCGAGCGCTTCCGCATAAGTGATGCTCTTTTTGCCTGACGACTTCCTGTGAAAACCTAACAGCAATTCGGTCTTGCTGTCATGATTTTGCTCGAGCCACTCTCGAAACAGTGCGGGCGAACTGAAGAATTTCGGTTTCATCACGTGATATTCACAAAACCATCTTGGATAAAGTCAGTACCACCACGCGGTAAACTTGGATCTAAGTTTACCGCGTAGGGGCTTGTCCCGGCAGCCATGCGGGCCGGAAGGTTGAATTAGCGAACCACTGAATCGGTTTCACAAGCGAATTGAGTGAACGCGTCATGAACGGAAAGTCGATCTTTCCAACGTCGTCACTGACACGATGGTAATCCGTGTGCAATCCATAGCTCGAAATCGTATGTGCGATCACGCCGCGCAATGCCAGCGGGTAATTGTCGGAACGCCGAAAGAAATTCTGTTCGGGATGTGGATCCGCGACGAGCGATGCGCCCTGTTTCGCGAGCTCCGGACCGAGTGTCGATCGCTCGAAGCCGGTCAACCACAACGTACCCGCCGCAACCTTGGCGTCGGGACGTCCAAGCATTTCAAACGTGATGTCGGCAACGATCTGCTCCAATGGTACGGGCGAATGCGCGATGAAGTATTGCGATCCAAAACCACCGCGCTCTTCGCTGCCGAAGCAGATGAAATAGATCGTACGTTTTGGCCGTTTTCCTGAGCCGAACACGCGGGCGAGCTCCAACACTGCCACGCAACCAGAAGCATCGTCGTCAGCGCCGTTGAAGATCTTATCGCCGGTTAGAGTTTCGCTAACTCCGAGATGGTCCAGGTGCGCGCTGAGCATGATCACCTGAGCTGCCGCACTCGGATCCGAACCCTTCAAAACACCGACTGCATTCCAGGTGGCGCTTGCTTCTGAGATTTCAGTCGCACCGGCGAATTCGACTTGAGTGCCCGCGGGCATAGCCAGCAGTGTGTCCTGCGCCTCTTTTTTGAGCGAGATTGAGACAAACGGGTAATCGGCGTTTCCTGCGATTTGCGCAGCGAGTGTAGGTAACTTCGCGTCGCCAGATTCGCGCGTCTTGCGGTTGGCTTCGTTCTCAATCAGGACCAGAGCGGCCGCTCCGGATGCAAACGCTTTTCTGGCGAGCGCTTGCCTTTGCTGCTGATTGGCGCCTTCGGGCAACTTAGCAGCCACGACGGCGCCTTTCGTGATAGTGCCCTCAGCATCTATCACCTGCAATTCCCCGCTGACCTTTGATGCCCTGAGGAACGAAACAAGAAAGTCGCGACCGTATTGCCACTTCTGTGTGTTGTTGCCGGACTTGACCGTCAGTGTCGGCGGCTCAACAAACTTTGCCGATTCAAGCGGCACGCGCTGTATGAAAGACTTGTTTCCCGCGCTATCTGTATCGCCAGCGGGCTCGAGTCCAAACTGGCGAAACTGTGAACCGATGTATTCGGCGGCGATGCGTTCATAGTTGGTGCCACTGCCGCGACCTTGCATCGCATCGCTGGCGAGAAAGCCGAGCTCGGCGCGGATGTTGTCTTCGCGGATCGGGTTAGTAGTTTGGCCTGGAACTGGACCATAACAAAGAAGGACACAGAGGGATACTGAAAGAAGGGTTCGCATGGTGAGGTAGTATCCTGTCAATCTTGTTAATCTGGCAAATCCTGTTAACAGGATGACACGATTTACAAGATTAAAACCGAGTCGCCGAACTCGTGCGTTTTGTATCCGTGCGTGGTGAGTTCTTTCGTGGCGCGTTCGAGCGTCGAGTCTTCGAGAAAGGCACGCAGCAATTCATAGTGACTCGTTCCCGGTTCGTGAGTGCCTGAAAGAATCGCATCGACGACACGCAAGCGGGTAGTTGGACCAATCTTTCCTCTTGCCATCCCGTCACCAATCCGCAGACGACCATCTTCAGTCGCTGCATCCTCGAGCGCTCGCACGACAGACGTACCAACAGCAATCACGCGACCCCCGTGTTGGCGTGTGATTTCAACAGCGTTCGCAGTGGTCTCAGGAATGTGGTACGGCTCGTCAAACGGTAGTAGACGATCGAGATCGTCGTCGCCGGTCGACGAGATACCCGCGGCGTGTGTAACCGTCACGAAGCGTGCGCCGTGTTCGCGAATCGTCGACAGCACTTCCCAATCGAGGATGAACCCCGCTGAAGGCGGCTCGAAAGCGACCGGCAAGCCCGCTACTTTCGTCCAAACATCCCACAACTCGAGCGATGTCGGCATGTGTGAATACTGAATCGGTTTGCCATGGCTCGCGAGCCCGGCCCACACGTTGTCGGCCGAGCCGTGAAAGAGAAGGGAAATGAGTCGTGGATGTCCGAGTAGTTCCTCAACGGTTGCTTGCAGTGGACCAAGCACGAGCTTGTCGCCTGGATTCAACGGCGGCGGCAAGGGTCTGTCTTCCGTGCGCGTGTGAAAGTCTCCCGCGCCGAAGACGACCGCACTAAAGCGACTAACCTCCATCGGATCTAATGAACGCCGTCCGGCAAGTCTCACTTCGATCTGTTGTCCGGTCAGCCCGTGTACCCCGGTGAGACTAGCAGGCAAGGTTGCAGCATCGTTTGCGATCACCAGGTCGTTCGGACGTAGAAACTCGACGAACGCGTTACGCGGAACATGAACAATATTCCGCTGCGCATCAACCACGAGAAGCTTTGCGTCCGCAGGGCGCTGTACTGCTGATGTAGCCGAGATCATAAATTCACTCGTGTTAACTGTGGCAAAGCTGCTGCTATTGCCTCGATGAACTCATGCGCAGATTGCTCGGGGCGCTTTAAGGACGCCGGATCTGCGCCGGGAATCGCACTGTGATACATCGGCGTGTCCATGTCGCCGGGATCGAGTGAAAGAAACCTCACGCCTTCGCCTGCGTGTTCTTCGTTCCAGATGCGGCTCAACTGACTGAGCGCGGATTTGCTCGCGCCATAGGCACCCCAATGTGGATATGCGCTAATGCCCGCATCGCTGATAACGTTCAGAACGACCGCGCCACGACCTTCACGTGCGGAAGCAGCCAGAGATCCCATTAGAGCTTTGGTAAGTCGGAATGGGCCGAAGAGATTCGCGGCGAACACGTCTTCGAGATCTTCACACTCCGTGTCGGAGAGCAGTCGGAGCGGCGTTGGACCAAGGCTTGAGGCGTTGTTAATAAGAACGTCGAGGCCGCCGAGCTCGCCTGTGATCTGGATCGCCATCGGGTAGATGTCTTCCTTTTTCGAGACATCGGCCACGACCCCATGCGCGCCAGGGTTTTCCCTACCGACCTGTTCGACTCGTTCGCGAGTCCGGGCAATGAAAGCGACCCGAGCGCCCCTGCTGACCAACTCTCGAACAAGTGCGAGACCTAAACCCGAAGTCCCACCGGTTACGGCCACCCTCAGTCCTGCCACTGGATCGTCGGTTGAAGTAATTGCCATAAGCCACCTACTTTCTAAAGATAAAACTTTAGTAAGTCGCAGTTTATTCCTTAGCCTTGACTTTGTAAAGAGAATTCTTTAGAAATGTTCGCATGAGTGCTGGAGTGCAGGCGCCCGGTGAGCGGAAAACGCGGCGCGCGATAACAAAACTTCTGAAGACTGAGGGACCAATCGACTCCGCGCAACTGGCGGAGCGACTTGGCCTGACCGCCATGGCTGTGCGCCACCATTTGTACGTTCTGCAGCAGGAAGGGCTCGTGACCGCCGAGGAGCGACCAGTGCCGATCGGCCGGCCGGCTAAGTTCTGGCGGTTAACGCGAGAAGCAGACCATCTCTTCCCGGAAGCGTATGCCGAGTTGAGTGTGGCGCTGATTGACTCCGTGAAGGATGCGTTCGGCGAAGAAGGTCTGGAACGCGTGCTGACGTCACGTTGCGCACGGCAGCGAACGGATTACGCGAGGCAAATCAAGCCTTCGGATCCCCTCGCCCGAAAACTGCGAAACCTGGCGAAGCTGCGAACTGAAGAAGGTTACATGGCCGAGGTCAAGAAGGAAGACGACGGCAGCTTACTCCTCGTCGAGAATCACTGTCCGATCTGTGCCGCCGCGAATGCGTGTCAGGGATTCTGTTCCACCGAGCTCGATCTCTTTCGCTCTGTCCTCGGTCCCGGCGTCACCGTCGAACGCGCCGAACACATCATTAAGGGTGATCACCGTTGCGTGTATCGCATATCGCCACAAAAGGCACAAAAAACACAAAAGGCACAAAACGAATAATCATTTTGTGCCTCTTGTGCCTTTTGTGCTTTTTTGTGGCTTAGCGGCGAGCGACGCCGATCTTTCGTTGCACCAAACGCTCTACCTCAAGCGGCACACCATCCGCTTTTGCGGCACGAATAAAATCGGTATCGATCTTGAAGATCCGCAGCTTGACGAGATCCTCAATGTGAAGATCGTTTAGTCCTTCGTTGCGCATCTCTGTCACAAATTCCGGTGTCACTTTGAAAATCTGCATCTTCACGAGACTCTCAAACGGCTCTTTGTCGAAGCCCATCTGACTCACTTGCCTGACAAACTCAGCGTCAATCTTGAAGATTCTGGCTTTGACCAGCTCTTCCATGCCGAGATCCTGAAACCCACTCGCCTTCATCTCTCGCATGAACTGTGAGTTCACCTTGAAAATCGCGGCCTTGAAAAGGTCTTCGACCTGAAGTTTTCCGAAACCCGCGGAGTTGAGATCGTCGGCCAATGCGGTAGTGACGTTGAGCGTGGTGGCCGCGAACAGGCGACTCTCGGAATCTCGATCTTCATCATCCGGGTTCGACTCAAAGTCGAAACCGCGGCTCTTCATTGCGGATATGAAACTCGGATTGCCGGTAAATCGAAATGTTCCGGAGCCTTTGCCGTTTTGAAAACTGCCCTCGAGATCGATCCGTCCGGCTTCTCGCACAAGACTAAAGCTGACCGGGCCGCCGTTGAGAGCCTGTTCGCGAGTCAAGCCCTGCAATTCGGAAAACTCAAAACTCTGCCCCATCTGGTTTCGGCCGTGTTTTGCGCTTTTCCGCTCGAGATTCAAGTGAATTTTGGAATTCTCTTTAGTAGAGACGGTGGCTGTCCACTCACCCGAAGAGGTGTTTTGGGCGACCACCTTCGCGCCTGCAATCCAGATCAGCAACGCGACGCTTGTGATTAGAGCCATACCGATAAAGAAGCGGTTCCAGACAGTTCTTGGCATTGGAGTTCCTCCGATGATATTCGAGTTCAGAGTGATAACACCCACCAAATCGAATTTGTGACAAGAAAAGTAGTAGCCACAGATATCACGGATAAAATCCGGATTTTTAATCCGTCTGATCTGTGTCCCCGAACTTCGTTGACAGTTATCGGCAGCGCAAGCTAAGCTGTTACCCCGTGAATCGCACGGTCGCCATCGTTCCAGCCCGCCTCGCCTCAACACGTCTGCCAGGAAAAGCCTTAATCGACATTGCAGGTAAACCCATGGTCTGCTGGGTTGCTGAGCGCGCCCGTCTGGCTCGTAACGTGGACCGTGTAATCGTTGCCACTGACAGCCAACAAATCGCCGACGCTGTTCACACCGGTGGTTTTGAAGCTGTTCTTACTGCCGCTCATCATACGAGTGGCACCGACCGTGTCGCGGAAGTGGCGGCGCAACTCCCCGATGCCGAGATCGTGGTTAACGTTCAGGGAGACGAACCATTGATCTCGCCGGAAACGATCGAGCGTGCGGTCGACATCATGGCAGCAGAGATCGCGAAACCGGACGGGGCCGGGATCGTAACAACCTGGGAACCCCTTGACTCACTCGACGATCTGCTGAATCCGGATCTAGTGAAAGTGGTTCTCAATGAAAACGAAATGGCCGTTTATTTTTCGCGTTCGCCGATGCCATATCCACGCGACGCAGCGAAAAGACATGGTGGCTCACCCGAAGCGGCATTGATGAACGAGCCCGAGCTGTTCAAAAACTTTCGCAAACACACCGGGCTCTATGTTTATCGACGAGATGTGCTGCTTGAGTTTACGAAGTGGCCGCCGTCTCGCCTCGAACAGATTGAAGCCCTGGAACAATTGCGAGCGTTGGAACATGGAATAAAGATTAAAGTGGTTCAAGCTTGTTCGATTTCAACTGGTGTGGACACCGCGGAAGATCTCGAACGGGTCAGAGAGTTAGTAGCAACGTCATGAGCGATTGGATCGGACTAGGCATTATCGCGTTCGTCATTTTGTGTGGGCTTTTTGGCTTATCGCGCCTGAGTAAGCCCTACGACGTGTCAACAGAAGAATTTGAGCGGCGTGCACAGGAAGGACCAGGACTGCTCGGTGCCGGTCTCGTCGGTATACAAAAGGCGCTCGATCCCGGAATGCAAAGAGCAGTCGAAGTGCAGGAAGACTTGCATGCGGGACGCTATAACGGAGAACAGGAATCCGGAGATCCGCCGGAAAGTGGTGATGGCAACGAACAGAAGGTAACCAATGGAGAGCCTGATGCCTAAATATATCTTCGTTACTGGTGGTGTAGTTTCAAGTCTCGGTAAAGGACTGGCAGCATCATCGATTGGATGTTTGCTCGAGAGCCGTGGATTGCACGTGGCACTGATCAAACTCGATCCCTACATCAACGTCGATCCAGGTACGATGTCGCCGTTCCAACACGGCGAGGTCTTCGTCACTGACGATGGCGCCGAAACAGATCTCGACCTCGGGCATTATGAACGTTTCACGCACGCGCACCTCTCACAAGCGAATAACTGGACCACCGGGCGCATCTACCTTTCAGTCATCGAAAAGGAACGACGCGGTGACTACCTCGGCAAAACGATCCAGGTGATTCCGCATATCACGAACGAAATCAAGGACGCCGTTCGCAAAGTCGCGGAGAACGACAAGCCGGACGTGATCATCGTCGAGATCGGCGGCACCGTCGGCGACATCGAGTCACTTCCTTTTCTCGAAGCCATTCGCCAGATGGGGAATGAGGAAGGCGCAGGCAACGCGCTTTTCATTCACGTGACGCTCGTACCTTATATCGCCGCGGCGGGTGAGTTGAAGACCAAACCCACACAACACTCGGTGCGCGACCTGCGCGAGATTGGTATCGCGCCTGACATCCTTCTTTGCCGTTCTGAAAAGCCGTTATCACGCGAGCTGCGCAGCAAGATCGCACTCTTCTGTAACGTAAAAGAGCCTGCTGTCATTAGTGCACAGGACGTCGACACGATCTACGACGTGCCACTCGCGTTCCACGAGCAGGGTCTTGATGACTTGATCGTCTCGCAGTTAGGACTCGAGTCACAGGCGCCCCAGGCAGACCTCGCCGAATGGAGAAATCTGGTCGCGACGATTCGTGAACCTTCGGGAGGCGAGGCGTCGATCGCTATAGTCGGCAAGTACGTCGAGCTTGAAGATTCGTACAAGTCGCTGCGCGAAGCGCTCACGCACGGCGGTGTCGCAAACAATCTGCGCGTCGACGTGAAATGGATCGAATCTGAAGAGTTGATGGACGACGACTACGAAGCTCGTTTGCGCGACTTCGACGCGATCCTCGTGCCCGGAGGATTCGGCAAACGCGGCATCGCGGGAATGATTCGCGCGATCTATTACGCCCGCAAGACGCGCACTCCATACTTCGGCATCTGCCTGGGAATGCAGACAGCTTGTATCGAATACGCGCGCAATGTTTGTGAATTGAAAGAAGCAGACTCGACTGAATTTGATCTCGAAACACCGTATCCCGTTATTTTTAAGCTCCGAGATCTGGTGGGTGTTGAAGAGTTAGGCGGTACAATGCGACTGGGCGCGTGGCCCTGTCGTCTGGCGCCGGGCTCGTTGGTCCAGGAAGTTTATGGTGGCGCGGACGAGATAGGTGAGCGACATCGCCATCGTTATGAATTTAATCCGGAGTTTCGGCAACGGCTCGAGAAGGAAGGATTGGTGTTCAGCGGTGTCTCACCGGATGGGAAGTTCGTGGAGATGATCGAACTCTCGCGCGACGTGCATCCATGGTTCATCGGTTGCCAGTTTCACCCGGAATACAAGTCGCAACCGTTGAATGCTCATCCATTATTTGCATCATTTGTTCGCGCGGCGTACGAAAATCGTTTGCACTCTGAGACCTCAATGGAGAAGAATGGAGAAGTCGATCTGGTGGTGCATGAGAGATTGACCGCCACCAGCGGTGACTAAGCCCATCCACAGATTCCGCAGATTGTAAAAATTGAATCTGTGTAATCTGTGGATAAACTGCCCAGAAGTACCTCACTTCATGCAATGTCAGATGTGTCTACCACATTGCCCGTAACGGATCCGCTCGTAGGCCGTACGCTCGACGATAAGTATCACATCGAAGAACGACTCGGTTCAGGCGGCATGGGCAAGGTGTATCGTGCCCGGCACCTGTCGATGGACCGTCCGGTCGCGATCAAGTTCCTGCATACACGTTTCTCCGAAGACGAAGCAGCGCGACTCCGACTGCTTCAAGAGGCGCGCACAGCCGTGACGTTGCGTCATGCGAATGCTGTTTCAGTGACTGATTGCGGACAAACTGTCGAAGGTTGGATTTACATTGTGATGGAACTGCTCGAAGGTCGCACCCTTCGAGAAATTGTCAGCAGGGAAGCACCACTTGAAACAGCCCGCGCGACGTCGATCATGTTGCAGGCGTCGGATGCCGTAGCAGCGGCACATCAGGCGGGTATTATTCATCGCGATCTCAAGCCGTCGAATATTCTCATCACGCAATGCGCAGATCAGCCCGCAGTGGTCAAAGTGCTCGACTTTGGTATCGCGAAGTTCTTCGCTGTAGACGGGGATGACGACGATGCGAATGCGTTGGCCCACTCAAACACAGTTATCGGCACTCCGCGTTATATGTCTCCCGAGCAGCACAGCGGCGCCGAACTGACTCCCGCCACTGACGTCTACAGCTTAGGTGTGATTCTCTATGAGATGTTGACCGGCATGGTTCCTTTTTCCGGTTCGACTCCCGCAGAGATCGCCGAGAAGCACATCAACAACATGCCACACTCGCCGCGCGAGGTTGTCGCCGCGATTCCTGGAGATGTCGAGCGCATCGTTCTTCATGCCCTGGAGAAACAACCTTCCGATCGACAGCCGAATGCCGCGGAGTTTCATCGCGAACTATTCGAGACCGCAGAGCGTCTTGGACTCGAGCATCACGCGATCAAGAGTGCACCCGACATTGAGACGTTGCGTGATTCAGGGGTCGAATCACCCTCCGGCCGGCTGGTCGTTGACATCGCGCGTCTCCGCGAAAAACGCGCGCTCAGTTCCGGCTCAAACGAGATTAAAGTTTTAGGCGCAGATCCTGCCGAGAAGCCACAAAAAGGCACAAAAAGCACATAACGTATTTGCGTTGCGACGATAGAACTGGTAATCATTTTGTGATTTCTGTGCCTTTTTGTGGCGACTTCTTATGGCCAAGTCCTTTTCCGTTGGTAAAGCAACGTTTGGTGACGGCCGGCTTACGATCATTGCCGGCCCCTGCGTTGTCGAATCTCCCGAACATGCGTTGATGATGGCGCGCGAGTGCCGCGACCGTGCGCGGGCCGCGGGTCTCGACTATGTCTTCAAATCCTCGTTCGATAAAGCAAACAGATCGTCGATCAAGAGCTTCCGCGGTCTGGGTATCGAGGCCGGCCTCGAAGTGTTACAGCAAGTGAGAGAAGAGATTGACGTTCCGGTGCTTACGGACATTCACGAGGTGTCGCAGGTGGAGCAGGTCGCGGCAGTTGTCGATGTGCTGCAAATACCGGCGTTTCTCTCGAGGCAAACAGATCTGATCGTAACGGCTGCGAAATCCGGCAAGGCAGTCAACGTCAAGAAGGGCCAGTTTCTGGCGCCGCAGGATGCGCGCAACATCGTCGATAAAGCACGCGAGGCGGGTTGTGAAAAGTTCATGTTGACGGAGCGAGGCGCGAGTTTTGGTTACAACAATCTGGTGGTCGATATGCGATCGTTTCCGATCATGCGCGAGTTTGGCGTGCCCGTAGTTTTTGACGTTACGCATTCGCTGCAGTTGCCGGGCGGCCTTGGCCATGCAACGGGTGGACAATCGGAATACATCGAACCGCTGGCGCGTGCAGGAGTTGCGTGCGGCGTGGATGCCGTCTTCATGGAAGTGCACGATTGCCCGGAGAGGGCGTTGTCGGACGGGCCAAATGCATTGCCACTGGATCGTCTTGCGCCGCTGCTGTCGATGTTGCGCGACATTCACCAGCTGGTTCGTAATTCAGCCGGCGGTGCTCAGCATTAGATAGTTTCTATTTAATCCGTAATTATGAGAACACTTCTTCTACTCACGTTCATCCTGTGCCTTGCGGTCCAGGTATCGGCACAGACGCCATCGACACCGGTATGGCAGGTTACGTCGTTTGATATAAACGCGAACGTCCAGCAGGATGCACGTTTGCTCAGCGCGGTCACGACAATCAATGCGACCAACGTCGGTGGTTCGGGTCGAACGTTGACTGTCAGGTTAAATTCAAAAGCGAGTGTGAAGTCCGTAACTGTTAGTGGCAATCCGGCGAACTTCCGGCCGGGCCAGGAACCTCGCGGAGATCTTCAACGCATCGAGATCACCTTGCCGACGCCTGCAGCTCCGAACTCAACTGTCAGTGCTACCCTGACGTACACCCTCGCGGTCGAGAGCAATACAGGGCTCACAGCCATCAGCCTGATCGCTACACAGTTTCTGCCACTCGCGTTCTGGTACCCGATGCCGAACAGTGCTTACTCAATGCGTGGTGCAGACTCTGCCCCATTTAAGTTGACGGTAAACATTCCAAACGCGATCTCTTCCGGAGTTGAAAAATCTGGTACCGCAGGCTCGATCTCGTTTGAACAGTCGTTGCACGGACAACCCTTCTTTGTGCAAGGCGACTGGGACAAAGTCGATGGCGCAGCCGATGGGAAAGGGATCACTGTCCTGATCGAGAAGGGGGCCGGACCAGAAGAACGCAAGAGAGCAGAGGCGCTCATCGCATTTGCCGGCATGGCCCGCGCGTTTTACGCGACCTCACTCGGTCCGGCGCCGGATGTTCCGGTTCGTCTCGTTGCAGTTCGCCGAGGCGCGGGTTTCAGTGATGGAGGTACGGTGCTGTTGGATGCAGACGCCGTGCGCTTGCCGAAGATCGATGCGGCGACGGCACTTTCAGTCGCTGAAGCAGTCGCAAGGTTATGGGTTGGCGGACAAACGGCAGTTCAGGGCGAAGGTGGTGGCGTTTTGCGCGATGCCCTCGTACGGCATCTTGCAAACCAGTTTCTAGAAAAACAGTTTGGAGCGGACGCTGTCAAGTCGGAGTTATACCGCCAGCGTTTAGCTTATGTATCAGTGGCGCAAAAGGATGCTCCGCTCGCTCATTCGAACCAATTAGACGGTACTTACTTCAACTCCGTACCGAATCGCGGCGCAATGCTTTGGCGCCTCGTCGATCGGCGTTTGGGTCACGACGCATTTATGACCGTGATTCGGACCGCACTGCAGTCAGGGAAGACTGATCCAAACGGTCTCAACCTGCCGTCTCTGCGTGAAACACTTGTCGCTCGTGGCGGTGAGAGTCTCAAGGCGTTGCTCGACCAGGAACTCGATCAGGTAGTCGATACCGATCTCATGATTGGCTTGCCACAGCAACGTGGCGCCGATTGGGTTTCAGCACTGCGCAATCTCGGATCGATCGACGTGACGGTTCCAGTAGTAGCTACCACTGACACGGGACAGGAAGTACGGGCAGAGGCGACGGTGCCGGCAAAGAATTTTGGGGAAGCAGTTTTTAAAACGCCTGGGAAAGTTGTGCGTGTTGAAGTTGATCCTGAAAAGCTTTATCCACAGATCGACTACGGTAACGACGTGATGCCGCGTGGGAAGGAACTGTCGCAGGCACTCAATGAAGCCTATTCGTTGTTAGGTGCTCAGGATTTCGTCAAAGCGGAGGCTACAGCGCGCGCTATGCTTGCCGGCGCGCCTCGATTCCAGGAGGCACAAATCATTCTCGCCCGGGCGTTGTTTGGCCAGAACCGGATTGAAGACGCCGAGAAGCTTTACCGTGCCGCGCTTGAAGAGCCGCTTCCATCCACTGCAACCCTCGCATGGGCCAACATTGGTCTGGGTGAAATCGCGATGAAACGCAATCAGGCTGGTGAAGCGGCAAAGCGATTCACCGATGCAGTGATCGCAAGTCATGATTATCCTTCGTCACTGGCCGCGCGTCTGGCGCGTATACGCGCGGAAGCAGCAGCAAACAATGCGCCACCAGTTGATGAGTCTGCGAGGACGTTCATCACCCAACTCTCGCAGGCAGTCATCAGTAACAAAAAAGCAGAGCTCGAAGCGCGCATCGTTTCGGGTGAGCTGGTGAAGTTTATTAATGCCAGCATCGGTACCGAAGCCTGGGAGACGAAGGTTATACGCACCGAACAACTCAATCCGAACCTGATCGCCGCCGACGTGCAAATTCGTGCCAGTAAACTCGGCACAGTTGGCAACGGCACGGCCGTCCTGATGCTTGCGCGAACACCTTCAGGCTGGAAACTTTCCGGAATCGAACTCTTTGAAGTGCGATGACATCCGAACTTCAAAAACGTGCCGCACGCATCCAGTTGCTGTTGATGGATTGTGATGGTGTGTTGACTGACGGGCGCGTCTGGCTATTTGAGAACGGTGAAGAGCAGAAAGGTTTTCACACACGCGACGGGCTCGGCATCGATCTCTTTCATCGGGCGGGGTTGAGGTCGGGGATCATTTCCGGAAGAACTTCTGCGGCGGTGCAAAAGCGCGCGGAGGGCCTGGGCATGTCGTTCGTCATACAGGGATGTGAAGACAAGCGGGAAGCCTTCGCCGGCACGCTGGAGCAGGCAGGAGTCGACAAACTCGAAGTCGCGTTCATCGGCGACGACCTCAACGACATTCCCCTCATGCTTCAATCCGGGCTGGGTGTCGCTGTTGCCGATGCCGCTCTTGAAACACGCGAACATGCGCATTACGTAACGACGGCTGCTGGTGGCTTGGGTGCAGTGCGTGAAGTCATCGAATTGATCTTGAAATCGCAGGGCCGTTGGGACGATCTAATCGCGAGTTATATTCACGCGGATTGACACGGATTGACACGGATCGGATCCTTAACTATCTTCTTCTCACCCACGTGAGCGGGTGTGGCGCAACGGTAGCGCATCAGCTTCCCAAGCTGAGGGTTGCGGGTTCGAATCCCGTCGCCCGCTCCAAGTTTCCTTAGGAAAAACGCATCGGGCGTTCCCTCAGTAAATCCTGTCCCACGTCCTGTCCCATAAAAAATGATCTTTTGTACTCGTGGTCCATGTGCATGGAACACGAAATGCAAATTTTGAGACCGGGAAAGGAGTCCCTTCAGATGAGGTACCGCACATATATTCGTAAGCGTAAAAGTCGGGGTCGGCAAGAGTGGCTTGCGCGCCTGATATGGGAAGATGTGGCGACTCAAGAGAGCGGAGAGATGTGCAGAAGTGCCGAGTCCAGGTCGGAAGCACAGCGGAAGCTCAAGTCGCTGGAGAATCAGTTTCTAGCAGGGGGCAAGGCGGTAGTTCAGGCCCAGGGTATGACCATTGGAGAGTTGTTGGAGCACTGTTTGAAGACGCGTTACTACGAGCCTATATACGATGGTCAGGGACGTAAAAAGGGCGGTGCCAGATCGTACAAAACGGTTGAGTGTCATATCAAAACGATCGCGGCGTTTTTTGGATCTGTTAAGGAGGGCGAAGGGGAGGAAGAAAAATACGTTGGTGGAATCAAAGTTCCTGAAATTAAGGTTGCGTCGTTGAGGGCGTTTCGTAGGGAGCTACTAAAGGACCGAGAGATTCCTACTGCCAATAGAATTTTATCGACCCTGCGGGCGATTTTGAATGAGGCGATGGTCAATGATTGGATAGTCGTTAATCCATTTGCTAAAGCGCGGAAAGGGGAGCTAATCACCACTGCTGATGAGCGTGAACGTGAGACGATCTTAACGGCTGCTGAGGAGCAGCGCTTGTTGGAAGCTTGTTCTATTGATAGCCGCCGCCATTTAAGAGCGTTGGTAATTGCGGCGCTCGATACAGGAGCTCGACAGGGCGAGCTCTTTAGGTTGCGTTGGAGTGATGTTGATTTTGAAGAATCAGCGATCCATAACCTAATTAGTTATAAGGGACCACAGTTCAGCGTCGAGACGCACCTATGACTAAGCGGTTGAGGGATGAGTTAATCGATCTGAAGGCAAACAGACCGAAAAGATGGGCGTTCCGGGTTCGCAGGAAGAGCGGGTTGAAGCCTGATGACGAGTTGGTGTTTGGCGTTACTACAAACGTGAAGGATAGCTGGGAAGCGGCTCGCAAAGATGCGGATTTGGAGCATGTGCGATTTCACGATCTACGTCATACAGCTGCAACCAGGCTTGCTAGAAAAATGCAGCTTGTTTTTGTTGGGCACGTTTTGGGTCACTCGGATCCGAAGACAACGCGCCGATATGTTAACAAGACTCGGCAAACGATCGTTGAGGCCGCAACGATTATGGATGAGTGGCACGAAACCGAAAGCCTTCAAGTGAACGGCGGATCGACTGGTGACTTAGTCCATTGAACCAGATGGGGCAATAGGCGTTTGCTCAACTGATCGACCTTATCTTTGCTTGCCGCTCAGCAAGTGACAGGTATTGCTCTAAATGGCTTTCACCCACAATGCGTCTTCTGCCAATTTGGTAATAGCCGAGTTTGCCACTGTCCATCAGACGCGAAACCGTTGAAACGTGAACTCGGATTAGCTCTGCCACTTTTTCCATAGAGAATTTCTGCTCAGTGGCTCTTGCCGTTATCTGCCTAATGAGATTTCGCAATATGCTCCATAAATACATTTGGTTGCCTCATGTCACCTGCTGCATCCGTCGTGCCGCTAGCGACGCTGAAAGCCCGCAGCCTCTGCCATTCAGTCACCAAGACTAAACTTGACGAGCCACGAAACGATTAGTTTTCGCTGGCATCCACTTTGCAAAAAGACTCGGCACTAGTGCGCCCTAACTGAAAATGACGAATGCAGGGGAATTCTAGGGTCGTTGTCGCGCACAGCTCGAACACTTGCCTCGATACTGAGCGTGGCAGGTAATGTAATTTTGAAGGGTGTCCTCGTCCGCAGCCATCCTTTAGATTCGAACCTCGGTGATCAGGTACAGCTCAGAGGGGTTCGCATACGAGCCAAGTGGTTCGTATATGAGCCAGATGGTTCACATACGAACCATCTGATGATCGCCGGCAGGTTTGTGATTCTGGCGCGTGTCAGCGCCCGACCGAAACTCCGATTGCGATAGTTGATAACGCTTGGAACATCAGAAGCTAATTCCTGCCAGTTCTATTGTGGGCGCGGCATTCGATGCTCCAGGAGAACACTGCCGTAAGCCAGCAAGCAAAACGAATCACCGGCTCCAAGAGTTGAACGCAACGATCGTCGGGAATAGTCAAGTCGTACGCGACTTAAAGGACTTAATACTGAGAGCAGCTGATTCTGACTCAACCGTCCTAATTACGGGAGAATCGGGCACAGGGAAAGAACTAATTGCACGAGCGATTCATGATTTGAGCCCACGACGGAATGAGCCATTCTCAGCAATTAATTGCGGAGCTCTCACCGAATCATTACTTGAATCCGAACTCTTCGGGCATGTCAAAGGAGCCTTCACCGGTGCCAACACTTTCAAGAAAGGACTGTTCGAGGCGGCAGGCAAGGGAACTATCTTTCTGGATGAGTTCGGTGAAATGTCATCATTAATGCAAGTC
>JBKPPU010000403.1:0-14653 GCA_046733695.1 Acidobacteriota bacterium
GAACGCGCGCCTTAATCTGTTCCTTCGTCATGCCAAGCTGAAAGCCGGAGAGCTCAGGTGCTGCAGGCAGTTCGCTGATCTTTTTCGTGCACTGGGCGGACACAGATTGGGCCAGCAGGAGGAACAGTAATGGGAACACGAAGGGTCGTAACATGCGTGAGATTATACGCATCGATCCATGGATTGCACCAAAGGATCAGGGATGTACCAGAGACTGAATGACGCGTTCAAGAGTTGCCGGTTCAAAAGGCGTTGAGACGTATTCGTTACAGCCGGCGGCGAGTGCCTGCTCGCGAAACTGGTCGGCGCCGTAAGCCGAGACAGCGACAATGGGTACAGAGTTCATCGACTCCAGATTGCGGATTCGTCTCGTGGCTGAGAGACCATCGAGCTGCGGCATCTGCATGTCCATAATGATCAGGTCGGGCGACTCGGTCTCGGCCTGACTTATCGCCTGAATCCCATCTTCAGCCTCGATCACACGAAACCCTCTGCGTTCCAGCCAGGTACGCAGCAACAGACGAGTGTCGTCAAAATCATCAACAACGAGAATCGTGCGTGGGCCGTCGGTCGCCGTGCTCATATAGAACCTGAGTGTCGGGGGGCCTTGGGGAGGTTGGGACAAGCCTAGCAAAAGCCCGCTTGATTACCAAATTATTTTCGTGGAGCAGGTTGCAGTCGTACTGCAACGTGGATCGAACCCACGAACATCCGCGAACTTCATGCGGTCCCCGTTTCACGTTGCGCAGATTCCACATGACCAGATTGCCCGTACCTGAAATAGACCCGTCAGTTGAACAGGCTTTTCACGTTGCCAAGAAGATTGGTACCCGCGGCAGGGGTCGAACCTGCGACCTTTCGCTCCGGAGGCGAACGCTCTAATCCACTGAGCTACGCGGGCTGACCTTTTTGCTGAGGAAATTCGCGAGTTTCAAAGAAGCACCGAAACTTTACCCTCTTATTCACCCCTCCGTCAATGCGAAGCATCTCTCATCATCACTCGCTCGTTGGTATATCGAGATCGCTCTGGTGTGCTGCTTATATCAATAGGTTTTCCTCTGTTGAATTTGTCACTGGCGATGCTGTGTGAGTTGGACCACCGGAATGAGGGTAAAGAAAAGGTAAACATTGCGATATAGGGGATAATATAATTGACTGACCGGCGAGGCGGGCTAGTCTCACAGCATGTCGCCGGATCTCCGCTCTTGCTTGGTAAAATGACAGCCAAATGATATAAGCCTCCCGCTCCCATAACCTTTCTCGTTGGAGGCTCACCCCAATGAAACGAATGATCCTCGTAATCTCTTGGTTGCTACTGTTTTATTTTACGTCCGTCGCACAATCACCGAGTCCGAGTCCGAGCCCGAGCCCGAGCCCGAGCCCGAGCATCTCGCCTACAGTGACTTTGCCCAGCAGCATACAGGGCGCTCCTTCATCATCAAGTCCAATACCAACCGCAACCACCGGTGAGCGTCCAAATCTACCTTTTTGGGTGGAAATGTTTGCTAGCGCCGTCATGCTCGCTAGTGTAATCAGTGTGTTCTTGTTGGTACGGAGACATCAAGACCAAAAGGGGCAGACGATAAATCCTCGACACATCCAGTTTGTAAGCGTCTGCCTTATCGTGCCGACTATCCTAATACTTGGACTTGAAAAGGTGCTCACGACAGAAACTAGTGCGACGCTGATTGGAGGACTTGCAGGATACTTGCTTTCCGGTCTCGGTAAATACGAACCTCCAAGACGAAACGGTGGTGACGAAAAGCCAAGGGAACCGGACGGCAGTTCGGGGCCAAAAGCGCCACCCCCAAACTCACTAGAGAAACCTGAACCACCGGTTAGGGACGCTCGGCCATTGCAGGGACGGGGTATGAATGGGATGAATCCGATGAGGAATGGAATGTCTAGTGAGAACTAGTTCATAGAACGAAAACCAAAAGGCCGACACTCAGATCGGCCTTAGCCCATCTTTACTATCGTTTCGTGGTTTTGCGTGGTCGCCCTGCTTTGCGATTCTGAACGGCTTTTAGATCGATGGGATTGATAGCATATAGCCGCTAAATAAAGGTGTTTTTAGAGCGCATTCGCCTGCGAAGCGTAAACGATCTAAATACGCGCTTTTCTCAACACTCAGAAGGACTGGTAAGTATTCGGGATTTATTCGTGTTGACGGTGCCGTACGAAGCAACACGGACTAGCGGCCACACTCAGGAGGAAAATTCAGAAGTTGCGATCAATGGTCCATATCACCCACCAGTACTACCCAATGAACCTTGTCAGCCCCCTAGTGGATATGTGCGAGAGTCAACGCTAGAGGCAGTGCCGGAAGACGACGAAACTTTGGCATTTAAATGCCCTACAACGAGTCCGGCAGGGGTAAGGGCGCACCCGCCACTTGAAAACCCAACAGAGAGTCATTATGGCTCCAACAGGCACCTTTAAGACTTCATGTTTTGCCGCTTTGTAGCAGACTGCATCGAGTGATGCAGCGCATCCTTCTGAGTTTTTGTGATCTCTCCTATATAGTATAACTATAGTAACTATGGTTGGACTAAAACTCAGGTAATACATGGTCTAACTAGATCCTTACAGAACAAATAAACCACACTTACATCAGTTGAACTATAGTTAGGGTACTATTAGAGGGTTACTACTAGAGTAAAACTTCTCTTGTTTTTCAAAGAGAAGTTTTAACCAAAATTATAGTTTAACTAGCCGATTCACACTTCGATCGAGTATAGAGTTCATCGGCACAAAGAACTAACACTCGTTGTAATGCCGCTGAGGTATTTTAATTGCCTATCAAACCATAAACACTTTGCGCGAACGTTAGGAAGTATCTAATCCAGCTTCTGAGTTTCCTTCTTAGTTTTTGGACTACAGCCACCCACCGAACCACCGTAAAGACACTCTCGCCCCATAGTGGAGATGAGAAAAGTCGAACACCAGATAGCAGCCGTCTAGCCTTGAGGAATACTATCCCTCCGTGGATAACTAACATCGCATATCTCAATCTCCTAGCCTATTTTTCCGCTACAATATATTCGATACATCGTTGGCTCGCAGTGGTGCCACTGGACATCATCAAGTAATGCGCTGTAACGACTGGCAGAGAGGAACACGATTGAGAAGGATGGTCCAATAAAATTGAGTACTTAATCCTCTGATTGTCGAAGGCGTTTTGTTGTGGGGCTAAATCGAGTTGGATACCACAAATGCGTCATAACTTCACGCCCAGCTCGCGCAGTTTGTTTTCCTGCTTAGGTGTGAGTGAGCCTTCGATTGTACGTCGGAAAAACTTATGGCCCACACGATGAAAGTCAGTGTGCGGAAAAAGACTCTCAATAGCCATATCCAAGCTCTTGATAGCTTCGCCCTTGCGTCCACGTTCGAGAGACTGTTTTATAGCTACAAGTTGATAAGCGAGAAGCAAAGCGGAAACGGGATGTCCGGCATAAACCTTAACAGCGATTTTCCAGTTCTCAGCTTCCTGCATTTGTGGTAAAAAGGGCGTCGCTTGGCCCCCTCACCAAGACCGCGACGCCCTTCGCCCCACCCTGGGCGGATGTGGGGCTGACTAAACTGGCGGCTTTTATATCTGCCGCCAGCGGGCATCGCAAGATTACGACAAGCGCGGGCTACTCTCGTTTAATACCAGAACTGTAGTATCCATGCAGACACACTTCTCCACTCCCGCTTGAGCAGGATCAGACTCTCCCTTCAGACGCCGAATCGACTTAACGAATCAAACCGATTACGGCCAGAAGGATCGTGGTCGCAATGCTGCTGCTAGTGCTCTGCGTTGGGGGCTGCGGCGGTGACGCCACGCCGATTGTAGGTATATCACCCGCCAAAGCTGAGACTGACAGAGCACAGGTTAGGATCAGCGCAATACCGAGCCGTTTCATGGATTTTCTCCTGTTTGAGAATTACCAGAAATCTGGCATCGCGAGATACCAGAAACCTGGCATCGGCAAATAAACAATACGGAAAGAATCCTTGCAAGGTGATGGCATAGCGCACTACTATCCCGCTCGCAGTTCATACTTTTCCTCCCACCCACTCGAAAGGTTCTAAGTCCCATGAGGACCACTCTGGACAAGCTGGAATCCTCGCGCCTTACACTCAACGAAAGCGCATGGCGTAGATGTCAGGCTGCTTTAGAATTGAAAGACAGAGGCGATTACGAAGGAGCGCAGGAGGTAATGCGTCCCTTCTGGACGCACTTTGGAAAGCGGCCTGAAGTTGAAGGACTGAATCCTTCGATGGTTGCCGAAGTTCTACTTCACGTCGGCATCCTCACGCGATGGATCGGCAGTAAGAATCAGGTCAGTGATGCCCAAGATATAGCGAAGGATTTAATCAGCGAAAGCATTACGCTGTTCGAGTCGTTGGGAGACATCCTGCGCGTTGCAGCGGCGCGGGCTGAACTGGCGATTTGTTATTGGTGGGCTGGTGCTTTAGATGAGGCGCGGATCATGCTCACCGAGGCACTGAAAAGAATTACGACTGAGGGAAACACGCGAGCTAACGCACTTATATTTCTGGCGGCTGTGGAATGGTCTGCGTCACGCTACAATCATTCTCTAAAACTGCTGATTGAGAACGCCCCTCTATTCAGAAAGATTCCGAATCACACCATCAAAGGAACCTACCACAATCAGCTTGCGATGGTGCTTCGCAAGTTAATAACGATAGAAAACAGATCAGAGTATTTTCGGCGGATAGTCAAAGAGTATGAGGAAGCAGATCATCATTTCAAACTCGCTCACAATGCTCTGTTTCGTGCCGATGTAAAAAACAATGTCGGCAACGTGCTTCGGCAGATGCACCGCTTCAAAGAGGCGCACAAGTATTTGTCAGAGGCGCGACGCCTTGCCGTAATTATCAAAGACAAAGCAGTCGTGGCTCAAATAGATGACACGCGAGCACAACTGCTTACTGATGAAGGCCGACTCGATGAAGCTGAAGCTGTAGCTCGTGGCTCAGTTTCGAGTTTAAGAAAGAGCGGCCATCAAGTCCTATTAGTTGACAGTCTGATCACTCACGGAATTGTGCTGGCGAGACTCGGTAAGAAGGAGCAAGCTGAATTCACTTTTCAGAATGCTATTGAGTTGGCCCATGAAGCCAACGCGCTGAATAAGGCAGGAATCGCAGCACTTACCTTGATTGAGGAAGTAGATGCTCTGAATTCCGATGTTTTAGCCGCTGCATACGAGCAAGCAACCGAATGGCTGGCGAATTGTTATAACCAAGGATTGCTGCTGAGATTCAAAACAGTTGGAATAAAATTGGCTAAGGAATTACGTCGTGAGAGGAAGCATGAGAATACGAAAGACTTGCTTTTCAGTAAATCAATCCGTTTGCCGGATGAAGTCTTGAAGTTTGAACACGACTTGATTAGTACAGCACTGGCGAAAGCAGATCGGCGTATCACCCACGCGGCAAAGCTATTGGGCATTCGCTATCAGACGCTTGCAAACATTATCGAATCGAGACATCCCGAACTGCTCAAGCAACGCAGTACGGTTTACCGTCGCCCACGCAAGATCACCAGCAAAAAGTGATAGGATAAACAAGGTGTTAGCTCACGATTCAGCAGGTCCCTAAGATCTATTAGGGTATTACCGAGTAGGAGGTATACCCATAGCTACAATCAGCCCCCTAGGTTGGATAGCGTTGCGAGTATTCAACTGAGAGGCTCGGATAGACCATTCCATTTCAGAATACGATCAAATGCATTCCTGACTCGAGCAGCAAGATCCAGCGTGCTCGTCAAGTGTTCTTTAAGAATAAAGGGTGTGATCCGTTCCGCAAAAAGAACCTTGTTGCGAAGAAAGCGTTTTCCTTCGCCTTCTGTAATTCCGTCTAGGTAATTGGCAGTTTCTTGATACAAGCCTAGTTCAGGAGCGGACTCAACTTTGTAAAGACTTTCTATAGCCGACTGTGGCAGATAGTTCTCGATTTCTCGGCCCGATGTGACCCATGCCATTCCTCCGATTTCTTCGATTTCAGCGATGAGTCGTTGTTTGGTTGCATTTAGCGATTCATTCTCACTTGCACGGTCACTATCGATTATCAGAATGGCATGTCGATTTACCCTTAGAATCTTAACAACGTCGTTCGAGTCTACATCTGGATCGGCGGCTGAGAGATGTGCAAGAAGACGGCCACCGTAATAAACGCACTGGTAATGTGAGCCCTCCTTAATCTTACCGTCCGACCAAATCTCCATCCACCGGTTGAAGTAAAGTCTGTCGGATGGACCTTCAACCCATATGATTCCATTCGATTGCAGAAGATCGCTGGCACGCACATCTAAGTCGTCCAGTATTCCTCTATTCTCAACGTAGGTCGTCGCCCGTTTAACGGAAGCACATTCTCCATCGTGAGTTACATGTAGTATTTGAGCGGCATCATCACGAGCAAACAAATCAATTGTAACGCTGGAATGACTGGTCAAGAAGAATTTGCACCCTTCTTCTATCGCCAATTTACGCAAGTACGTTAGAAGGCGACGCTGTAGCGCCGGATGCAGATTATTTTCGAGTTCTTCAAAACCAAACAAATACTGGGAGAGAGCCTTGCGCTCAATGTGAGGCAGAAGATGAAGGAACAGCAAAACGAGCAAGACTGTCTTAACACCACTACCGGATTGTGTGAGTGGAATGCGGCCCTTATTTGCTTCTTCAAGATAAATTTCCCAATTATTGTCCAAACGTTGTCGCACAACAATGTCGGTAAACGTGGCGTCAGGTTCAAAAATCTCGTTCAGATGTTTAAGTAAAACTCTCTCGACTAGTTCGCTTGGCAAGTCGGCTCTTGTTATGAAGCGTTGAATAGTTCGCGTCGCACCCTCTCCTGTAGCCTTGGTGAAAAGATCGCCGCCGTCAGATTCGGGTCTTATATCGCGTTCGGCTTGTAATCTCTTAAAAGTAAAACCCAGGAAGGGGTTTCCTTTTCTGTTTACAAGTTCCTTCTCCTGCTCACTGATATCTGCGGGTAGCCCAAAGGGTGGATCTACTGAAACAAACACTTGGTGGTTTGGGGCAATCTCCCAATGAATGGGTTTCCCGATCCATTGCTTGGCAAACTGCCAGTGATTCCCAGGGATATTACCGCCGGAGGTTGTTTCCGGAAATACGCGCCGGAGATCGGATTCTGACAGTGCGCTAGATAAAATTACTTTCGGAGGCCGCCCCTTATGTGACAAAGGCGTCAGGTCCTTCGGCTGCGTTAAGTATTCGATGAGGTCCAGTAGAGTGGACTTGCCTGAATTGTTTCGCCCAATGATGAGGTTTATGGGTTTTAGTTCATCATAGCCATAACCGTCTGCGCCAAAACATTTGTAGTCGCTAATTCGAATAGAAATATCGTCAAGACTCATAGCTATCTATTTTGAGTTGGTCGCTCAAGCTGCTTTCTTTAAAGATAGATGTAATGTGGGGAGAAGTCTCAATAGCGCTTGGCAAGTTACTTGAATCTCCCCATAAAGACAAATAGTGGACATCTAACTTATGGACGTGCCACCATGTTAAAAAGAGATTCAACCAGCCGAAAATTGTCAGCTAGTACTCGATCATAAATCAGTGAGATGCGCCAGCAGCTTACAGCGATTGATTGCTTCCCGCACTTTGTCGATCGTCCAGTTTGTTAAATCTACGTAGCGATAAGTGGTCTTAGGATCAGAGTGGTCAGCCATCTGATAGTTGCGTGCTGACCCGCAACAAAGCCCGCCGACCGTGAGTCGAGCGGGCTTCGTTAGCTTTACGGGCGCACAGAAGGAATGCCGACCTTACTACACAGCTTGTGCAGCCGCAGCAGCATCATTATACGTGTCGAGCACGTTGCGAACCTTGTCAATCGTCTTCTGATTCAGATTCACGTAGCGATACGTCGTCTTAACGTCGCTGTGGCCCAATATGCGAGCCACCTCTTCAATCGGCACACCTAATGCAATCAAGCGCGTGGCCGTCGTATGCCGCAGGTCATGAAAACGGACGTGTGTAACGCCAGCAGCCTTACGGGCGAACTCCCAATTCTTTCGCAGGTTGCGTGCGGCACCATCGAACACTCGCTGCTCCGGCTTTAAGAAACCGCCACGCTTCATCTTCAGTTGCAGAAGTTCTTTCTTCAGCCGCTTTGTCATCGGTATCCACCACTGCTTGATATTCACGTCCTTGTAGGTTGTCACCATGATCTGCTCGTTCTCAAAATTGACGTGTTCCCAAACCAGGAAGTCTACAAGCGAGCTATGACGCTGACCGGTGTCGAGCGCTGCAATAATGATCGGCAGCGAGTGTAGCCGTTCTGGAGTCTCGAACGCCTTCAAGAGCTTTGCTTCTTCGGCATCCGACAGTACGTTCGTCTTTGGTCTTTCAGCGGCAATTTGGATCAACTTTTCATTACTCTCGTTCTTGAACGGGTTGACGTAGAGCCACTTCTTACTAATGGCGACGTTGAACATGCGACGTGCCTTTGACAACTCTCGATGAGCAGTCGCCAATTTGATCGGCTTGCCGTTCTTTTTCTTCTTCGATAGTCGATGTTTCTTATACTTCTCCAGATCATCGAATTGGATCTTCTGAATGTTCCTGTTGCCAAAGAACTCCACCAGATGATTGATAGCGATGTGAGCAGCTTTCACACTGCGCACGCCGGATGTCTTAGTTCCGTTCTCGTCGTATTGAGCTTCGGTGTATTTGTTCTCCTTGCAGTATTCAGCAAGCTGCCGAAATGTAATCTTACCGGCCTCAAGTTGTGTAGAACCCTTCTCTGCAAGCTCGACTTCAAGCTTGGCGAGCTTTGACTGCGCTGCGCTGCGCGACTCAGCCGTGCGCAGCAGTTCTTTCCACTTCGGCCATTCATCCTCTTTGTAGCGTAGGCGAGCGTAAAAGACTGGCTTGCCAGCTCGATTACTCATCCTGCGAATGTAGCGTTGAAATTGCATCAATTAACTCTCCGTTTTGTGGCCCTAAAGCCGGTCTGAGTTTACCCCTAAAGTTCACCCCTTTCTACGTGTTTTACAGGACACATTGAGCTACTAAGTGACACTGAACGACACAAGAAAAGGGCCGTCTTTATTAGGGATTTGCGGATTTTCTCAGAAAAGGTGAAGGTCTAATTGTGCTCCGGAGGCGAACGCTCTAATCCACTGAGCTACGCGGGCTTGAGTTGCCGCAAGATTAGCATTAGCCACAAAGAAGCACAAAATACACAGAAGAGTTTGGAGGTTCCGGATTATTCATGTGGAGCAGCTTGCAACCGTTCCTTAACCTCAACGCCTGTCATGACTATGAAGGCATACGATACGAAAGCCGTATTGACGAGTTGCTGCGCCTGGAGTATAAGCCAGACAGTTCTCGAGAACCATGGCTGCAATAAACCAAGCCGATTTAGACCGCCTTAATTAAGGATGTTTCCTTTTGCCGTAAGAAGGCATTTGTTCGGTCACATCCGCCATTCACTTCAGGAGTTCTTTCATGAGCCAACTAATTCCTCCATACCCGTTTATTCTCGACCGACTGAGAAAAGGTAGGGTCATTCCTTTTCTCGGCGCGGGTGCCTCGCTCGGCGGTCGTCGACCAGGGCAGACGTTGGAGCAGGGGTTTCTTCCCTCCGCCGGCGAATTGGCAAGTCATCTGGCCGATCGGACGGCGTTTCCGAATGACGAGTCAAGAGACCTTACGAAAGTCGCGCAGTACTACAGCGTGGTAGGGGGCCGTGATGCATTGAATGAAGAATTACACAACATCTTCAACTTCGATTACGAATTCACTTCGCTTCACGGGTTTCTCGCCAGCATCCCAGCACCGCTATTGATCGTCACTACAAATTACGACGATCTGATCGAGCGAGCGCTCGATGAAAGGAATCGTCAGCTTGGTGACAAAGCTCGTCCATACGACGTGGTTATACACAACACCGAGATCAAGAAGAGCGGAGATCACCTCTGGTGGTGGTCCCATGGTGAATCGACGCCGCGAGAAGTCAGCCCTAATAAGCTGCTCGTCGATCTGGATGAAAGAACCGTTATCTACAAGATGCACGGCGCGGTAGATCGCAAGCAGCCCTCGCGTGACAGCTACGTCATTACTGAAGACGACTACATCGATTTTTTGACGCGCATGACCAAGAGCAAGGCGATACCTATGATCTTCTCCGAACTGTTCCAGACGCGTCATTTTTTATTTCTGGGTTATGGGCTTAACGATTGGAATCTGCGCGTAGTCCTCAACCGCATCGAGAAGGATTTACGCCGGCCGAAGGGCATCACCTCATGGGCAATACAGTATGAAACGAAACCTTTAGAGAGGCGCTTCTGGCAAGAACGCGGCGTGGAGGTTTACGACCAAAAACTCGATGATTTTGTCCGCCAACTAGCCTCCGCTAATTAAAGCGCAACCGCACCCGCAACGGAGTTGCATATATGTCACTCTCAGAAACCCAACCTCGTTCACCTTATCAGGGGTTGATCCCCTATAGCGAAGCCGACGCGCCCTTCTTCTTTGGACGCGAAAAAGAGACACGCTTGATTGTCGCGAATCTTTTCGGGTCGCCGCTCACGCTTCTTTACGGTGCCAGCGGCGTCGGAAAGTCGTCAGTCCTGCGCGCGGGCGTTGCTTATCAGTTGCGCGCGCGCGAAGACATTCTCGTGGTTGTTTTCAATGCCTGGCAAAGCAACGCGGCAAGCGATCTGAAGCAGGCTGTCGCAGATTGGGCGGACCTCGCTGACCACGCGGCATGGAGAAAGGCTGTGAGCCTGCTGCCGCAAGATCGACCGGCTTCCCTTGTTGAATTCCTGACCATCTGTGCTACGCAACTAAATCGTCGCCTGATGATCATTCTCGATCAGTTTGAAGAGTACTTTCTCTATCACCCACAGGATGACGAGTTTGCCGTCGAGTTTCCCCGGGTCATAACGCAATCGGATGCACCAGTCAGCTTCCTTATCTCCATTCGTGAAGATTCCCTCGCCAAACTCGATCGGTTCGAGGGGCGCATCCCATCTTTGTTCGATAACTACCTGCGGATTGAACATCTGAATCGCGACGCAGCGCGCGACGCGATATTGAAACCAATCGATCGTTACAACGAACTGCAACCGACCCGCGCATTACGGGTGAGCATTGAAAAGGGACTCGTAAATACCGTGCTGGCCCAGGTGCAGACCGGGCAAGTAGTTTTGGGCGAAGGTGTGGGCGCAGTTAATACTGAAACGGGCGAAGCGCAAATTGAGACGCCCTTCCTGCAACTCGTGATGACGCGGTTGTGGCGCGAAGAGATGCTGGCTGGCTCGACCACATTGCGTTTGGCCACTTTGGAACAGCTGGGAGGCGCAGAGAGCATAGTTAAGAATCATCTTAATGAAGCGATGGACCAACTGCTGCCAACCGAGCAAAACGTTGCGGCCAAGGTGTTTCCTCATCTGGTCACTCGGTCTCGCACCAAGATCGCTTATCCCGTCTTTGATCTGATCGATGAAGAAGAAATTGACCGCACGCAACTCGAGTCGGTATTGAAGAAACTGTCTGCCGAAGAGGAACTCGCTGGAGAAAAGAAGTGGATACTGCGGCCAATTCCGGCGTTGCCGGGTGAGCGCGGCGGGATGCGCTACGAAATATTTCACGACGTGTTAGCCGCGGCGATACTTGATTGGCGTTCGCGCTATATGCAGGCGCAGGAGCTCACGGTGCAACAGTTGAAGTTGGTCGCAGAGCGGCAACGCGTCAGTCGCCTGCGCCTTGCCTTACTCGGCCTGGCAGTTCTACTGCTGCTGATGATGGGAATCACAGGCTATGCATACGTGCAGCGTCGCAATGCATTGGCAGCACAAACGCAAGCGGAAATAGAGAAGGCCAAGACCAAAGATGCTCTGACGAGCGCAGAAGCCGAGAAGACCAAGACGAAAGAAGCTCTGACTTGGGCGGAAGCTGAGAAAAGCAAGGCGGAGAATGCTCTGACGATCGCCGAAAGTGAACGGACCCGAGCGAACGCACAAGCTGCCTTGGCCGCGGAGCGCCAAGCTGAGGCAGAGCGGGAAAAGATCCGCGCCGAAGGTCAGACCATCCTTGCCAACAAGCGCTTGGACATTTTGAAGCAAGCTGCAAATGAAACTGATCCCGAAACGATGAAAGCGTTGGTCCAGCAAGGCGCCGGCATCAAACAGCTGACCACTGACCAGCAACGTCTAAAACAAGAAGCCGAGAGACTCGCAAGCGCTGAGGGGAGAAAATTGGTTCGCACTCCCACACAGTATGGACTGAAGCTTTGGGCAAATGGCGCCACTCTCCGCGTGAAGTTTCTGCAGCAAAATCCGCAACTGGAGGAGGTCGTGAAGCAGGCCGCAAGCGAGTGGCTGGAGAACACAAACCTTCACTTCGAGTTCGTAACCAACGGGAGGGCCGAGATTCGCGTCAGCTTCAAGGAAGACTATTCGTACTCTTATCTTGGCACTGATGCTCTGGGTATTCCCCAGGACGAAGCAACCCTCGAACTAGGCATTATGCGCAATCAATCCCGCCAAACCCAGCTGCAGTATGCCCGTCACGAACTTGGGCATGTGTTCGGCCTCATTGAAGAGGTCAATAGCCCGAACGCCCACATCCCGTGGGACCTTAAGGCCCTCAAAAATTTGTATGGTGAGGCGGGAGCTTTTTCCTTCACAAGGGTTGAAAAAGTCGACTACCGCCCTTTCGATCCGAAGTCAATCATGATGTACAACATAACGAATGCGATGACTGGGGGGCGCTTTGAAGCCTTAATGAGCACGGAACTTTCGGAAGGCGATAAGGCGTTCGCCCGCAAGCTCTACCCACTGACCAGTTAGGCCAACACAACTTTTCAAAGTAATCAACTAAACAGTCTGTGAAGGGTGGAGACGACCCAGTAGGACACGGCGGCGACGAACGCGGCGGCGGGGATGGTGAGAATCCAGGCCCAGACGATGCGGCCGGCGACGCCCCATTTGACTGCTGATAGTCTGCGTGTCGCGCCCACGCCGACGATTGAGCCCGTGATTGTGTGGGTGGTTGAGACTGGAGTTCCTGTTAGCGTGACGTACGCCAGTGTCAATGCGGCGGCGGTTTCGGCGCAGAAGCCGCCGACGGGTTTCAGTTTCGTGATCCGCGTACCCATCGTGCGTACGATGCGCCAGCCACCGGAGAGTGTTCCGAGTGCGATGGCTGCGTGTGCTGCCAGCACGACTTCAATCGGAATTGTCGGCAGAGTTCCGTTTGGACCGTATTGCATGCCCCAAACTCCGCCGGCCGTAAGCACTGCGGTAATGATTCCCATGGTCTTCTGCGCGTCGTTGCCGCCATGGCCCAAAGAGAATGCTGCTGCTGACAAGAGTTGACCTCGTCGGAAGATCTTGTCGACGCGTGCGGCTGAAAACCTTCGAAAGATCCAGTAGACGGCAACCATCAACGTGAACCCCAGCAACATGCCGATCAGCGGCGAGAGCACGATAAACTTCAGCGTGCGAAGCCAGACTTCAGCTTTGAGCAAACCGCTGACACCGCCGTACGCCGCGATGCCTGCTCCGGCATAACCGCCGAGCAATGCATGTGAACTGGACGTCGGCAGCCCGAGGTACCAGGTGATGAGATTCCATACAACCGCGCCGAGTAGTGCCGCGAGTAAGACGTAAAGACGCAAGTCAGCACTGATTAGATCCATGCGAACGCCGTCGCCAATCGACTTCGCGACACGCGTGCCGAATACCGCAAACGCAACGAAGTTGAAGAAGGCGGCCCAGATAACTGCGAGGCCCGGTGAAAGGACGCGAGTCGAAACTACGGTAGCGATCGAATTCGCAGCATCGTGAAAACCATTGATGTAGTCGAAAACAAGCGCCAGGAAGACGAGAATGATGACGAAAGCCAGAGTTGCAGTCATGTGCGATGGCGACTAAGTATGCTTGATAATCACACTCTCAATAATGTTCGCCACGTTCTCGCAACGATCGACCGCGGCTTCGAGCTTCTCGTAAACCTCTTTCCATTTCAAAACGGTTAATGCGTCGACGGAATCGTGAAACAGCTCGGCAATCGCGGCGTGATAGATGTCGTCGCCTTCGTTCTCGAGGCGATGAATCTCGACCAGCCGCTGCGTGATGTTCTTAGGACGTTGCAGCGTGGAGACGATCTCTTTGAGCTGTTCGGCCATCCGCTCGATCACGTCAGCAAAGTCGCGCGCGTAGTCAGTGATTTCCTTAACGTCGAAGATGATGATCGCACGCGCCGCATCGTCAATCAGGTCGACGATGTCGTCCAGCGCGGTTGACATCATGTAGATGTCTTCGCGATCGAACGGCGTGATAAACGACTTGTTCAAACGCGTCGAGATATTGTGTGTCAGCTCGTCGCAGGCGTGCTCGACGCCCTTGATGCGCTGCGCATACTCGCCGTAGTCGTGATTTTTGTCCGCCATCATCTCCTTCAACTCGCGAGCAGCCGAAGAGATGTAGACGGTCATTTGCGTAAACAGATCAAAGTATTGATCTTCTTTGGGAAGGAGACTTAGCAGACCCATAGCTCACCGATTCTGTCTGAACGTTTTCTGAACGATGCCGGACTATAACTTACCATCAGCCGACTTGCCAAATGTTATGCACGTCGTATATCAAAGGCCCAATGACCCAAGACCATCT
>JBKPPU010000404.1:0-5856 GCA_046733695.1 Acidobacteriota bacterium
CCAGGTGCTGGAACGTTATGGCAATCTCTCGAGCGCATCGACCGGCTTTATGTTGGCTGAGAAAGACGAATGGTCAGGCCCGACGATGGTGGTTGGATTTGGAGTAGGATTTACTGCCAGCGCCGGAATTATGAACTTCAATTAAGAACTTCTGCCGCGGATGAATGCAGATGGACGCGGATCATCTGTGGCAGAGTTCTCTGCTTAGAGCGGTAAGGGTCGATCCTACTTGCGTGAAGTCGAAAGGCTTCCCGATGATGGCGTCGACCAGATCTTCTTCTCCTGGTGGCGGAGTGGTCGTTGGACCATAACCCGTTACCAGAACAATCTTCAGACCAGGCCAGTGTTTTCGAATCACCCGCGCGGTCTCCCAGCCGTCCATTTCGGGCATCGCCAGATCGGTGAAGACGAAGTCAAAACCACCTCTCTGGAGTTTTTCCACCGCTTCGTGACCGCTGCCCGCCAGTTCAACCTGGTGATTGACGGCGACCAGCATTTCAGCGAGTGTCTCTCTTACCGGTGCTTCATCATCAACGACGAGAATCTTCAAGCTCAGCGCGTCGTTCAGTTCAGTTGAAAGATCGTCCGACGATGTTTCGGCGGCAACCGACGGTAGGTCGATCGTGAAGTTGGTGCCGGCTCCAGGTTTCGAGACAACGCTGATCGATCCGGAATGTCGTTCGATAATGCTGTAACTTACGGACAAACCGAGTCCGGTCCCGTGCGCACCTTTGGTTGAGAAGAACGGCTCGAATATCTTCTGCTGCACGTCGTCGGGCATTCCCATTCCGTTGTCACTGAAATGCAGTTGCAGTCTTTCATCTTTTCGACGGCAGGTTATTAACAGTTTTCCGCCACGCGGCATCGCGTCGACGGCATTCACGATCATGTTGACGAACACTTCGCGCAGTTCAGAAGCACTTCCATAGGTAAACTGTCCCTGCTCGGTGTTGAGTCTTACGTCATATTCAAGCCCGCGAATACGCGCTTCGTTTTGCCAGCGGGTTCGCGTTATCTCGATTGCATCGTTGAGTAGTCCCGCGACGTCCACCAGCTCAAACTCCTTTACCGCCGATTTGCGCGCGAATGTCTGAATGCGACGAACCGTGGCCGCGGCATCTTCAGCCGCAGTTTGAATGATATCGAGATTGCGTACCAGTGCGGGTTCACCGATCTGGCGTCGCAGCAGTTGTGCACGACCGAGAATGGCAGCCAGTGAGTTATTGAAATCGTGAGCGACACCGGATGCCAGTTGGCCGAGTGCGCGCAACTTATCAGCTCGCGCCGCACGCTCGCGCTCTTCCTTCTGCTCCGTAATGTCGCGCGCAATTCCCAGGACACCGGTTGTTCGTCCTTCAACTACGAGCGGCGAATTGTCGACGCGCGCATAACGCAGTTGTCCATCGTGTGAGAAGTAACGCATTTCGTAAGTTTGCGGCACACCCTGCAACGCGGCGTCGAGTTTCTCGCGCACGAGGTCACGGTCAGCTTCGTAGACCATGCTCAGCAATGGCCGGCCAATGAAGTTGCTGCGTTGATAACCCAAGCCCTTCAACGTTGCTGTGTTGCACCATTTGAAGTTTCCATCGGTATCGACCGCATAGATCGATTCGCGCGCGCTTTCGAGAATATTCGTCAGCAACGATTGATGCTCGCGCGCGACTGCCTGGACCTTACGCAAATCGGAGAGATCGCGTGCGGTACACACCACCGCCATTGCCTGATTGTTCTCCTCAAAGATCGGCTCGACGGAAACCAGCAAGGGGCGATTGAGACGATTCGGAGTGATCTCGATCGTCACACTCCGACCTGTTTCGAGTGCCTTTTCAACCACACACGCTTCGTCTTCTTCACTGGTTCGCAGAATGTCGCAACACTGCCTGCCGAGTAACAATCGTGGATGAACGGCTTCCATCGCGGCGCCGGCGCGGTTGACGCGCTTCAACTCGCCGGCACGATCGAAGATGAAGATGCCGTCTGACATCGCATCGAAGGTGGTTTCCCACTCGGTCTTTCCACGCGCCACCATCTCGAACAACTCGGCCTGCGCGATACCGATGGCCAGTCGTTCCACTAGCGCCTCGACCAAAGTAATTTCGTCTTCCGCCCACAGGCGTTTGCGGTCCGTTTGGTGAATGCACAGAACGCCGCGAAACTGTCCCTTCACGATCAATGGATAGTTGATGGCAGAACGGATATCGAGTAGTTGGGCTTGTTCCCGAACATACTCGCTCAACGCGTTCGATGAATCGCCGTAGTTAACGGCGTCGTCGACGATCAGCGGCTCGAGAGAGTTGGAGAGCCGCCGTGCGATCGGATCGTTGTAGTCGATGTCGGTGTGTTTGATACTGCGGACACCGGGCGCGAGATATTCGTATTCGATCGGTGGACTAACACCTTCGCTGTCTAACAAGAAGAGATGAACGCGCGAGGTAGTCAGAGCGCGACCGAGTTCCACCGTGGCGGTACTGAGAACTTCACCCAAACTCAGCGACGCGCGAATAGCCATCGTCAAACGATTCACGAGGGCTTCACGCGTCGAAGTGGTTTCCGCTTTCTGATAAAGCTCGGCTTGCCGGATTGCAATTCCGGTTTGATCGGCAACTGCTTTGGCTAGAGCGATGTCAGCTTCACTCCATTGCCTGACGTGCTTAGTCGTAGAAAGAGCGAATGCCGCCGGAACATCATCCCCAACGCGGATCGCGACGTACATGATCGACTGGACGTTCGCCTTTGAAAGAATGTTCTGGTAGAGGTCGGTGATGCGCTCGTCTTTCGCTGCATCTGGAAAAGGCAAAACACCTGTCGTATCGAGCGCCGCAATCAATGACTGGAGATGGCTCAGGGCGAAATCGGACGCCGCCGGTTCAACTCCGGTTGCATGATACTCAGCGACGTTCGTGGCGCACTTTGCGCGGTCGTCGCGCATGAACAAAGAACAACGATCGACCCTCAAGTACGAACCCAATTCTTTAACGGCGGTTTGATAAATCTCGCGACTATCGAGCGAACAGCGAATCGCCTGGGAGATGCGATGCGTCATCGCCTCGCGCTGTGCCTGTTGGGCCAGGTACGCCTGACTCTCGCGCAACGCTTCTTCGGAATGTTTGCGCTCGGTCAGATCGCGCCCGATTCCCTGCACGCCAATCGGTTTACCATCACTAAAGATCAGTCGTGTACTGACTTCGAGACGAACACGCCGCCCGTGCTTCGAGATGATGTCGATCTCATAAACCGTCGATACTTTTTCACTGGCCTTGTGCGCGATCATCTCGCGCGCGAGGTTCAAATATTCAGGCGCAATAACGTCAGCAACATTCATCAGCGCCGCCTCCTCGCGTGAGTAGCCAGTGATTCGTTCACCGCTGCGATTTAGCGAAGTAAAATTACCCTGCAGATCGTGCGTGTAGATGATGTCGTTGGCGTTTTCGAAAAGTTCTCGATAACGTTCTTCGCTTTCCCTGATCGACGCCTCGGCGCGGCGTTGTTCGGTGATGTCGGTCGCCACGCCGATAACACCCAAAACGTTATCGCGGTCGTCGGTGAGCGGCGAATAACGCACGTCGTAAACAAGTCCGCTGATGTCAACCGATGACGTGAACGATTCTCCACTCAACGCGCGCCGGATGTTCTCTCCGACTTTCGGAGTGTCGGCGTAAACGTCGAACACTGACTTGCCCACGAGTTCACCGGGTTCGAGTGAGAGACTCTTCAGTCCTTCGCCTTCGCAGAGTGTGAAGATGCCGTTTTTGTCAGTCGCAAAAAGAATGAGTGGCGCGCTGCCGACGACGGTTCGCAGGCGCTTCTCGGCTTTTCGCAGCGCCTCGCGCGCCTGTTTTTTTTCGGTGATGTCTCGGATAACGGACAGCACCGCCGATTTCCCTTCGGCAGTGAAGGGCAGCCCGGTCACTTCAACATCAATCACGGATCCGTCTAGCCTGAGATACTTCTGTTCTGCAAGCGTCGTCGGCACTTGAAATGTTTGAATGTAGTCGATGCCTTCTTTGACGTGGTCACAGTAATCGGGATGTACGACGTCCAGAACCGACCTGTCGATCAGATCTTCGGGCGAGGAGGCACCCCAAAGTTTCACTGCGGCTGGGTTGACGTAAGTGAACTTTCCTTCATGATGAACAACGATGGCGTCCGGCGACAGTTCGACGAGGCTACGATAACGCTCTTCACTCTCTTTCAATGCGCCTTCGATGCGATGCCGTTCGACGAGGCGAGCGACCTTCACCAGCAGCTCTTCATTTCGGAACGGGAGATCGATGTAGTCGTCAGCACCGGCGTGCAAACCCTGAATACCGCCATCGTCAGAAGGGATGAGGCCGCTGATGAGCATCACGGGGATGTAGGCCGTGCGGGCGTCTTCTTTCAAACGGCGGCACAGTTCGAGCCCGCCCAGCACCGGCATCACCACGTCGCTGACTATGAGATCAGGATCGAACGAACGCGCGAGTTCGATGGCTTGTGCGCCATCAGAAGCGGTCGACACCAGGTAACCTTCCAATTCAAGAAGGTCAACAAGCAGATCGAGGATCTTCCGATCGTCATCGACAATCAGGACTCGGCCCCGCTCTGAGGTGCTTGTTCTCATTCAGTCTGTCTGTCCGGCGTATTGAGTAAGAAAACCTCGGGAGGTACAACGGAGATTTGGTGTGGGAGTTTCTTACAGAGCCAGATGGCGAACGCGCTGGCCGCTGCAGTATAACAGGTTTAATGAAAGTTGGCCACGGGTTCTACGGATTACACGGATTGCGGGCCTGATCAGCGCGGATCGGTCCCCAATCCTTATAATCGGCGACCTAAACTATTGATCCTGAATGCGTTTTCGAGTTGTTGGGGGCGGCTGAGGCCCGCCCGTCTTGGCGAAATAGCCGGCGCGGTAGTTGAGTTTGAGCTCTTGCTGCTTGAGAGCCGGGTTTACGACCTGGATTTCGATCTTCCGGTATGAGCCGTCCCGAGCTTTGTTCGTCGGTGAGTATGCCACGAGATATTGTTCGCGGAGGTCGCGCTGAATCTGGGTGAAGGCGTCGCGCAGATCTCGTTCGTGTCTTGGAAAGTAAGCGCGCCCGCCGGTTCTCTCCGCGATTTTCCGGAGGTCACCTTCATTGACGTTGAATGAATAGCGGTCGCCGATGCCGATAGCGTAGATAAGCGCGTCGGATTTCTGGGCCCGATCAATCGCATCATGCATCTTCATTTGGCTGCTGGTGTCGACACCGTCTGTCAGCAGAATGATCGCGCGACGTGTATGTTCCGCGGATTGCACCATCAACTCTTCGGAGGTCGCCCAGACTGCGTCCCAGATTGCCGTCGAACCTGCCAAACTCTGATTGGTTCCGGAGATCGGGGGCGTTCCGTTAACGACCACTCCGCCGCCGATGTATCCCGATGGCGGCACAAATTCCACATGATCGATCGCTCTTCTGAGTCGATCGACACTTCCGGTGAAGCCCTGTTCGAGAGTTGTTTCACCCGTGAACGAAACCACTGCAGCCTCGTCCTTTTGCGGCCGCAGAATATTCTCGAGAAACGCGCGAGCAGCTTCCTTCTCATCGGGCAGAGTGCGTTCTTCGGAGGCACTCGTATCGATCAGAATCGCGAGAGAGAGCGGAAGATCAATGTTCTGTTGAAACGTGAAAATGTCCTGTGGCTGGCCATCTTCAAGTATGCGAATGTCCTCGGCTTTAAGATCGCTGATAAAGCGTTTGTTTTTGTCGGCCGCGGTGAAGAAGATGTTGGTGAGATTGGTCTCAACTTTGACTACTTCGTCAGAGTCCTGTGGTACTTCCTCGCGGTTGCGCGGTGTCGGCGATGGCGATGCGTAAGCGGTAGCACTCTGTGTGTTGT